>SFNY01000129.1 GCA_004554085.1 Clostridiales bacterium | reverse complement strand
GGGACAGATTCCCGGCGTCCGCAAGGCCAGCTGGTAAGGAGGGACTGAAATGCTCGTTAACGATCCCATTGCAGATATGCTCACCCGCATCCGCAATGCCCAAATCGCCAAGCACGACAGCGTGATGGTGCCGGCTTCCAACATGAAGAAGTCCATCGCCAAGATCCTGCTCGACGAAGGCTATATCAAGAGCGTCGATCTGATCGACGACGGCCTTGCCGGCCAGATCAAGATTGGCCTGAAGTACACCGACAAGAAGCAGAGCGTCATTGTTGGCCTCAAGCGCATCAGCAAGCCGGGCCTGCGCGTCTACGCGCAGTGCGAGGAGCTGCCGAAGGTGCTCGGCGGCCTGGGCATCGCGATCGTCTCCACGTCCAAGGGCGTGATGACCGACAAGCAGGCCCGTGCGGCCAAGGTCGGCGGCGAAGTGCTCGCCTACATCTGGTAATCGACGACGCTGAAACGGAGGAAAGAACAATGTCTCGAATCGGAAGAGCTCCGATCGCCATCCCGGCCGGCGTCACGGTTACCGTCTCCGATGACAATATCGTCACCGTGAAGGGCCCGAAGGGCACGCTGACCCAGGAGGTCAACAAGAACATCACCGTGAAGCAGGAGGGCAACGAGATCCTCGTGTCCCGCCCGGACGATGAGAAGCAGAACCGTGCGTTCCACGGCCTGTACCGCGCGCTGATCCACAACATGGTCGTGGGCGTCAGCACCGGCTTCACCAAGACCCTGAACCTGGTTGGCACCGGCTACCGCGCCGAGGCCAAGGGCAACACGCTGAACATCACCATCGGCTACAGCCATCCGGTGATCATTGAGGCGGAGGAGAACATCGCGTTCGCCACCCCGAACCAGACCACCATCACCGTCAGCGGCATCAACAAGCAGCAGGTCGGCAACGTCGCGGCTGCGATCCGCGCGGTGCGCAAGCCGGAGCCGTACCATGGCAAGGGCATCAAGTATGACACTGAGGTCGTCCGCCGCAAGGAAGGCAAGACCGGTAAGAAGTAAGAAAGGGAGTGAGCGCTAATGTTCACCAAGCGTGATCGTAATGAGATCCGAGTGATCCGTCATGAGCGTGTGCGTAAGAAGATCAGCGGCACGCCCGAGATGCCGCGTCTGTGCGTGTATCGCAGCCTGAACCACATCTACACCCAGGTGATCGACGACGTCGCCGGCAAGACCCTGGTTTCCTGCTCCACCCTCGATCCGCAGATCAAGGGCCAGCTCGGCGAGCTGGACAAGAAGGGCGCCGCGAAGCTGGTTGGCAAGACCGTCGCTGAGCGCGCCATGCAGGCTGGCATCAAGCAGGTCGTCTTCGACCGCGGCGGCTACGTCTACACCGGCCGCGTGGCGGAGGTCGCCGCAGGCGCCCGTGAAGCGGGCCTGGACTTCTAAGTCAAGGGAGGATACGAAGAATGCCACAGGATATGGAAAAGAAGCCGTTCGAGCGTGGTGAGCGTGGCGAGCGCGGCGATCGCCGCGAGCGCGGCCCGCGCCGTGAGCGCCGCCAGGAGAGCGAGTTCCAGGAGAAGATGGTTGCGATCAACCGCGTTTCCAAGACCGTGAAGGGCGGCCGCAACATGCGCTTTGCTGCGCTGGTCGTCATCGGCGACGGCAAGGGCCGCGTCGGCTGCGGCATCGGCAAGGCCGTTGAAATCCCGGAAGCCGCCCGCAAGGCTGCCGAGGATGCCAAGAAGCACCTCATTCATGTGAGCATGAAGGGCACCACCATCCCGCACGAGACCATCGGCCGCTTCGGCACCGGTGAGGTCGTGCTGATGCCTGCTCCGGAAGGCACCGGCGTTATCGCCGGCGGCCCGGCGCGTGCGGTGCTCGAGCTGTGCGGCGTGAAGGACATCCGCACCAAGAGCTACGGCTCCAACAACCCGATCAACATGGTGAAGGCGACCATCGAGGGTCTGGCTTCCCTGCGCACCGCTGAAGAAGTGGCCAAGATGCGCGGCAAGACCGTCGAAGAGCTGCTCGGCTGAGAAGGAGGAAGAGACGATGAAATTGCAGGTTACGCTTGTGAAGTCTCCGGTCTCCAGCAAGCCCAACCACATCAAAATTGTGAAGGCGCTGGGCCTGCACAAGATCCGCTCCACCAAGGTGTTTGAGGACACGCCGTCCATCCGCGGCATGATCTTCAAGGTCAAGCATCTGGTGTCTGTGGTCGAAATCAGCGACTAAGGAGGATTCACCATGAAGCTGAATGAGCTGAAGCCCGCTGAGGGCTCCACGACTGCCGCGCGCCGTCTCGGCCGCGGCACCGGCTCCGGCCTGGGCAAGACGTCCGGCAAGGGCCACAAGGGCGCGAAGGCCCGCTCCGGCGGCGGCAAGCGCCCGGGCTTCGAGGGCGGCCAGATGCC
>SFNY01000128.1 GCA_004554085.1 Clostridiales bacterium | reverse complement strand
CCAGCACCAGGAACACCAGCAGGAAGACCTCCCAGTGCTTAAAGACCTTTTTCAGCAGATTCTTCATTGCTTCGCGCCTCCTTCCGGTGTATGCTCCGCCGTTTTGGAGAGCAGGCGCTTTCTTCTGGCCATTTCGACGGACCTGCGCTGCGCCAGCGCGTCCACCACCACGATCACGATCAGCATGATGCCGGTGATGGTGTTGTCATAGGTGGAGGGGAGGCCGATGAAGACCAGAAGCCTGCTGATGGAGGACATGATCACCGCGCCCAGCGCCGCGCCCACCATGTTGCCCAAGCCACCGGACAGGGAGATGCCGCCCAGCACGCACGCCGCGATGGCGGTCATCTCATAGCCGTTTCCAGCCACGGTCATGACCTGGCCGTATTTGGAGGCGAACACGAAGCCGCCCAGACCGGCGAACAGGCCGCACAGCACGTAGGCCAGAATCTTCGTGCCCAGCACGGAGATGCCCACCAGGTTGGCGCCGCCGGCGTTGTCGCCCACGGCGATGAAGTACTTGCCCTTGCGGGTCTTGGTCAGCACCAGATGGGAGACGGCCACCAGCGCGACGGCGATGGCGTAATACACCGTGATGCCGGCAAGCAGCGTCTTGTTGCCGTAGCTGGAAATCGCGCCGCCGAAGTTCTCCACGGTGCGTCCGTCGGTCAGGATGTAGATCATGCCGCGGACGACGCTGTTGGTGCCCAGCGTGAAGATCAGCGAGGGGACGCCGAAATAGGCGACGCCCAGGCCGTTGCAAAGGCCGATAAACGCGCCGGCCGCAACACAGACCAGCAGCATCGTGACCACGCTGCCGCCCTGCTGGGCGATCAGGCCCGTCATGGCGGCGGTGAGGCCGAGGGTGGAGCCGATGGAGACGTCGATCTCGCCCGTCATGATGACGAACGCGATGCCCACCGCCAGCAGCGTGTACATGGTGGCGGTGTTGAAGCAGCTGATGATGCTCGAATAATTGAGGAAAGCGGGGTCCGCGATGCCGGTGATGAGGAACAGGAGGATCAGGAAGATCAGGCTGGACATCCACCGGGCCCGAAACAGGCTCTTCACTTTGTTCATGATCACACCGTCCTTTCATGCGCAATGCCGAAGGAGGCGCTGGTGAGCACGTCCTGCGTGATTTCCTCGCGGCTGAACTCGCCATTGATGCGGCCCTTGAACACGGTGATGGCGCGGTCGGCCAGCTCCACGACCTCCTCGATGTCCGAGGAGACCATCAGCACAGCCACACCCGCTTCCTTGAGCTGGCGGATGATGTTGTACACGTCACCGCGGGCCGCGGCGTCGATGCCGCGGGTGGGCTCGTCGAGGATGACCACCTTGGGGCTTGTGGACAGCGAGCGGGCGATGACGACCTTCTGCTGGTTGCCGCCGGAGAGGCTGCCGATCAGGTCCTCGAGGGAGACGATCTTAGTCCTGAAGTCCTGGGCATACTTGCCGGCGATTTCCTTCTGGCGGCGGCGGTTCATGCTCACCTTGCCGATTTTCTTCGTGTTCAGCAGCGCCGAGGTGGTGTTGGAGGAAATCGAGCGGATCTTGAACAGGCCGTGGTAGTGACGGTCCTCGGGCACAAAGTTGATGCCCGACTGAAGGATTTTGCTGGTGGGCAGGCCTGTGATGTCCTGACCGTCCAGCTCGACGGAGCCGGCGAGGGTCCTGTCGCGGCCGAAGATGGTGCTGATGAGCTCCGTTCGGCCCGCACCGACGACGCCGGCGATGCCCAGAATCTCACCGGGATACAGATCAAAGGTGATGTCGCTGAAGCCGTAGCCGCTCAGACCACGCACCTTGAGCACGGGCTCGAGCGCATCGTAGCGGACGGGGACGTAAGAGGCCCTGCTCTGCTGCTGCGCCTCGGCGCCGCCGGGCAGCAGGCCCTGAATCAGCATTTCCTTGGTGAAGTTCTCCACCGGGCCCTCCAGGGTGATCAGGCCGTCGCGCATGATGGCGACGCTGGTCGCAATTTCAAAGACCTCGGTGAGGCGGTGGGTGATGTAGATGATGGCGATGCCCTTGCGCTTGAGGTCCTGCACGACCTTGAACAGGGCCTGCACCTCGCCGAAGGTCAGCGCACTGGTGGGCTCGTCCAGGATGAGCACCTGCGCATTGCGCATCATGCCGCGGAGCAGCTCGACCAGCTGCTGCTCGGCAATGGAGAGCGTGTTGGCCTTGCGCTGAAGACTGAGGGTCACGCCCAAATCCTCCATGTGCCGGCTCAGGCGCTTTTTCAGCTCGCTTTCATTTTCGTTGAAGCCCATGAGGATGTTTTCAAGCACCGTCATGTTGGGAAAGAGAAGCGGCTCCTGCGGCACCAGGTAGATGCCGGCCGCCAGCGACGCCGCCGGCTTGCCCAGCCTGGCGACCTTGCCGTCCAGCAGAATTTCGCCG
>SFNY01000075.1 GCA_004554085.1 Clostridiales bacterium | reverse complement strand
CGCCCTTGTTGCGGCGCAGCTTCTCCGCCAGGCTCTCCCGCAGCTGCTTGAAGCGCGGGTTGTTGGTGGTCAGCATCACCAGAATCAGCACGATGGCGTAGATCAGCATGCGGTAGTCATTGAACGCACGCAGCAGCTCGGGGAGCACCGTCAGCAGCGTCGCGGCAATGATGGAGCCGCGAATGTTGCCGATGCCGCCCAGCACCACGAACACCAGCACCAGAATGGAGGTGTCGAACTTGAACTTGCTGGCCGTGACCGTGGAGTAGTTCAGCGAGTACAGCGCGCCCGCCATGCCCGCCAGCGCAGCCGAGATCACGAAGGCCATCATCTTGTACTTGGTCACGCCGATGCCCACGGATTCCGCCGCGATGCGGTTGTCGCGGATAGCCATGATGGCGCGTCCGGAGCGGCTGTTGATCAGGTTCAGCACCACGATCAGGCTGAAGATGATCAGCACAAAGCCCATGGTGAAGGTTGCCAGCTTCGTGGAGACCGTCGCGCCCTGGGGGCCGTTGATGAGCACCTGGAAGGGGATGCCCTCCGCAGTGCGCGCAGCGTCCTGCACGACGGGATTGTTGAAGGAGATGCGCAGGGCGCTGCCGTCCAGCGCGACGTACAGGCAGTTGATGACGTTGCGGATGATCTCGCCGAAGGCCAGGGTCACGATCGCCAGATAGTCGCCCCGCAGGCGCAGCACCGGCACGCCGATGATGACGCCGGCCACCGCCGCCAGCAGACCGCCCACGATCATGGCCAGAATCAGCCGCAGCGTGGGATTGGGCACGCCGCCCGCCAGGCAAGCCGCCGCCACCACGCCGGTGAAGGCGCCCACGCTCATGAAGCCCGCGTGGCCCAGGCACAGCTCGCCGGAGATGCCCACCACCAGGTTCAGGGAGACCGCCATGACGATGTAGACGCAGATCGGAATCAGCTGGCCCTTCATGGAGCGGGTCAGCACGCCCGCATTCTGAAGCAGGCTCATCACAATGAAGGCAACAATGACCAGCGCGTAGGTGATGGCATTGTTGATGAAGGTCTTGCTCATCTTTTTCATACGATCACCTTACACTTTCTCATTGACCTTCTTGCCCAGCAAGCCAGTGGGCTTGACCAGCAGCATGATAATCAGGATCAGGAACACGATTGCGTCGCCCAGCTCCGTGGAGATGTAGGCCTTGCCGAAGATCTCGATCAGGCCCAGCAGGATGCCGCCCAGCATCGCGCCGGGAATGGAGCCGATGCCGCCGAACACCGCCGCAGTGAAGGCCTTGATGCCCGGCATGGAGCCGGTGGTGGGCTGGAGCACCGGATAGGCGGAACAGAGCAGCACGCCCGCGATGGCCGCCAGTGCGGAGCCGATGGCGAAGGTGATGGAGATGGTGAAGTTCACGTCCACGCCCATCAGCTGCGCCGCGCCCTTGTCCTCGGAGACCGCGCGCATGGCCTTGCCCATCTTCGTGCGGGAGGTGAACATCGTCAGCGCGACCATGATGATGATGCAGCACAGCACGGTGACAATGGCCTCGTCGGAGATCAGCAGCGCGCCGTCGAACAGGCGGATGGAGCCGATGTTCACCAGCGAATTGAAGCTCTTCGGGTTGGAACCCCAGATCAGCTGCGCGGAGTTCTGCAAAAGATAGCTCACGCCGATGGCCGTGATCAGAACCGCCAGCTTGGGCGCTTCACGCAGCGGCTTGTACGCCAGACGCTCGATCAGCATGCCCAGCACGGTGCAGACGAACATGGCCGCAACGATGGACACGATTGCCGGCATCCCCAGATACTGGGTCACACAGAAGGAAATATACGCGCCGACCATGATGACATCGCCGTGGGCAAAGTTCAACATCTTCGCGATGCCGTAAACCATGGTATAGCCCAAGGCAATGATGGCGTACACGCTTCCCAAACTGATTCCGTTGATCAGATAGGACAAAAAGACCATGTAACATCCACCCCGTTCAAAAGTTTCTTACTACTGATTATACCTGTATACTGTTAAAAGAGAAAGGGAGAACGCCCCTCTCGGCGACATTCTCCCTTCAGAAATTCTACTTTCTGCGCATCTTTCGGCAGAATTACATGCCGACGTACACGCCGTTCTGGATCACGACCGCCTTGGGGGTCTTGGTGACCTCGCCGTTGGCGTCCCAATCCATCTCGCCGGTCAGGCCGGAGACGGTGATCTCGGGCATGACGCTAACCAGGATCTCGCAGGCGTCCTCGGTGGAGGTATCGCCGGTGATGCCACCCTGCAGGGAGGCCTCGTACAGCGCGTAGACCGCGTCGTAGCCGTCCGCAGAGAACTGGGTGGGAACATCGGTGTAAGCAGCCTGATAGGCGGCGACAAAGGTCTGGGTGCGCTCGTCCTCAGCGTCGGCCGCAAAGGGGGTCAGCAGCATCAGGCCCTCGGCCAGGAAGGTGTCGAAGCCTTCCATGGTCAGGATGCCGTCCATGCCGTCCACGCCGAAGAAGGTCGGAGCGTACTCCATGGCGTTGGCCTGGCTCAGGATCATGGAAGCGGGGGTGTAGTAGATGGGCAGGAACACCAGATCGGCGCCGTTGTCCTTCGCATCCGTCAGCTGCACGGAGAAGTCGGTGGTGTCGTCGGTGAAGGTGGTGACGGAGACAACCTCCAGGCCCAGCTCGGCGGCGTTGGCCACGAAGGTCTGGTAGATGCCGGTGGAGTAGGCGTCAGCGTTGTTGTAGATCACGGCGACCTTGGTGGCCAGGCCATTGTCAACGATGAACTGGGCGGAAGCGGAGCCCTGATTCGGGTCGGTGAAGCAGACCTGATACATGTTGTCCTTGCCCTCGGTGACCTCGGTGGAGGAGGCGGAGGGAGTCAGCATGAACATGCGGTCGTTGTAGGCCTCGGCGGAAACCGCCTTGCAGGGGCCGGTGGTGACGCAGCCGACGATCATCTGCGCGCCCTCATCCCACAGGGTGTTGTAGGCGTTGACGGACTTCTCAGGATCGTGCTCGTCGTCCTGGGCGATCAGCTCGATCTGCATGCCGCCCTGGGCGTTGATCTCATCCACGGCAACCTGCGCGCCCTGCAGGCAGGAGGTGCCATAAACCGCGGCAGCACCGGTCAGCGGGCCGATGAAGCCAATCTTCAGCGCAGCTTCCTCAGCGAAGCACGCGGAACACATCACCAAAGCGAGGGCTGCAACCAGCAGCATGGAAATGACTTTCTTCATTTTCTAGTCCTCCCAAAAAAGAATAGCAACAGTTTTACTGTTTCACTAAATATTACGGTTTTTTCTGCATAATGTCAAGGCATCCGCCCCGCTTTTCCCTTTAACTGTTCGTTAAATCGTGTATTTTTTCACATCGTTAATATAAATTATTCGGTATATCGAAATGATTTCCGTTTTATTCTCGCGGACACTTGCCCGCATCTGTCGGCAGTCCAGGGTGTCGCGCGCCAGTATTCTCCAAAAAACTGCCCTGCCCCGCAGAAAAAAGCGCGCCCCGGGCGAAAATCTTCGCCCGGGGTTCCAAAATTTTTCGGAGCAAAACCTGCCGAAATTTGTCGCCAGCTTTACTTGTAAAAGATCAGTGAAAACCAGGTCACAAGGTTGCCCTCGGCGTAGAAATCCACGCCCGTCTTTTCGGCCAGATCCGTCACCACGATGCCGTGACTCTCCACGCAGGGGAACATGCGATCCGGGTGTCGGCAGGGCGCGTCCGGCCAGGCGCAGCGTTCGCAGATGGCGCACGCCTCGGTGGAGAGCACCATGGTCTCTTCCACCTGTTCACGCACCAGATCGAGCACCCGCCGGGTGATCTCCTCGTGGGGCGCGCGGGTGGAGAGGGTCTCCTCGATGTTGGCGATGTCGCCGACCTCGGTGATGGTGGCGATCAGCAGCGCGTCCTCATACTCCAGGCAGCGCGCGCGGCAGTCCTCCACGCTGCCCACCGCCGGCGGACAGGCCCAGGTCTTGCCGTACATCGGGCACTCGTGCTCGCAGATCCAGCGGATGCGCTCCGAAAAGCACAGATCCTCCGTGCGGATAAAGGCATATTGATACAGCGGCAGCTCCGCAAGCTGCGCCTCCAGTCGTTCGCGATCCATATCCAGCCTCCTGAATAATTTCCCTTCCATTATAGCAGAAGGCCGGCGATTTGTCACGACCTGCGCATCCTCCGGGCAAAGACTGCCACCGCCAGCGCGCACAGCAGAGCTGCGTAGGCGCAGCTCACGAGCAGCGCCGTCCCCGCAGGCTGTCCCGCCAGCGCCGCGCGGGCCGCATCCACCGTGTTTGCGAAGGGCAGGGCATAGGCGAAGGCCTCGAAACCGCCGCCGATGAGCTTCAGATCGAACCACGCGCCCGACAGCCATGCGCTCATGTTCGTCAGCAGCGCGCCGCAGACGCCGCCCACCTGGCGCTCGGTAAGCAGGCTGCCGCAGAGCAGGCCCAGCGCGATGAACACCAACGCTCCGGGCAGCAGGGATGCCAACATCCGCACAATGCCCCAGCCGGGCTTGAGCCCCAGCAGCAGCGCAAAGAGCACGCACAGTGCAGCCTGTAAAAGCGCCATCGGCAGCAGCGGCAGCGCATAGCCCAAGATGAAGTCCCGGGCGCGCAGCGGCGAATTCTTGAGCCGCATCATCAGCGCACTGGCTCGATCCTTGGAGATCAGCTGCGCCGAGAACAGCGCGAAGAAGGATTCGCCGAAGGCGCAGATGCCCGGCAGCAGAGATTCCATCTCGAAGATCTCCACCGGAACGTTGCGCTGGATCAGCGTCATCAGCGCCAGCAGGATCATCGGAAAGCCCAGGCCGAAGCCCAGCGACAGCGGATCCCGCAAAATCTCCCGGGCGTTTCTCCGGGCAAAGGCGATCATGCGCACGTTCCATCCCCTCCCTTCGGCGCAGCCAGCGCCACAAAGGCCTCCTCGAAGCTCCGTGCGCCCGCGCGCTCAATCAGCTCCCGGGGCGTTCCCACCGCGCGCAGCCTGCCCGCTTGAAGGATGCCCACCCGATCGGCCAGCGCCTCGGCTTCCTCCATGTAGTGGGTCGTCAGCAGGATCGCCACCCTGCCATGCAGCGCGCGCACCAGCTCCCACAGCTCCCGCCGGGCCAGCACGTCCAGCCCCAGCGTGGGCTCGTCCAGAAACAGCACCTGCGGATCAGTGATCAGCGCCATGGCGATGGACAGCCGACGCTGCCAGCCGCCCGAGAGCGTTCCGGCGCGCTGTTTCGCGACCTGATTTAGTCCAAATTCCTCCATGGAACGCTCCGCACGGGCGCGGGCCTCCCTCGAACGCAGGCCATAGATCTCCGCGATCAGCTCCAGGTTCTCCCGCACCGTCAGCCGCGGCGCGACCGCCGACTCCTGGGGCGAGAGGTTCGTGATGCGCTTGACCGCATCCAGCTCCGTTCGCACGCTGTGGCTCATAAGAACCGCGTCGCCGCCGTCCGGGGCTGTGATGCCGGTGAGCATGCGGATCGCCGTGGTCTTGCCCGCGCCGTTCACGCCCAGCAGCGCGTACAGCTCGCCCTGCCGCACCTGAAGATTCAGTCCGTCCACCGCGCGTCGGTCGCCATATTTCTTGACCAGATCGCGCGTCTCAATTGCCAGCATGGTTGTCCCTCCTTCGATATGCCTGAATGCTCCGGTTCAGCGCAGCGATTCTGTGCCGGTAGAGGAAGTATTGCACCGTCCAGTTGACCGCGTAGGTCAGCGTCCAGCCCCCGATGGCGATCCAGATTCCCGTGCGGGAGTCCGGCATCCAGCAGAGGTACGCGATGGGCATCCACACCGCCGCAGTCGCCAGAAAGTGCACAATTCCCTGCCTGAGAAACCCCCAGCGCTCGATTTCAAAGATCTCCGCCGCGCAGGCGAAGGCCGCGCCCACGATTCCGGTCAGCCCCAGCTGGACCAGGGCCGCGGCGGCCTCGTTGCGGAAGTGGGCCCCGAAGGAGGGCGTGACGCTGCTGCCCGCAAACTGGGCGATGACGAGCTGTACCAGCAGGCAGATGCTCACCGTGATGCCGAAGCCGTGCAGCGCGCGCGAAATCAGTTTTCTTGCCATACGCTTCCCTCAGCTTTCAAACAGTTTTCGGATTCGGGAGACATATCTTCGGGAGACGTAGGTCTCCAGTCCGCCCTCAAGTATCAGGCGGATGGTGCCCGTCAGGCCGAAGTCCAGCCGCAGGATGCGCCCCTTCTGCACGATCTCCGAATTGGAAATGCGCACGAAGTCCGCGTCCGACAGCCTCTCCTCCAGTTCGTAGAGGCGGCAGCGCAGCAGATAGCTGCCCCGGTCGCTGTCCAAACGCACCCGGCGGTCCTCGGTGTAGATGCGGATGATCTCCTCCGGCCGCAGCAGCACCTCGCCCCGCTCGTCGTAGGCGGCGATGGTCGCGGGCGCGGCAATGCGTCGCAGCAGCGACTCCACCTCCGGCGTGCGCTCCCGGGCGGTCACCAGCACGCGCACCTCCGACGCGTCCGGCTCCCTGCGAAATTCAATCTTCAATGCGTTCACCTCCGGAACGGATTTATCCTAGCCGAAATTGCGCCCCGGCGCAAGCCTTTTGCGACAATCGGTCGATTCTGGCGCACAGACGGCAGATGGACAAATGAAAAAGGGGCCCCGTGCCGTCACAGGAACCCCAAGCCTTACAACTCTATACCGCCTGCGCCTCGGGGGGCAGGAAATCCTCCACCCGGGGGCAGGTGCTCTCCTCGGTGCGGATGGTGAGCGCCGCCAGGTGCGCGCCCAGCCGGGCCGAATCCCGCAGGCTCAGCCCGCGCATCCGCGCCGCCACCGTGCCGGAGAAGAACGCATCCCCCGCGCCGGTGGAATCCACCATCACGGCCTCCTCCGCCGGAACATGGCCCGACGCGCCGCTGTCCGCATCGAAGTACACCGCGCCCTGGTCGCCCAGCGTGACCACGATCTCCCCGATGCCCCGCTCGACCGCCTCGCGCCGCACCGTCTTGAGCACCTCCATGGGTGCGCAGCGGTTCAGCTCGCAGCCGAACAGGATTCCGGCCTCGATCTCGTTCATGATGAACAACCGCGTCCTGGACAGGAAATCCGTGCGCTGCTGAATCACGCTCAGGTTTCCCACAATCACATACACATCCTTGCCGTATTTCTCCGCCAGCGCGTACACCTTGTCCGCAATGGACGCGCGCATGTCCACCTCCAGCACGATGCAATCGCAGCCCATCACGATCTCGTCGCCGCGCCGCTCCACCAGCTCCTCCATGGCGGAGAAGTCCGGCTGGCGGGAGATGGAGCCCGCCACATCGCCGCGCTCGTTCAACACCACCAGCCACATGCCCATCCCCGCCGGCGCAGACACCGCGTAACGCAGATCCACGCCCCGCGCGGCCAGCCTGCGGCGCACATCATCGCCGATGGCGCCGGGTTCCAGCATCGTCACAAAGGACACGTCCGCGCCCACATTCGCCAGATCCTCCGCCACGTTGCGGCACACCCCGCCGTGCACGATCTTCACATCGCCCACATTCCTGCCCGTGGGCAGGTACTTGCCGAAGGGGAAACCCTTGATGTCCACAAATACCGATCCGAATACCGCGATGTAACCCATGGGACGTCTCCTCCATTCCTCTGTATGCAACCAAGGGACAGGTCATCGCCTGTCCCCCGATTGCTATATCACGTTAAAGCACCTTTGCGTACTCGTTGCACAGCGGGTGCAGCACCGCCTCGTCCTCCTCGATGTCCGCAAAGCGCGCGGTGGGCTCGAGGAAGTAGTTGTCGGTGGTATCGTCGTTGACCCTGGATACCTCGCCCGCAACGACATCGCCGAAGCCAGGCTTAGGCCCGAAGATGTGGGCGACGTGGGGTGCAAGGCTGATGCTGTTGCCCGGATAGACCAGGATCTCCTCGCCGGCCTTGTAGGTGTACTCGATGCCGTCCATGAACACCTTCACATCGGTGTCCAACTGCTTGCCCTCCTCGTCGGTGTTCCACAGGTACACCGCCAGCACGCCGCCGGCGCGATTGATGATGTCCTCGGTCTTGAACACGTGGTAGTGCTTGGGCAGGCGCTGACCCTCCTTCATCACGATGTACTTCTCGCAGTAGGGCACGCCCACGGAAGGATCGTTCATGTCGCCGTTGCGCACGGTGTAGAGCACAGCGCCGATCTCGGAAAACTTGCCGGTGCCGAAGTCGGTGATGTCCCAGCCCAGCATCACGCGCTGAATGGTCTCGATGGCGTCCTTGTTCTCCGCCCACTTGTCCAGATCCCAGTAGGCCGTGCGAGGGAGATGAATGTTGTTCTTGGCGAGCAGTTCCTTAGTCCAAACGATGGCCGCATTGATCTCAGATCTCTTCATCGCAAAATCCTCCATAGCAGTCCTGCACATATGCGCGCATAACGCCCTTTCTGCCTCTATTATAGCACACGTCCGCAATGAATGCCACAGGATTTTGCACGGTTTTCCTTTTCTACGCCGCGTCCAGCTTCATCAGGCCCAGGCACTCGCTCCCGGCGTACATGCTCTCCAGCAGCACATACGCCTCTCCCCCGCAGACAAACGGCGTGCAGTCGCTCCAATCCCTGCCCGTCGGGATGTACTCCTCCCATTTGAGTGCGCCGTCCGCATCCAGAAACACCACATGCACCTCGCCGCTTCCGGAGATGGACGCAAGCAGAAACCCGCCGTCCACTTTGGTCAGACCCCTGCGCCTTGCATCCGCCTCATACGTCCACTCCACCTCGCCCTCTGCACTGAAGGCGAAGGCGCCGCCCTGCTCCAGCGCAACCACGCCGCCATCCTCCCGCCACGCCGCCGCGACGAAGCTGTGACAGTCGTAGCGGGCGCTCTCCCACTTCCACAGCAGCCGCCCCGCATCATCGAAGACCAGCAGAACCGGCGTATAATTCTGACCGCTGCCGTCCGCGTGCGGCTCCTCGTACTTCATGCCGTAAGCGGCGTGTCCGCCCTCGCCCGCAAGCATGCCCTCGATCACGATGCGCTCCTCCAGCTGAATGCGCCACGCTTCGCTGCCCGAGAGATCCATGCGCCGGATCTCCATCGCGCCGGACGCGGGCTTGCTGCTCATGAGGAAGCCGTCCCCGCTGCGGCACAGGTGCACGGGGCCGCCGCCGGGCAGCTCCATCTTCCAGACAAGCACCCCCGCATCCAGCCGTCCCAGATAATCTGTATACCCGCTCTCCGTGCGCACGCTGCGAACCGCGATGCAGCCGTCCTCCCCCAGCGGGATGATGTCGCCGTACAGGCCCTCCGCGCGATCGCCCTCCGGGGTGACGTCCGCGCAGCTTCCGTCCAGACCCACCCGCAGCAGACCTCCGCGCGTCTGTCCCGGGGAACCAAAGCCACCGCCGATCCAGACGCTCCCGTCCTCCGAAAGACCCCAGCCTCCGCCATAGGGTGCAAAGTCCTCGGGCAGATCGACGTACATGCACACCGTCTCCCCCAGCGCCGCAGCGGCACTGAGCGCCAGGCACAGCAGCAAGAGCAGCGCTCTCCGCAGCTTCTTCATGCGTATCCCTCCTTCGCACATTCTGCGATTTGTCTCTGTCCTATAGACGCGGCAAAACGCGCCGCGGTTGAAGCGCATGTACAAAAAACGCCCCGAAAGCATCGGAGCCCGGGCCGTTGCCAGCCAAGTACCATCAGCGTGCTGAGGCTTAACTTCTGTGTTCGGTATGGGAACAGGTGGATCCCTCAGGCTATTGTCACCGGAAATCTTATGCACATATTTTACCACGCACCGTGCGCCCTGTCAAGCCCCGCGCGAGGATATAACATTTCCCCGCCGGATGCGGCGGCAGCGGCGCGGCGGCCAGAACACGCAGCACACCCGCGCGTGAATCGCACTGCGGGGGATCGGGCCGATTCTCCGACTGTCGTGGGAGCAGGGCCGGTTGTCGCCCAGCACGAAATACTCGTCCGGGCCCAGCATCCTCTCCTCGAAGCCCCGCAGGGATCTGCGCAGTGGGAAGTCCTCCGTAACTTCCGCACCGTCGATGTACAGCGCTCCCTCCGCCATGGAGACGCGCTCTCCCGGCAGGCCCACGACCCGCTTGACGAAGTACCCCTTTCTGCCGGGATAGCGGCAGATCACCACATCAAAGCGGCGAATCCCGCCGAACAGGCCGTAGCGCAGCGCCAGCATGAAGTCGCCGTTGTGCAGCGTATCCATCATGGACTTGCCCTTCACCCGCACCAGCATGCACACAAAGAAGCGCAGCAGCAGCGCGAGCAGCACGCCGATCGCAGCCTCGCAGGCCAGCCGCGCCGCAATCTGCCAAACGGTGTTCAATCCATTTCCCTCCACATGTAAAAGCAGCGCCCGCGCATCCCGCGCAGGCGCAATCGATCAGCATTCGGGCCGTCTGGAGATCTGCTTGAGCTTGCGGCGCAGCACGCCCAGCGTGCGCCGGTCCCGAGGATACAGCAGCCGCATCAGGCCGATGGCCAGCACCACCGTCACCAGCTTCTCCGGCGTAAAGGGCAACCACAGGAAGCTCATGTAGGCCCCGCCCACCACGCGCATCCAGTGAATCTTCATCAGCATGCCCAGTCCGAACATCACGTAGCTCCAGCCGTTTGTAATCATCCATGCGATGACCAGGCACAGCAGCAGCCGCGGGTTCAGCAGAAAGCGCGCCCAGCGCCGCGTCATTTCCCGCAGGCCCTCCCGCGTGCACATGCGCCGCATGCGCTGCAACCAGTTCCTCAGCCGCCATGCGCGTTACCTACATCGACCACAGCGGCTTTCTGATCGACGGCGCGACCCACCGCCTGCTGTTTGACTACTATCAGGGCCCCCTGCCGGAGCCGGATCCCGCGAAGACGCTCAGCGTCTTTGCCAGCCACCACCACCCGGATCACTACGTTCCGGAGATCTACGCTTACGGCGAGCGCACCCCCGACACCCGCTACTACCTGGGCTGCGACGTGACGCTCAACGCTGCAAACCGTCAGAAGATGGGTGTGACTGACGACATCTTCTCCCGCTGCGACCGCCTGCACAAGGACGACTTGCGCAGCTGCGACGGCGTAACCGTCCAGGCGCTGCGCTCCACCGATATGGGCGTGGCCTTCTACGTGAGCTGCGAGGGCAGGCACATCTACCATGCGGGGGATCACAACCTGTGGCTGTGGCGCGAGGACGCGAACTTCGACCGCGCACAGATCGACCGCTTCTACGAGGAGATCGAGAAGCTGCGGGGCCTGCCCATCGACGCGGCCTTCCTGCCGCTGGATCCCCGCCTGGGCGACGAATACTGGCGCGGCTTCGACGCCTTCATGCGCCTGCTTCAGCCAACCGTGGCCTTCCCCATGCACATGGTGGACGACTATGCCATCATCGACCGCCTGAAGGCGCATCCGTGCAGCCTGCCCTATCGCAATCGCATCGCCAATATCTGCGCCTGCGGCGTTAGCTTTGAACTCTGACCCGCAGCGCAATTTACCGAATCCCCTTTGGAACGCATCCGAAGGGGATTATCATCTGCGCCGGATTCTGCAGGGTTCGGCGCTGCGATCTCCAAAAGCGCACCGCAGCCAGTTCAGATCAGTCCCCTCCGCTTCGCCTCCGCCAGCAGTACCGGTTGAATCTCGGGGTACGTCCAGTTCTCCGACAGCGTCCGCGTGCGCCGGATCTCCTGAATCTCATGGTGCAGCTCCGGGGCAAGGCGGTGAATCTCCGCATGAAACAACATGCCGATGCTCTCCACGCCGCCGTCCTCCACCGAATAGGGGCAGATCTCATGCAGCGCAAACTCCAGCGCGCCTGTCTCCTCCCGCAGCTCCCGCGCCGCCGCTTCGGCGATGCTCTCGCCCGGCTCCCGGTGTCCGCCCGGAAACTCCCAGGTCGTGCGCTCACGATGGCGGCAGAGCACAATATCCCCCTTGCAGCGCGCCAGAATCACCGCGTACCGCAGCAGCCCATCCTCCGCGCGCTCCAGAATCCGCACCCTCATGCATCTCTCTCCTTGTTCAAAAGCACGCCTGATGCACCTCGCACAGGCGTGCTTGTTTCGCCCTCGATCAGCCCGTGTATGCGCTCCAGTCCAGCTCCACAACCACGCCATCCACACAGTAGAGATTGATGCTGGAATCGTAATCGTCGACAAAATCATAGGAAAACTCATTGGAAGGATGCAAGAATACGAGCGTATTTCCGTAATCATCGTAGAGCACCAGGCCAGCCTGCGTCAATACCTGTCTGGCTTCTTCAACTTCCATCCCCAGCGTCACGCCAAATACGCAATAGTCCCTTCCAGTCAGACCAATATACTCAACTCGATCATAGCCGCCGAGTACAGCTGAATCATTGTAGTACTGATTCGGCGACTCCGAATTCACAACCTGAAATTGGGACAGACCAGCTTCCTTGGCAGACCAGCTCAGATCCTGCATAAAGTAGCCAGAAAGCTCCACAGCATCCGCATGCGGGTCATACGCTTCCAGTTGCCAAATCTGTTCGCCGCGCAATTCAGAATATTTCGACGAAATCCATACGGTCTTGCCCTTGTATTCCACCTTGTACCAGTCCACGCCGCGCTCATCGGTGGAAATCTCACCAAGGTATTCCAGCTCCGAACCCTCAGGTACAGAACCTACCGTGCCGTAATTCAAACCGGGACCCTTGCGCAGATTGACGTTGCCGGTCGTATACACCTCCGCAAACGCGCAGGTCAGCAGCATACCCAGAACCAACAGTAGAGCCAACAGCTTCTTCATGTTCGTTCTCCTTCCCATCTGTTCCAAAATCGTAATCCTTTAATATCATAGACGCAGAAAATACCATTCTGTTCCACATCTGCAGATAACTGATAAGAAAAAGGACAGTCCGCGGACTGTCCAAAAAGAATTGAATCCGGCGACGACCTACTCTCCCGGGCCGTTGCCAGCCAAGTACCATCAGCGTGCTGAGGCTTAACTTCTGTGTTCGGTATGGGAACAGGTGG
>SFNY01000127.1 GCA_004554085.1 Clostridiales bacterium | reverse complement strand
ATACAGGTCTTGTTGGCGTTCTCCAGATCGTAGGTGGTGTTCTCCTTCTGATCCTGAGGACGGCCCTCGTTGACGGCGGTGTAGCGCAGGGGATCGCCGGCGGGAGCCTCGATCTTAATGACCTCTGCGCCCAGGTCGGCCAGGAAGCGTGCGCAGCAGGGAGCGGCGATGAAGGTAGCCAGTTCGACGACCTTGATGCCCTCCAGCGGGCGTTTGATCTCACTCATGGGTTGGTTCCTCCTATTGTTCATTACATATTCAGCATGTCGCGGAAGGTCTCGATGTTGGTGCGGGCCTGTTCGAACTGCACCATCTGGCGGTCGATCTCCACCACGGTGATGGGGATGCCGGCGGACTCGCAGGCCTTCTTGATCATGACGTAGTCAAATTCCTCGGGGTCGCAGAACTTGGTCAGCGCCACCAGCACGCCCTTGGCGCCGCGGGCCTTTGCCGTATCCACGATCCACTTCACGCGGGGCTTGGCGGCGTTATACAGCACGGAGCAGTTGTCCATGTTGGCAAACTTCTCCGCCAGCGCCGTCAGCGCATCGCCGCTCTCGGGAACGTCGGTCTGATACTGGCGGGACTGTGCCGCCACGTCATCGGCCACGATATGCAGGCCCATCTCGTCGAGAATGGCATTGAAGGCCGGGGCGTCGGCGAGAATACCGGACAGCAGGATAGGCGTCTTTTCCGCAGCGGGGGTCTGCTGCTCCAGAGCGGCGGTCAGCTCCTCAATGAGGGCGGTGTGCTCCTCCTTGGTCAGGAAGAACGCGCTCTTGAAGGCATCGCTGCGCTGGCAGGCGGTGACCTCGGGATGCTTCGCCAGCACCTGCTCCAGCTTCCGCATGGCGGCGTTGTGGCGGTTATACACCGCGTTGGAGGCGGCCAGCTTCTCATCGCTGAAGGTGCCGCCCAGCTTCTCCAGGTCACGAATCACGCGCTCATAGCCGGCCTTGGTAAAGGCCACGCCGTAAGCGGGCTTGCGGTTCTGGGGATAGGTCATGGGAATGAAGGGGATGGAGGGAACGGCGTACTTCCAGTTCTCACCCAGCGTCTTGAGGGTATCGCACAGGGAGGGGATCACGATGGCGGAAGCGCCGTCGTACATACCGTTGATGCCCAGCTCCAGAATGGACTGGACGATGGAGCACAGGAAGGCGGGGCAATACTCCTTGGCGCGGCGCAGCTCGGTGTCCGCGCCCCAGGCGCCCATGGGGACGAAGCCCATGGCATGGACGATCTCCTCGGGGGTATAGACGGGAGCGCACAGCACGATCTTCTTCCCCTCGGCCAGATAGCGGTCCATCTGGGCCCTGGGATTGGCAGCCACCTCATGCAGCTTGGCAAACAGTTCGTTGACAGTCATGTTCAGTTGGCTCCTTTCTGCTGCTTATTGGCTTCCATGATCTCCATGAGGCCCTGTACACGGGTGTCGTACTGCGCCTCGGAGAAGTTGCGGGGATCGGCCTGATCGCCGTCAAAGCTGGCCACGGGGATATCGCAGGCCTTGCCCACCTGACGGCCCATCTCGTACATGAAGCCGCTCCACAGCTTGCAGGAACGGTTGGTGTGGATCAGCATGCCCTCCACGTGGTTGTCCTTGCACAGCTTGATGCGCTTGTCGCGGGATTTTTCCAGATTGATGGCGTTGGGCACGCTGCAATAGGCCTTGATCATGCCCTCAAAGGAATCGTAATCATAGCCGAAGGCGTCGGCGTAGATGGTGGTGACCATGTTGATGCCCCGGGACTTCAGACCCGTGGAGGTGGCCCGCAGATAGGGCCAGCAGGCGATGCCTTCAAACAGGATGCGGTACTTCTCCTCGGTGCGGAAGGTGGAGGTGCCGTTCTTGTGGTTCTCCATGTACTCCTTATACAGCGTTTCCATGGCGTCGCCGGAGCACTCCTTGCCGCGGGCGGTGACCATGACGGCCATGTGGTTGAGCAGGTCAAAGCCGTTGAAGGGGGAGGGCACATACTTGGCGCAGCCGGTGGCCGCCAGCCACGCACGGCTGGCCCGGCAGCTGAAGCCGGTGACCTCTTCGAACTTATCGTCGTCCCACTTCAGGCCGAACAGCTGCTCCAGCTGATGTACGGCATCCCAGAACTGGGCGGAGACGTACTGCACCTGAGCGTCGGACACGTCGTAATCGGGGTTGAAGGGAATATCCAGCATGATCATGGGAATATTCAGCTCCTGGGCCAGATTCTCGTACCATTTGATCATGCAGTTGCAGATGTTGTTGCAGCACAGCACCACATCGGGCATGGCCACGTCCTGCTCGGGACAGGATTTCAGCTTGGCATAGGCCAGAGAGATGCGGGCGTAGGCGCAAATGTCGTTGGAGTAGCCTTCGGCCTCCGCCACATTGCACATCCGCTCACCGGCGCCGCGGGCGGCAATACCGGCGTCCTGATTCT
>SFNY01000074.1 GCA_004554085.1 Clostridiales bacterium | reverse complement strand
CCTCGCTGGCGTTGAGCACCTCCCGCATGCCCTCGCTGGTCATCTCGAACATGCCCAGCTCGTTGACCGAGCCGAAGCGGTTCTTCACCGCGCGCAGCAAGCGGTACTGGTGCTGGCGGTCGCCCTCGAAGTACAGCACCGCGTCTACCATGTGCTCCAGAATGCGCGGGCCCGCGATCGCACCCTCCTTCGTGACGTGGCCCACCAGAAACACGCTGCAATTGTTCAGCTTCGCCAGCCGCATCAGCCGCGAGGCGCACTCGCGTACCTGGGAGACGCTGCCAGGCGCGGAGGCCATCTCCGGCAGGTACATCGTCTGAATGGAGTCGACCACCATGATGCGCGGTGAGAGCTGGTCCATGCGCCGCTCCACGGTGTTCAGGTCGTTTTCCGAGAGCACGTAGAAGCCGGAGGAGCTGGCCTCCAGACGGTTGGCGCGCATCTTGATCTGCCGCGCGGATTCCTCGCCGGAGACGTAGAGCACGGGGATCTCCTCCCGGGAAAGATTTGCGCAGACCTGGGTCAGCAGCGTGGACTTGCCGATGCCCGGATCGCCGCCCACCAGCACCAGCGATCCTTCGACGATGCCGCCGCCCAGCACCCGATCCAGCTCACCGATGCCGCTGGGCAGGCGTGCAAGGGCGTCGTCCGGGATCTGGTCGATGCGCAGCGCCTCGGCGTCGCTTCCCGGGGCACGTTTGAGCTTCTTTTCCGGCGCGGAGAACTCCACGCGGGGTGCCTGCTCCGTCAGCGTGTTCCAGTTGCCGCAGTCCGGGCACCTACCCAGCCAGCGCGGCGTTTCGTAGCCGCACTCGCTGCACACATATATGGTTTTGGACTTTGCCACAGTTCCAACCTCCAGTATATTCGATTGACGGCGAGGCCATTCGCACGGAAATTGGGCCTTCGCCGGAACTTTTTCTGAAACTTATTATAGCATATCCCCGGACAACTTGCCAGATCGATCAATTCGTTTTATAATAAAATAGAACTTATATAGCAACAACAAAGGGAGATACCAATGCAGGAATCCGAAAAGAAACCTACGGAGAACGAACGTCCGCGCGGCAGGCATGCGGCTGCAAAGATAGAGGAGCCCGCCGCACCCGCGCCGGATCCGGTCGAGGCGCCGAAGCCTACCACCTCTGAGAAAACAGAGACGGAGGACGCGTTGAGCGAGGACTACGACCTGCTGGGCGACGAGAGTGAGATCCCGCTGCGCCGCAAAAAGAAGGCGGAGAAGAAGTCCGCGTCCTCCAAAAAGGTTAAGGGCAAAAAAGCTGGGAAAAAGAAGGCGGGCGCATCGAAGAAGCAGGCCCGGAAGATTCTCAACGCGGTGCCCACACTGTTCTCGGACAAGAAATTTCGCCGCAAGAAGAGCCTGTTTGAGATCATGAGCGCCACCGGCGAGGACGGCATCTTCAAGCCGCTGCGCATCTTTGGCCACGAAATCCGCTTCTGGCCGCTGTTCGTGCTGGCGCTCGTGGCCATGCTGGTCGGCGTGGTTGTGATGAGCAACGGCAACGTGACGACGCGCACCGAGCAGGTCACGGTGGTCGGCCTTCCTAGCGACCTGGAGAACTACGGCATCCTTGTCATCTCCGATCTGAACGGCAAACGCTTCGGCGATCGGCAGAGCGTGTTGGTGCGCGCTGTGGAGAGCCAGAGCTACAACATGATCCTCTGCGTGGGCGACATGGTCGGCAGCGACGGCGATCCCGAGCCCTTCTACGAGTTCCTGGAGGGCATCAACCACCCGGAGCGGGTGTACTTCGTCGCAGGCGACGCGGATCCCGGCCCCTACGTGGAGGTTGCCCGGGACATCCAGGGTACGCTGGCGCAGCTTGTGCTGGAGGACTGGATTCTGGGTGCGATCGAGCGCGGCGCGAACTATGTGGATGCGCCGGTGCGCGTCAGCGTTGGCGACAGCAACATCTGGCTCACGCCCAGCGATTTCCTGAATGTGGAGGCGATCTCCTACCGCGAGGAGTGGAAGGATCAGATGAAGCAGGAGGAGGACGGCACGGTCTCCGGCCTGATGTCGGACTACAACAGCCTTCCCTTCACCAGCTACCGCTACGCCCTCGCCCAGAAGTTCTATGAGGCGGCGAACAGCATCTCCTCCACGGACCTGCTGATCTGCCTGTCGCACATTGTGCCCAACGACCGCTTCATTGAATCCGCCGCGCTGCACGATTCCGACGACGGCCTGTATCTGAGCGAGCCGGAGCTGATCGTATCCGGCCACTACTGCGGCGGCGTGTGGAAGATCCCCGGTCTGGGCGCGTTCTACGCCCCCAACCGCATGCTGCCCCGCTACGGCTGGTTCCCCGCCAAGGAGGACGTGAACGGCCTGTCCAAGATCGGCGAAAGCCAGGTCTACCTGACGGGCGGCCTGTCCACCAACTCCGATCTGCCGCTGCTGTTCTTCCGCGCGTTCAACGATCCGGAGATCACATTGCTGACCCTCACCGCCAAGCTGCAGGACAACATGCTGGAATCTGCGGTGTGGACAACCAATTAAAACCCTTCTGCAATCCCGCTGCCGAACTTCAGGTGGCGGGTTTTTTGCGCCTTCCCAGCGCCAGACGTGCGGTGCAAGCTGCATAAAAACGGAAATTACAGCCATACTGATGTTCAATTGTCGGGAGGTGAACCTCAGTCATGCCGGACATGCCGCATGCGGAGCTGCTGCACCAGAGCATTCAGCCGCAGCTGGATCGGAGCCTGGAGGCGCTCAAGACCATACTGAACTACCCTAAAAACGAGGATGCGCAGTTCCGAGAGTACAGCGTCGGACAGATGCGCGTCTGCGCCGTCTACATCGAGGGCATGGTGGACGAGGAGCGCATCGCCGAGTTCGTGCTGCACGCGCTCAAGGGCCATGAGGAGATGCATACGCCGCCTGAAAAGTGTGTGGAGTGGCTGGACGATCACATGATCGAGATTGCGCAGACCAAGCGCATCACGGAGAACACCGAGGCCGTGCCAGCAATCCTGTCGGGCATGACCTGCTTGCTGGTGGACGGCGCGGAGGAGGCACTGCTGCTGGAGACGCGCAACTATCCCCACCGCAGCGTGGAGCAGCCCACCACCGAGGCCGTGGTCGGCGGTCCGCACGAGGGCTTCAACGAGCACTTCCGCACCAACATCAGCCTGGTGCGCCGCTACGTGCAGTCGCCGGAGCTGATCACCCAGAAAATGACCGTGGGCACGCGCATTCCGACGCAGATCGCGATTCTCTACCTCAACGGGGTTGCAAATGAAAAATGTGTGCAGGAGGTCAAGCGCCGCCTGATGTGCATTCATGCAGCGAAGGTCGGCGGCATCGGCCAGCTGCAGCAGCATCTGGAGGATCGACCCTTTGCGCTGCTGCCGCAGATGCTGGAGACCGAGCGCCCGGATCGGGCTGCGTCCTGTCTGGAGGACGGCCAGATCGTCCTCATCTGCGAAAACTCGCCCTACGCGCTGATCGCGCCGGTGACGATCTTTCACCTGATCCATGCCTCGGACGACAGCTTCATGCGCTGGCAGTACGGCACCACGCTGCGGGTCATTCGCATGGTGGGCATCCTGGTTTCCCTGCTGCTTCCGGCGCTCTACATTGCTGTGACCCACTACCACACCCATCTGATACCCATGTCGCTGCTGACCTCCATCGCAGAGTCGCGCACGAACGTGCCCTTTCCGATCCTGGTCGAGGTTCTGTTCATGGAGTTCTCCTTCTACCTGCTCAACGAGGCGGGCATGCGCACGCCCAAGCAGATCGGCTCTGCCTTCGGCATCATCGGCGCGCTGGTACTGGGTCAGGCGGCGGTCTCTGCCTCGGTCATCAGCCCGATCCTGATCATCATCATCGCCCTCACCGGACTGGGCAGCTATGCGATTCCCAACTTCGGCTTCGGCGTGGGTCTGATGCTGTACCGGCTGCTGCTGGTGCTGCTCAGCGCGCTACTGGGCATCTACGGCGTGATCCTGGGAACCTTCCTCATCATCGCCCACCTGTGCTCCATGAAGTCCTTCGGCGTGGATTACCTCTCGCCCGTCGCGCCGCACCGGGCGCACAACCCGGACATCCTCGTGCGCCTGCCGGTGTGGATGCAGAAGCGCCTGCTGTTCTTTGCGTCGCCGGACAGCTGGATGCGGCAGAGAAAGGAGAAGGCCAAATGAAGTACGTACCCGGACGGAGCGCCGCACTGCCGCTGATGTTCATCGCAATCGCCGCGCGGCTGTTCTGCGAGCTGGCTCTGCTCTACCCCGATGCTCACAACGCCGCCTGGCTCTGCCCCATCGCGGGCCTGCTGCTCTACCTCCCCTTCGCCTTTGCGCTCCAGCGCGCCGCAGCACTGGGCAACGACAGCGCCTGGGGCAACCTGGAGTCCCGTCTGCCCCGCTTCCTGTCCGTGCTGATCCTGCTGGTCCTCGGCGCCCTTCTTCTGCTGGATGCGTCCGCCATGATGGACGTGGCTGCCGGAACGGCCAGCTTCAGCATCGGCGACAAGGCGGTGATCACGCTGGAGCTTCCGCTGGCGGCGCTGCTGGCGCTGATGGTGCTGCTGGGCCCGGATGCAGCCGGGAACAACGCACGCATCGGCCTCTACATTCTCGGCTTCCTGCTGGTCATCCTTGCGCTCACGCAGATCACCATCTACCGCCCCGGCTGGATCGCGCCGATTCTGGGCGGAGGCATTCACTCTATCCTCACTGGCGCGCTTCGATGCGCCGGAAGCATGGCGCTTTTGAGCCTCATCTGGCTGTTTGCCGTACCGGATCGGGCGCGCTTTGGCCCAATGCTCTGGGGATCTGTGGCATGCCTGCTTGCGGCGGTGCTGCTGCTGGGCTTGCAGATGCTCAGTCCGACCTTCGTCGGCACGGAGCTGCTGCGCCCTGCGCGCATGGAGATCCTCCTCAACAACGGCCGCGTGGCGATCTCGCTGCAATTTGTCTACTTGATCGCGTGGTACGGCGGGCTTCTGCACCTGCTCTCTTCAGAGGCCGTCACAGCCGCCTGCATCGTCAAGCGACTGCTGCCGGGCCTGAAGCTGTGGATCGTGGCGCTGCTCGAGGGCATCGTAGTGCTCCTGCTCTCCGGGAGCGAACGCGCTCAGGCCTTCCTCGCGGGGACTACCGCCGCATGGCTCTTTCCGGTAATTAGCATGCTTCTGCTTGTTTCCATGGCGACTGCGGGGCTTGCGAAGGGAGGTGGACGCAAGTGCGGCGAATCAAGCGCGTCCTAGGCGGACTTCTGGTGGCGGCCATCGCCGTCGGCCTGAGCGGCTGCGGGGCGTCCCGGCAGGTGGAGAACCAGGCGTACATTCTGGTGATGGGCCTGGATCTATCGGAGGACGGCGAACTCGTCATCACCGCCCTCAGCCCGAAGATTTCCGGTGGCGGCGGCGACGAAAGCGGCTCCTCGGGCAGCGGCAGCGAGAGTGGAGACTATCTGCACCTGTCTGTGCGCGGCGAGAGCTACGAGCGTACCCTGGAGCGCCTCAACTGGGCGGTACCGCGCACGCTGAACCTATCGCAGCTGAAGCTGATCGTCTTTTCCCAGGAGCTGGTGGAGCAGGTCGACTGCGGCGATCTGTTCCGGGAAATTGCCAAGACGGAACTGCTGTTTACCGCCGCGCACGTGGTTGTGAGTGCGGGCAAGGCGCAGGAATTCATCGATAACCTTCAACCCACGGTGGGCACACGCCTGTCCACGGACATCGAGGCCTCCATCGAGCACTACGTGAACTACGGCATCGCGCCCGACAGCCGCCTGGCAACGCTCTACTACCAGACGGAGTCGGTATACTCCGATCCGCTGGCGATCTATGCCATGCTTTCCGATGAAGAGAGCAGCGGCGAGGACGGGCAGGACGGCGCGCAGCCCGCCAGCGCCCTCTCCGGGCCTGCCCAGCAGGTCTCCCAGAAGCTGGATTCGGACATCAAGACCCGCTATCTGGGCGCGGCGGTGTTCTGTGACGGCAGGTATTGCGGCCTGCTGGATGGCGGCGAGACGGTGCTGGCCAACCTGCTGACCGACTCGCTGAACCTGTTCTGGTACACGCTTGAGGACGAGTGCATCAAGCTCAACACCGTCGGCAAGCCGAAAATCAAGGTGAATATGGACGCCGATCCGTTGAAGATTGAAATTTCCATCCGGCTATCGGTGAGCAACCAGGATCACCAGATTCCGGTGGAGAAGCTGCGCGACAGCCTGAAAAGCGACATCGAGGCGCTGATCGAGCATGCGCAGCACATGGGTGCGGAGCCCTTTGGCTTTGCCGAGGTCGCAGCGCGCAGCTTCCTGACTCTGGATCAGTGGCAGAGCTACAACTGGAGAGAGAAGTTCAGGCGCGCGGATGTGGAAATAAAGCTGCGCTTCGACCAGCTCAATACTTGACAGAACTGCGTTCGTTCTTTACAATTAAAGATGGCTGTTCATTAAATACGAAAGAAATGATTCCGAATGTATACGCTGATCGTCAATCCAACCTCCGGTCGGGGAGCGGCCATGGGCAAGCTCGCAGGGATCGAGGGTGTGCTGAAGGAGCGCGGTCTGGAATACAGCATTGAGCGCGCCAGCAAGCCCATGGACGCTGCGCGCATCGCCCGCGCCGCCGCCACAAGACAGCCCGAGGGCATCATCGCGGTGGGCGGCGACGGCACACTCTTTGAAATCATCAACGGCATGATCGGCAGTGACGTGCCGCTGCTGTTCGTCTCCTGCGGCACCGGAAACGACTTCGTGCGCACACTGAAGTTGCCCAAGGATCCTGTGGAGGCGCTGAAATGCCAGTTGGACGCACCCGTCGGCCGCATCGACGTGGGCAGGATGAACGAGCTTTTCTTTCTGAACGTCGCGGGCACCGGCTTCGACGTGGAGGTGCTGCGCAACGCAGAGAAGTACAAGGCAAAGTACACCGGCCTGCGCACCTACCTGTTCGGCCTCTTCGATGCAATCCGCGACTTTCGCCCCATGACCGCATTCGTCTCCTTCGATGACGGGCCGGAAGAGGAGGTGTCCTTCTCAATCCTCTCCATCGGCAACGGTCGCTACATCGGCGGCGGCATGAAGGCCGTGCCTGACGCGAAGCTGGATGACGGTCTGTTCGACGTGGTCACCGTGCGCCCGGTCAGCAAGCCCGCAATCGCGCTGCTGATTGCCTTTTACATCGCCGGAAAGCATATCTCCATTGGTTTGGGCAGGCTGCGGCGCTGCCGCAAGCTCAGCATCCGCCGCCCGGGCATGACTGTAAACCTGGACGGAGAGCTGTTCTCCGCAGACTCCGCGCGCTTCGAGCTGCTTCCGAACGCGCTGTGCGTGCGGGTTCCGGGAATGAAAGCCACACCTGTCTCCGCCGCATCTCATACTGCCTGAGCGCACGTTGCATACGCATCAAGCCCTGGTTCGAGCAATCGATCGAATCGGGGCTTTTACATGCCTGCAATGTATTGTTGCTCAATCATTGAGATAGCAGCTGAGGTTCAGCTTCAAATCGCACAGGCCCAGAAAGACCTTCCCTGCCCCGCCGATTCCCTGCGCACGCAGCTGCTTTTGGAGCCAGTCCGCATTCCGGCCCATGCGCTTCAGGTTCTCCTCCAGGATGTGCCCGTCCATGATGACCTCCGTGAAGATCCTCTCCTGCTCCGGCGCGAGGTTCATATCCTCGGGCGTGACAGGCCGCCGACCGGACACAGGCAGGATGCTCAGCTTGCCGTTGTACTCGAACACGGCGGTCTGGATGACAGAAAGATCGAAGTAGCCCTGCTGGCGGCACATCACCATGAACTCGCTCAGCTCCAGCTTGGCCTTCTTCATGTTCCTCCGGTAGAGCTTGCCGTTGTCCATGACGATGGTGGGCGTGCCGTTGCTGTACTTGCGCATCTGGGAATAGCGCAGGTTCATCAGCGACAGCAGCCAGGTGATCAGCGCGTACACGGCGATGGCGACCAGCGGCTTCCACATGTTTTCCAGATCCGTAGCCAGCTCCGCGCCGATGGAGCCGATGGTGATGCCTGTGATGTAGTCCAGAAAGTCCAGCTGGGAGACCTGCTTTCTGCCGATGAGCTTTGCGGAGAGAAACAGCGCGGCGTAGGACAGCAGCGAAGCGAGCACAATCTTTGCAGTTTCCATATCCATCCTCCGAAGGGTTTTTCCTTAGGATGTCGGTCTGCGCCGCGATTATGCCCGCTTCTGCGCATGAGAAAGGGAACCGTCCGTGCGGAACGGTTCCCTTTGTGCATTCTGTTACTGGAGGATTGCGCCCTTGTCGGCGGAGGACACGAGCTTCGCATAGCGGGCCAGGTAGCCGGTCTTGACCTTCGGCTCCGGGCAGACCCACTTCGCGCGGCGCTCGGCGAGCACCTCGTCGGACACCTTCAACTCGATCTTGCAGTTGGGGATGTCGATGGCGATGCGGTCGCCCTCCTCAACCAGCGCGATCAGTCCGCCCGCAGCGGCCTCGGGGCTGATGTGGCCGATGGATGCACCGCGGGTCGCGCCGGAGAAGCGGCCGTCGGTGATCAGCGCAACGCTCTCGCCCAGGCCCATGCCGCAGATGGCGGAGGTGGGGTTGAGCATCTCGCGCATGCCGGGGCCACCCTTGGGGCCCTCGTAGCGGATGACCACCACGTCGCCGGCGACGATCTTCTTCTCATAGATGGCCGCGATGGCCTCCTCCTCGGAGTCGAACACGCGGGCGGGGCCCTCGTGCACCATCATCTCGGGCGCGACGGCGCTCTGCTTGACCACGCAGCCGTCCACGGCCAGGTTTCCCTTGAGCACCGCGATGCCGCCCTGGGCGGAATAGGGATTGTCGATGGGACGGATGATCTCGGGGTTCAGATTCGCAACGCCTTCAAGGTTCTCCTCGATGGTCTTGCCGGTCACGGTCATCAGGCTGGTGTCCAGCAGGTTCTTCTTGGTGAGCTCCTTCATCACCGCCAGCACGCCGCCGGCGCGATCCAGATCCTCCATGAAGGTGTCGCCCGCCGGAGCCAGATGGCACAGATTCGGGGTGTGGGCGGAAATTTCGTTGGACATGTCCAGATCGATCTCCACGCCGGCCTCATGGGCGATGGCCGGGAGGTGCAGCATGGTGTTGGTGGAGCAGCCCAGCGCCATGTCCACGGTCTCTGCGTTGTGGAAGGCGGCGGGGGTCATGATGTCCCGGGGACGGATGTTGCGCTTGACCAGCTCCATGATCTGCATGCCGGCCTTCTTGGCCAGGCGGATGCGGGCGGAGTAGGGCGCGGGAATGGTGCCGTTGCCCGGCAGGGACATGCCGATGGCCTCGGTCAGGCAGTTCATGGAATTGGCGGTGTACATGCCGGAGCAGGAGCCGCAGCTGGGACAGGCGTTCTCCTCGTAGTCCAGCACGCCCTTCTCATCCAGCGTACCGGCCTTGTACGCGCCCACGGCCTCAAACATGTGGCTCAGGCAGGTGCGGCGGCCGTCCTTCAGGTGTCCGGCCAGCATTGGACCGCCGGAGACGAAGATGGTGGGGATGTTCAGGCGCGCTGCGGCCATCAGCAGGCCGGGCACGTTCTTGTCGCAGTTGGGGATCATCACCAGGCCGTCGAACTGATGGGCGATGGCCATGGCCTCGGTGGAGTCCGCGATCAGGTCGCGGGTCACCAGGGAGTACTTCATGCCGATGTGCCCCCATGATGGGCGTGCCGCCCGCCGCGCGAACGCCAGCCTTGACCGCGTCGGCGATCTTGTCCAGGTTCATGTGGCCCGGAACGACCTCGTTGTAGGAGCTGACCACGCCGATGATCGGGCGGCGAATCTCCTCGTCGGTATAGCCCAGCGCATAGAGCAGGCTGCGATTCGGCGCGCGCTCAACGCCCGCCTTAATGTAATCCGAATTCATAAAAATCTACCTCCAGTGCAATTGGATTGAAGTCATTTACAGAAGTCCGGGCACGATCAGCGGCACGAACACGATGGCCAGGAACACGATAATCAGGCCGATCAGGTAGGGCACGACGGACTTGGAAATCTTTTCGATGGGCAGTCCCGTGATGCCGGTGGCGACGAACAGGTTGATGGCCACGGGCGGGGTGATCATGCCGATGGCGATGCCCACCACGAACAGGATGCCGAAGTGCAGCGTGGACACGCCCAGCGCGCGCACCAGGGGCAGGAACACGGGCGTGAGGATGATGATGGCCGAGGAGGTCTCCATGAACACGCCGGCGATCAGGATGATGATGGAGATCAGCATCATGATGATGTACTTGTTCTGGGAGATGGCGAGCACTGCGGAGCAGATTGTCTCGGGAATCTTCCAGTTGGCCAGCGCCCAGCCGAAGGGGCCGGAGCAGGCGATGATGATCATGATGACCGCGCTGGTCTTGGCGGAGCCTAGCATGATCTGGAACAGCGCCTTGGGCGTGAGGTCGCGGTAGACGAAGATGGAAACCAGCACCGCGTAGATGACCGCCACGGCAGCCGCCTCGGAGGGCGTGAAGTAGCCAGAGAAGATGCCGCCCAGGATGATGACGGGCATCAGGATCGCCGGAATGGCCTTCAGGAAGGTTCTGGCGATGTTCTTGATCGAGAAGGTGGCTCCCTTGGGGTACTTCCACCTGTACGCCTGCCACAGGGCGATGGCGATCAGGATCGCGCCCATCAGGATGCCGGGCATGAAGCCGGCCTTGAACAGGCGGTTGACGCTCTCCTCCGCGATGACAGCGTAGAGCACCATGGGCACTGACGGCGGAATGACCACGCCGATGGTACCGGCAGCCGCGACCAGTGCGGCGGCGGAATCCTCTCGATAGCCGCGCTTCTTGAGCTCAGGAACCAGCGTCGCGCCCACAGCGGCAGTGGTGGCCGCGCCGGAGCCGGAGATGGCAGCGAAGAACATGCCCGCCAGCACCGAGACCACGCTCAGGCCGCCACGGATGAAGCCCAGGAAGGACTCGCAGAACTCCACGAGAACCTTGGAGATTTTGCCCTTCGCCAGCAGATCGCCCGCCAGAATGAAGAAGGGCACGGCGATCAGGCTGAAGGAATCGCAGCTCTGGAACATGCGCTGCACAACCATCATCATCTTGCTTCCGCCGTAACCGGCAAACATCGTCACCGCAGCTGCGGAGCAGATGGAGAAGGCAACCGGCACGCCGATGACCAGCAGTACCAGAAATACGATAAACAGAATTGTAGCCATCAGCCCTTGACCTCCTTTTCTGCGCTGGGTTTTTCCAGAATTTCATCCAGCATCATCACAAAGGCGTGGTACATCATAATCGCCATGCTGATCGGGATGCAGACGAAGATGTACTTCATCTTGATCGGCAGCGCAGTGGCCGTCTTGGTCAGCTTGCCGGTGTACATGCAGCCGTAGTAGAGCAGAACCGCAAACAGCACCAAGCAGATGGCGTGCACCAGGATGCGCAGCACCTTGGAGACCTTTTCCGGGAAGGCGTTCTGCACAAAGGTGATGGAGATGTTGCCACCGTGGCGGTAGACGCAGGTCGCGCCGAAGAACGTGGACCAGATCAGCAGATAGCGCGTCACCTCGTCCGACCAGGACAGCGCCGTAAACCAAGTGCGGCAGACGATCTGCGCCGCTGTGATAATGACCATCGCGCCGATCATGATCACGATCATCACGCCGCAGATCTTGTCCAGGACGTTGCTGATCTTGTCCAGACAGGCCTTTACTTTCAAAGCGAAATACCCCCTCGTATCAATCGTCATTGGTATGGATCGACAATCAACCGTTTCAGGCTCGATTCAGACGGGATGGAGAGCGTTCCCTCCACGCCGCCATGCGGCGGCGCTCCGTTGCCGGAGCGCCGTAAATGCGCGCTTATTCAGCGAGCTGCGCCTGAATGCGGGCGACGTAATCCGCGTACTTCGGGAAAGCGTCGTAAACGCCCTTCACAGCCTCGCGGAAGGAATCCACGTCGGGATTCTCGACGACCTCAACGCCGTGCGCCTTGATCTCGGCCAGCTGACCGGCTTCCTGCTCGGCGACCCAGGCGCGCTCATACTCGGCGGCCTCCTGCGCGGCGTCCAGGAAGATCTGCTGGGTCGCCTCGTCCAGGCCGTTGAACACGTCCAGGCTCATGGTGATGATGGCGGTGGAGTAGCTGTGCTGATCCAGAGTCACGTACTTCTGATTGTAGTCCCACAGGCCGTAGGAGAAGATGACGTTGATCGGATTCTCCTCGCCCTCGATGGTGCCCTGCTGCATGGCGGTCAGCGCCTCAGCCCAGGCCATCGGAACGGTGTTGACGCCCAGCGCGTTGAAGGTGGCGGTGTAGACCTCGTTCTCCATCACGCGCAGCTTCAGGCCCTCCAGATCGGCGGCGCAGGTTACGGGGCGCACGGAGTTGGTCACGTTGCGGAAGCCGCGCTCGGCGTAGGCCAGGCCCTTCAGACCGACTTCTTCGAGGGTCGCGAGCAGCTCTTTGCCAATCTCGCCGTCCAGAACTTCATAAACCTCTTCCTTATTGAGGAACAGGTAGGGCATGTCCAGAACGCCCATCATCTCAGAGAAGTTGACGAAGGGGCCGGAGGTGATGATGCCCATGTCAAGCATGCCCATGGTCATGCTGTCCAGCATGTCGCTCTCGCCGCCCAGGGTGCCGTTGGGATAGATCTCGATCTTGTATTCGCCGTTGGTGCGCTCTGCAACCAGCTCAGCAAACTTCTCCGCGCAGACCTGGAAGGAGTCCTGCTCGTTGACGGTGGTGCCCAGCTGC
>SFNY01000022.1 GCA_004554085.1 Clostridiales bacterium | reverse complement strand
GCAGCTTTCACCATTGATGACACGACTGTAACTGCTTCAGAATGCAATTTCGGCACATCTACAGCAAGAATATGGATATCAGGGAAACCTTATATGTGGATTTGCATTTCAGGTGATGTCGTGTTCCCCTATAATTAAAGGCGGTGAGTTAGATGAGATACTACGCACAATATACAGAATCCGGCACCCTCATCGCCATCGGCACAGGCCCGGGCGGCGTGGAGATCACCGAGGCAGAGTACACCCGCCTGCTTGCCGAAATCCGCGAAAAGGCCGCGCTGGTGGACAGGCTGTATTCCGGCGAAATCACCATCGCCGATGTGCCGCAAGCCTGGCGGGATGAAATCCAGCGGCGGGTGGATGAGCGCATCGCGGCGGATGGCGCGGCGGCAGAGCAGGACATCAGCGCGGAGGAAGCGCTGGACATTATCCTCGGAGGTGGTGGCGTATGACGCGCAATGAGGCTTTGCGGCTCCGGGCCATTGTGGAGCAGGCGGCGGCATCCCTGCCGGACAAGGAGGCCAGCGAGGGCGCAGCGCTCTTCCCGCGCCTGACGCATGGAGGGAGCCTGGTATCCGCAGGAACGCGCATCTGCTGGAACGGTACTATCAAGCGGGCGGCGGTTGACCTGTGGGACACGGACGCCAACAACCCGGACAACGCGCCGACGCTGTGGGAGGACATCGCGTACCGGCAGGGCTACCGCATCATCCCGGCGACGATCACGGCGGGCACGGCCTTCGCCCAGGGCGAGTGCGGCTGGTGGGGCGATGTGCTGTACCGCTCCACCATCGCGTCCAACGTATGGACACCCGATGCCTATCCGGCGGGATGGGAGGCGGTACAATGAGCGCGAACCTATCCGCATTCCTCGCCGCCGTTGACGCGATCCAGGCCGAGCAGCCAACCTACCGCCTGGGCGGCAAGGCGGAGGACGGCACCTGCGACTGCATTGGGCTGATCATCGGTGCGCTGAACCGCTGCGGTATCAAGTGGCCCGGTATCCACGGCAGCAACTGGGCGGCCCGCAACGCCATGGCGTGGCTGCTGCCCGTGTCCGACGCAAGCGACCTGACGGTTGGCGACATCGTGTACAAGGCGCGGAGGCCCGGCGAGACGGGCTACAGCCTGCCCGACCGCTACGCCGCCGACCCGGACAGGAGCGACTACTACCATGTGGGCGTAGTGCGCTCGGTCAGCCCGCTGCGGATTGTGCACTGCACCAGCCCGGGCGGGGTGACGACTGACGCGAAGCTTGGCAAGTGGGCGTACAGGGGCGGGCTGAGCCTGATCGGCGAGGCCGATGACGAAGGAGAGGTGGTGGCAGGCATGGAGACAGCAACGGTGACGGCGGAGAGCGGCAGCACGGTCAACCTGCGCAAAACCCCCGGCGGCGATCTGGTGGATCGGGTGCCGGTGGGCAGCGTGGTGCAGGTGATGCAGGTCACAGGCGAGCCCGGCTCGCAGTGGGCTAAGGTGGACTACAGAGGCAAGGCCGGGTGGATGGATGTGGCCTTCCTTCAGATGGAGGCTGGCACGGCATCCTCGGATTCCGCCGCCGATGACGGGGAGATGGTAACGCTTCGCCTGCCGCGCACGGCGGCGGAGCAACTGATGGACGCACTTTCGCAAACGCTGGGAAGGGGGTAAATCATGATTACATGGGATAAAATCGTCAAGGCCGTAGCCGGTGCCGCTGGCGCGGTGTGGGGCCTGTTTGGCGGGAGGGACACGATGCTGACGGTGATGCTTGCGCTGATGGCCATCGACTACATCACGGGGCTGGTGATCGGATGGGTGGGCAAGTCGCCCAAGACGGACAGCGGTCACCTGTCCTCGTCTGTTGGCTGGGCCGGGCTGGCGAAAAAGGCCGGGGAGCTGCTGGCGGTGATTGTGGGCGTGCTGCTGGACATGCTGGCGGTGGAGCAGCTGGGTCTGCAGGGGGCCATGTTCCGCACGGGCATGATCCTGTATATTGTGGCCACGGAGGGCATCAGCGTGCTGGAGAACCTGGGGATTCTTGGGGTGCCGCTGCCGGGGTTTGTGATGAAGGCGCTGGAGCAGCTGAGGGAGACGAGCGGGGACGGCGGATCAGGGGGGCCGGAAAGCTGACGGATGGATCATGGCATACAAAAAAAGAGCCGTGCTTGCGCATGGCTCTTTTCCCGCTCTCGCGAAACGATGGGATGCCTGGCGGTGGCGAATGCCTGGCGATGATCCGTTACAGTTTCTTTTCAATCCACAGCTCCTTGCGGAGCTGACAGCCGGGAGCGGTACCGGCAACATCATGATAGCACGTGTGGCGAGACCGTGTCAAGGGCTTTTCCGCGCTTTCCGGCGGGCGTAGGCGGCGCGGGCTTTGGCGTTGCGCTCAAGCCGCAGCTGCTCCTGCTCAGCCTGGGGGAGGGCGTGCTCCTCCTGGCGGCGAGCCTTGGCCTGGGCGCTGCGCTTTTCAGCGCGTCGGGCGTCGGCATCGTGCTGGAGCTGTTTCCGGCGGGCGGTGCGGCAGGCGTCGCTGCACAGCTGCTGGGCGGGGGAGACAGGGACAAAGAGCTTGCCGCACAGGGCGCAGGGTCTGGGGGTATTCCAGGCCTTGCGCCTTTTCGCGTTCTTCGCCTCCCGGGCCTCGGGGGAGGCATAGGCAGCGCGGTTCCAGGCGGCGGAGGCGGCGCGGACGTTATCCAGGACGGCAACGTGGGCGCAGGCGGGGCAATAGCGCTGGAGGCCGCTGGCAACGGTATAGGGCTGGCCGCAGCGCTGGCACAGGTCGGTGCTGCCGATGGGGCGGGTGTGGCCGGAGCGCTTGCGCCGGGCGTACTCAGCGTTGTGCCTTTGGTTGGCCTCGGCCTGGCAGTCCGGGCAGCGGACGGACTTGATGTGGCCCTGGTAGGTCTGGCCACAGTCCGGGCAGGTGCGGGGGTAATAAACGGGGCCTCCGGGCTTTTTGCGGTGGAAGGTGACGCGCTTGCGGGCCTTGCGACCATCGGCGGCGCAGGCGGCGGAGCAGTAGGTGCGGCGGGGCGGGGCCACGGGGCGGCCGCAGATGGGGCATGTGACTTGCTGGGGCATGGCGTCCTCCTGTCAGGCGTTGGGGGCGGTGAGATCATCCACGGAGCAGCCGAGGGCGTCGGCCAGGGCGGCGAGGTTTCTGCCGCTTGGGTTGCGCTCGCCGTGCTCCCAGCGGGAGATATCCTTGGTATAGCATCCAACCATGGAGGCAAGCTGGCCCTGGGTCAGGCCGCGGGCCTTGCGGATGCGGGCCAGGGAGGACGCCAGGGGCGCGCGGGCGGCGCTGCGGCGGGCCACCTCCAGGCCGGTGATCAGCCAGGAGAGCCGCTGGACAGCTGCGGCACCCAGGGGCTCCAGGGGGTGGTCGGGCAGCAGATCCACGGGGAGGGGCGCGCCCATGGCGCGTTCGAAGATGCTTCGGGTATCGTCGGCCATGGCCTGTGCCTCAGCGGCGGCATAGGCCTGGACGAGGGCGTACAGGCTCTCGGACGTTGCGTCCAGGGCGATGCACAGGATCTCCCAGCGGGCGTCTTCCACCTCGATGCGGCGGGGCTGGTCGCGGTGGGCGCGGAAATTTTCGGCGCAGCGGCGCGCCTCGCCGACGAGGCGGTTGAAGGTAACGTCGGTCATGGTGTACATGGCGGATCCTCCTTAGTTCAGGTTGTCCAGGATGTCGCGGGCGGTGGCGGCGGTGAGGGCCAGGTGCAGCTTGTCCAGGCAGCGCGCGTGGCGGGCCTGGGTGATGGCCTCGGCGACGGACAGGCCGTGGGCCTCGCACTGCCTGGCAAACGCCGGATCTGCGGACACCTTCTGCGCCTTGGCCTCGAAATTGATGTAGGCGTCCATCATGCTGATGCTGTCTGCCAGTGTGCGGATCCTGACGGACTGGGCATAGGCGATCTGCTTATCGCTGGCGCCGGTCAGCTGGGGGAGGGTGATGCCGTGGCTTTCCAGGGCGGCGAGGACGGCGGCCTGGGCGCGCTGCTGCTGCTGTGCGCGGTAGCAGGCGGGGCAGAGGTCGATGTTCTCCTTCGCCCAGGCTTCATGGCTGTCGGCGTCGGCGCGGTTGCGGCACTCCTTGCGATGCTCGAAGGTGTTGCCGCACTGGCTGCAGCTGAGGGTGATCTTAGCGATTGCCATGGTGTCCATCCTTTCAGCCGGGCCAGGGGCTCAGCTCCTTTTGTTGTCTCTATTATATACCCGATTGGGTAAAATGTAAAGGGTAAATTCAAAACTATTTGGGTAAATTTTGCGCTGCGTTGAGGCGCGCGGGGGAACGCGAGGCGCTGGCTGCGTTGCACGATGTTTATACGCCGGGCAGGGTGCTGACCGGTAAAAGAAACGCATACCCCCCCGTCGAAAAAGTTTTCCTGGAAAGGCGCCGAAACCGGACATTCACCTGCCTTTTTTCTGCGAAAAAGTGGTGGATGGAAAACATGGGGGCTTGCAATATGGTATCACTTTTTTATCATCAATAAATTTTGATACATAAAATGATACCACATGGATTTTGCGCATTTATATGTAGTTATAAATTAAGGTATCATAGGTATCACAAGTAACATGGAGTGATATACCTGCTCTTTTTTGTGCTTTCAGGTGGCGATATACGCATGCCTTTATGCGTACATCTCTCATCTCCACTGCACAAGTGCCAGTCAGGATGAAAGCATAGGTATCCTGATCGATGGCGACTTGCGAAAATGCCGTCTGCAGAAGGGTTTGCACCTCTGCGGACGGTATTTTTTTGATGGCATTGATGCCGTTGATGGCGTGGAGGAGCTGGCGGGAATCGTAGGGGCGCTGGGGGGCGAGCGCGTCGAGGCGGCGGGAGACGGAGGCTTGCTGGCGCTCCAGATCGGCGATGGAGGCCAGGACGGACTGCGGGGCGTCGGTGTGGGCGGTGGCCAGGGCGGCGTTGAGGTTGCGGATCCGCGCGGTGAGATCATCATACTCGGTCTGCAGGGCCTGTTTTTCGGCGTCGGTGGACTCGGACCGAGAGGCAGCCAGGGCGTTGGCGGCGTCGCAGGCCTGCTCGATCAGCTCGGGGGAGGCGCTCAGCTGGAGGAGCGCATCGATGGCTGCGGCCTCGATCTTCTCCTTGCGTGCTGCGGAAACGCAGCGGCGCTTGCAGGTATAGTAGCGCTGGCGGTTTCCGTTGCGATCCGTGCCGGCTGTGTCCACCACCATTGGCGCGCCGCATACGCCGCAGCGGCACAGGCCGGAAAGCAAAAAGCGGACGCGCCCGGATTGCCGCCCTGAATACTGCCGGTACTCCTCCCGGATGGCACACGCTGCATGCCAGGTCTCCATGTCGATGATGGCCGGGATGCCGCCGGGGATACGGATCTGCTCCTCGTCAGGCTTGATGCGGCTGGAGCTGCGATGCCCCTTGGCGTCGGCTGCGGCAAGGCGGTTGTGGATATAGGTGCCGTTGTAGCGCTCGTTGGCCAGCAGGTGGTTGAGGGTGGACTTGGTGTAGGGGCTGCCGAAGGCGGTGGTGACGCCCTGGCTGCCCAGGTAGCGGAGGATCTCGGCGTAGCCCTCGCGATGGATGTACATATCAAACACCCGGCGGACGATGGGTGCGGTGGCCTCATCGATGGCGTAGTGCTTGTCCACGATCTTATAACCCAGGGGCACAGGGCCGCCCAGGAAGCGGCAGTCCCTGGCCAGGGATTTGTGTACCATGCTGACGCGCTCGGAGTCCTGCTCCCGCTCAAACTGGGCGAAGGTGCCCAGCACGGACAGCATGGCGCGGCCCGCGGGGGTGGATGAGTCGATGGACTCGGTGGCGGAGATCAGGGCAACGCCGTGTGGGGTGAAAATGTCCTCGATGATGGTGAGGATATCCCGCAGGGAACGGGACAGGCGATCCAGCTTCCAGACCAGCACCACGTCCACCGTCCCCTCGCCGCACTCCTTGAGCAGCTGCTGGACGGCGGGACGCTGGAGGGAGCGCCCGGAGTAGCCGTCGTCGATATAGATTTTGAAATCATCATAGCCTTTGATGAGCGCCTGGGCCTCGAGAATTTTTGTCTGGGCTGGGATGGACTCGCCATTGCGGGCCTGCTCATCGGTGGAAACCCGGATGTAACCGCGTGCGACCATGGTGTGCGCCTCCTTGATACCGTCGGAAAAGGGGTATGGGGTCAATATTCCCCATACCCCATGTTTTTTGGGCGATACTTTTGATACTTTCGATAGCCGTGCCCGGAAAGCGTTGATTTGCCTGGCTTTCGTGGCTTTTGTGCTGCCCGATGGAAATGATACGGGTAGCGGAAGAAAAACGATACCATGTCAATTCCCACCAGATGCGAGGTCGCTGATCTGCTCTGTTACTTCCTTCATGTGGGCATATTCGCTGTCATCCAGGACGCCGTCATCAAGGTACTCGTCTGCAAGGTACCCGAGAACATCGACAGGATCGCCATCGTAAATGTGCATGGCGTAGTCATACGCGGCATCAGCTTTTCCGGCCTCGATGCCCTTGTTGATATCAGACTTTGCTTTGTCGGACAAAGTGAGATTGATGCCTCCCACCGCTTCCTCAAGCCGCCGCTGCGGGTTCGCGTTGGCAAGGCTGGAGATGCCTGACGCGACCAGAGCGATGACGAATCCGACAAGAAAGAAAACAAAGATGTACTTCATGGGGGAACTGCGCTTTTCTTCATCCATGACCTAACCCTCCTTACTCTCCTGGCTCGAATGACTTTACTCGTTGACGCTTGCGCCGCCAGTCTGTGAAGCTGACGATGTTTGTGCTTCTTTTTCCAACAGGAGTTCCTGGCGGTATGCGTCCACCTTTTCCTCCACGGTTGCACCCTCCAGCACGCCCGCGATTACGCGCCGGGCATAGTGCAGGACAGCAGCCTGCTGCTCCTTGCCAAGGCCCTCGTAGGCCCGGAGCATCTGCGCAACGATGGCTGGAAAGTCGAACTTGCCGACCAGGCCGTCAACCATGCTGTCCGGCGGGTTGAACATGTTGCCCTCGCCGGTGCGGAGCCAATGCTCGGAGACGTTGTACGCCGAGCAGACCAGTTTGATTGTGCGCTCGGTGACGTTCCCCTTATTGGCTTCGACAGCCGTGAGCCTGCCTTGTGACAAGCAGATTTTCTCGCCGAAAGCGATCTGGGTGAGCATGAGCGTTTTTCTTACCTGCTTAATTCTGTCATTGATTGTCATGATTTGCCTCCTTTCCATCCTATCATAGCACGAAAAATAACCGAAAGCAATATAATACAAAAAACTTATTGACAAAAATACACGAAACGGTTATCATAAAAAACGAAACGAGTATTCCGCGAAACGGAGGTGATAACCAGTGGACAAAAAGAAGCTCCGTAGACCTTGCTGCGCTGTGACGGCCTACGGAGAAACGATCTACCTGTGGAGGGTGCGGGACAATGCGGGGCATGAAGCCTACTACCGCATGACGCTGCTGGAGGAATGCTGGTACTGGACTGGGCTTGTAGAGGTGGAGCCGGTTCCGCTGTCGGTGCTATCGGAGCAAAGCCGTGAGCCAGACGCAGAACATAGACACAACGGAGGGAACAACCAGAGCGAGTACCCGCCACACCCGATCTTCACGCCGGTGTATCTGCTCTCGCTTTTCTGCCTCGGCGCGGTCTGCATCGCGCTGACGCTGCTGCTCAAGCTGCTGCTGACGTAACTGCGCGGCGATGGCGTCCTGCGCAGCAAGGTGTGCAAGCCCGGCGTGGGTACAGGCGTAGATGGCGATTTCGTCCCCGTCAGGATCGGGAACAGGCTCCGGGAACAACGGATCGTCAGGGCTGAGCGAAGTGACCGAGACATCGACGGACTCGATCCATCGGCAAGCGAGAAGCTGGACAACGAAGGCATGGGTCATACGATTCCCGAGATTGACCTGGGCGGGATCCTGCGCGGCAACGTAGCGCAGGAGATCCTCGGCGGACTCAAACGGACAGGTGATGGACACATGATGCGCCTCCTTTGTGCGGTGTGTACAAGCATGGTAGCATCTGGGGTGGAAAGCGTCAAGCGAAGAATGGAGGTATCGCGATGAACGAAAACACTGATTATGTGGCTGAACTGGCGCAGGCGGTTGCACTGGTGCCGAAGGACAAGCAGGAGGCTGTGGCTGCGCTGCTGCTGGGCGTTGTCCAGGGCGTGCTGATTGCAGAGGATATGCAAAAGACCGCTGTATGAGGAGGGCGCAAACATGGATGCTTTGACGGCCCTATACACGGCCCAGGCGCGGCGCGTGGGCATCCGCCGCCCTGGCATGCCGGAGGGTGTGCTGATGGTGCCGGTGCTCCCGTCCTGTGAGACGGAGGGCATGCAGGCGTTTTTGATCAGCCCGGGCCAGGGTGCGCCCTGGTCGCCCACGCTGGAAGACGTGCAGGCCATGGACTGGTATCTGGCGGACTGGCGTGGTGCGTGTGGCTAAGGTGCCCTATGGGATACAGATCAGCCGGACGGACGGCGCGGCGGAAATCCTGTGGCGGGAGGCGCCAGAGGCCGAGCTGATCCGGGTGACGGAGCTGCTTGCAAGGCTGGGCGAGGCCGCGACGGCCTCGGAGGCCCGGCCTGACGAAAACAAAGGAGGCAAAACCCATGACGGAGGCGGAAAAGCATAACCAGGCCAGAGACCCAGCAGGCATCGACTCGTTGATGCTGGCCGGGATGCTGGAAAAGTGCATTGGCAGTGGCCATTGCGGGTATACGGGCGAGGGCGTATGCCCGCTGCGGAGCAACGTCAACTGCCTGTTCGACCTGGCCCGGATGGCTGCGGAGCGGATCCGCGCGCTGGTGCAAGAGCGTGTATGGCAGGAGATGCTGCTGGCCGGTATGAAGCAGGTAGCCCATGGCGCTGATCTGTGCTATGCGTGCGAGCACTCCCGGTGGCCGGACGACTGCCCCATGGACTGCATGGAGTGCGGACACACGGACTGTGCGTGCATGGAGTGCAGGGACTACGGGCACTTTGCGCTGCGGGCAAACGGGGAGGAGGCTGCGAACCATGAGCATGCTTGACAACCCTGCTCCGCGGGAGCTGCGGGTGACGGTGGAGCCCATCGGGCCCAGGGCGCTGTGGCGGATGCAGGAGCCGATTGTGCTGGAGTGCGACGACCTGCTGCTGGGCGCGTGCGGGCGCGATTTGCCGGAAAACACCGCTCACATGGAGATGCACTGCTATGGCCAGCGTTGGAGCAGGCTGCGGATGCTGGCCATGGGGCTCAGCGAGCTGCCGCTGCGGGACAAGCTCTATGTGGCGCTGCTGCTGATCGGGCACCAGGCCCGTGGGGATGTGCGGGAGGTGCCCGGCGATGGGCGATAATGGCGAGCGGGTGTGCCCGTACTATGTGGCAACGGTGCTTGGCCGTCACAGGAGCGCGGTGCTGTGCTATGACTGGGGACTTGGCTCCGGCACACTACCGCTGTCCCGGGCAACGGTGTACTTTGAATCTGGCGCGCTTCAGGCGGCGGAGGCCGTCTGCCGGGGCAATTATGAGCGCTGTAGCGAGTACAGCCGGATGCGCGATCAAAAGGCGCAAACTTCTCCCAGCGGCGCAGCCGGAACCGCCGCGATGCGCAGCGCCATTGACGCGATGATGCTGGACGCGCTGCGTGACGGGCCTGACAAAATGGATTGACGGGAGGACGCGCCGTGGATTTGCAGAGTCTGCTCTCCATGCTGGAGGGCGTGCAGAGCAAGGGCGGAGGGCAGTACATGGCGCGCTGCCCCTGCCACGACGACCGGAAAGCCTCGCTGGCCATCAGGATGGGGGAGGACAAAATCATCCTGCAGTGCCTGGCGGGGTGCACCTATGAGGATATCCTGGCCAGGCTGGGCATCAGCTGGCGGGATCTGATGCGCCCGGAGGCGCTGGAGCGCATGGACACAAAGCACAAGGGCTCGGCGCCCAGGCAGCGGAAGCAGCCGGAGCCTCGGAAGGATCCGCCCAGGCCAAAGCCGTCCCAAGCGGAGAAGCGGCCCGCCGACCTGAGCAAGCTGGCCATCGGCAAGCCCTACCGGCGGCGGGAGAAGGCGGAGGACGGATCCGAGCAATGGGTGGAGGAGACGATCACCGCCTGCTATGTGTACGCGGACGATGCGGGACGCGAGGTGATGCGGGTATACCGCACGGACGCCAAGAGCTTCCCCACCATCCACGCGGAGGGCAACAGCTGGTACTGGGGCGACGGCGGGCACACGGCCATGCTGTACAACCTGCCGGAGGTGGCCAAGGCTGTTGCAAAAAAGCGCCCTGTGTGCCTGGTGGAGGGCGAGAAGGACGTGGAGACGCTGCGCGCCCTGGGCTTCGTGGCTACCACCAACAAGGGCGGCGCGGGCAAATGGGGCGATGAAGGGACGGAGGCGCTGCGGGGGGCGCAGGTGTACATCATTCCCGACCTGGATGAGCCAGGATGGAAGCACGCCCGGCTGGTGGCCAAAGCGCTGAGGGATGCGGCGGCAGAGGTGCGGATCGTCAACCTGCGGCGGCAAAGCCAGGTGGCGCTGCCGAACAAGGGCGACGTGAGCGACCTGGTGCAGGGCCTGGGGATCAATGAGGCGCGGAAGCTGCTGCGGCAGCTGATCGAGAGCGCGCCGGTGCTGAGCCGGGTGGTGAGCGATGGAGACTACGCTGATTGGTTCGAAGGCATCCAGGGGTGCCAGGTGCGCAGCGCGTGCATCTGCTCGGTGGCGGCGGACGGCGCGACGCGACAGCTGAGCAACTTTGTGGCGCTTCCTGTGGAGCAGGTGCTGGTGGACGACGGCAGCGGCGCGCCCCGGTACCAGCTGACGATCGAGGGCTGGAGCGCGACGGGAATCCGGCTGCCCACGCTGCAGCTCCCCGTCAGCGAATTCGAGCAGATGCGCTGGCCGCTGGCCCGGTGGGGCCTGAGCGCGAATGTGGCGGACGGCAACGGCGTGATGCCCAAGCTGCGCAGGATCATCCAGGAGGCCGGGCTGCGGGCGGCTGTCCACAGGACGCTGTACTGCCACACGGGGTGGCGGAAGATCGACGGCAAGCTGTGCTTCCTGCACGGCGGCGGCGCGATCGGCGCGGAGGATATCCAGGTTAAGCTGGATTTCGGCCTGGATCGGTACTGCCTGGACGGGATCCGCAGCGGCGAGTACGCCGGTTTATCCCGCGCGGAGGCGCTGCCGATCGCCCAGGGCGCGACGCTGCGGGTGATGCACGCGCCGGGCCTCAGGGTGGGCGCGCCGGTGATCGGCTTCCTGTTTCTGTCCCCGCTGCGGTATTTCCTGGAGCAGCGTGGGCACCGGCCATCCTTTGTGCCGTACCTGGTGGGTACAACGGGAATGGGCAAAACAACATACATGAGCCTGGCGCTCAACCATTTTGGGTATGATTTCAACTTCGAGGGCATGCAGCCCGCGACGTTTGATGACTCCAGCGCGGCCATGGCGCAAAAGCTGTACGAGCTCAAGGATCTTCCGCTGTTTGTGGACGACTACAAGCGCGAGGTGGATCCTGTGCGGCAGCGGGCGCGGAAATCGCTGGAGGAGATCATCATCCGCATGATGGCGGACGGCATGCGCCGCAGCCGCATGACGGGCGAGCTGGACGCCCAGCGCGACCGGTATGCCCGGGGACTGTGTATCCAGACGGGCGAGGAGCTGCCGGACGTGACGATCTCCAGCCTGGCGCGGCTGTATGTGATCGAGCTCCAGGGCGGCGAGGTGCCGGTGCCCTGTGCGGGCATGAGCGCTGCCCAAGCCCGGAGAATCGGAGAAATGGAGGAGCTGTGGCAGATGGCGCGGGACGGGGTGCTCAACGAGAGCATGCGGGGCTATATCGAGTACCTGCAGGGGATGGCGGATGATCTGCCGGAGATGCTGGACAATCGCCTCAGCGCACTGCGGACGGAGGCCGTGGCCCGGACGCACGGGGAGCATGCCCGGATGCTGTCGGCGGTGGCGTACCTGATGCTGGGTATCTCGATGATGCTGGACTACATGGTGGCCCCGGGCGGCATGATGGAGGGCAATGAGGACTTCCGCGCGCAGATGATGGACAGGTGCTGGGACGCGATGGTGGGCAACAACGCCCGTCAGGCGGCGGAAATGCGCCAGGAAAAGCCGACAGCCATCTTTTTGACCACGCTGCGGGAACTGCTTGCCAGCGGGCGCAACATGGTGGAGACGCTGGGGCATGTATCGGCGGTGATCCCGCGGGACTTGATCGGCTACAGGGACGACGACTACTACTACCTGATCCCGGGCGAAAGCTACGGGGCGGTGCAGAAATCCCTTGCCCAGCAAGGCACGGCCCTGGCAACGGGTAAAAACACGCTGATCGCCCAGCTGCGGGAGGAGAGGAAGATCGTATGCCGGGATGGCGGCTCCGCGCTGCAGCAGATCAAGCGCGGGGGCATCCATGGGCGGTACATGGTGATGCCGCGCTGGGTGCTGGATGATACGGCGCCCGTCGTAAAAACCCACCAGGGCAACTTTCTGATGGTGGATGATGCCGGGCCTTTTGAGGGAGGTGATGAGGCGTGACGGCAGTAGAAACCCTGGAGGCGAGCAGGGAGGCGCTGGCCTGCGTGCGGCGGCAGCGGGACGTGGTGCAATGGCTGGAGGCCGGCGGCAGCGAGATCTTCCGCGACGCTACACCGGCAGAGGATGCCCGGAGGCTTTTGCGGGCGCTGGAGGATCGGGCGTCGCTTCTGGGCGACAGGGCCATGGCCGTGCTGGCCAGGCTGCCGCCCGGGCGGGAATACGGGGTGCTGGTGCGCTACTATGTGCTGGGGGACAGCCTCTCCCAGATCGCCAACGCCATGGCGTGCAACATCAGGACAGTGACAAGGGCAAAGATCCGCGGCCTGAGGATGGCCGCAGAAATGGAGGATGACCATGCAAAAGATGCAGATGATCGGCAATCTCACCCGTGATCCTGAGCTGAGGACAACGGCGGACGGCACCGCGGTATGCAATTTTACCGTGGCGGTGAACAAGCGGGGCCAGAACGGGCACCCGGAGGCGGACTATTTCCGGGTGGCGGCCTGGCGGCAGCTTGGCGAGCGGTGCGCACAATACCTGGCCAAGGGGAGGAAGGTGTACGTTGAGGGGCCGCTGACGGTGCGGCTGTACCAGGCCAACAACGGCGACACCAAGGCGGAGCTGAACGTCAGCGCGGCGCAGGTGGAGTTTCTGTCGCCCCGTGACAGGAGCGAGGAAGCACCCAGGACGGACGCGGAGAGCGGCTATCAGGAGGTATCCAGCGAGGACGTGCCCTTCTGACGGGGCGCGGCGGCGGTCGGAGCAGATGACTCCGGCCGCTTTTTTTTGACAGGATCGCATTTTGCCATCTTGCAGCCATGGGGGTGGGCGATGGTATAACGGCATCGGGGCCACCGGGATGCCTCCTACCGGGGCACGGCGTTTGAGAGCAGCGGCGCCGTGCCTGGCCCTGTTATTTGGGGGAGGTGAGCAGGATGCACTACGACAAAAAGGCGGATCCGTTTTATCTGTCGCGCAGCTGGCGTCGGCTGCGGCTGGAAGCGCTGCAGCGGGATCATTATCTGTGCCAGCGGTGCGGGAGACGCGCGGCGACGGTGGTGCATCATATCATCCCCGTCAGGGAGCGGCCCGACCTCAAGCGCGAGCTGAGCAACCTGGAGAGCGTATGCGACGCCTGCCACAACGCGCTGCACCCGGAGCGCAACCGCAGGGCGGCTCCGACGGCCTTGGAGGAAACCACGGGGGTGCGGGTGGTCGATCTGGGAGGACTGTATGGAAAGCAAGCAGGCAAGGGATGAGCGGATGCTGCGCCTGGCGCGGCAGGCCGCGCAGAAGCGCGCGGAGGTGGAGCGGCACATCCTGGACAGCTGCGGGGAGATTCTGCCGGCGCACAGGGTGCTGCTGGACGCGCTGGTGGATGTGGAGCTGACGCGCCTGGAGGCTGCGGAGATCGTGGCCGAAAAGGGGCAGCGGGAGCGGTACTCCAACGGCCGGCAAACGCTGGAGCGCAAGCCGCCGGAGGTGGACACCCTGCTCCGTGCCAGCGCCACGGAGGCGAAGCTGATTGCGGCGCTGGGCCTGAGGCCGCGCAAGCCTCGGGGCGGAAACAGGGAGGCGGAGGATGTGGAGGACGTGACGGCGGATGAGGCGCCGAGCCTGGACGAGTACTGATCTGCTGGAAAACCGCGGGGCGCGGGAAGAGATCTACGCCCGCTACCCGCTGCTGGACAGGCGGGTGCTGGCGTATGTGGAGAGTGTGCTGCGGGGCGAGATTGACGCATGCGAAAAGATCCGCCTGGCGTGCCTGCGGACGCTCAGCGACCTGGCGCGGGAGCCGGAGACGGACTGCCGGTGGCGGTTCGACCAGGACAAGGCATGCCGCCCGATCCGCTTTATCGAAAAGTTCGCCCGGGTGGAGGGCGGCAGCGAGCCCATGGTGCTGATGCCCTGGCAGTGCTGGGTGGTGGCGTCGCTCTTTGGTTTTGTGGACAAGCAGACCGGGGAGCGGAAGTACAACTACCTTCTTCTGGTGGTGGGCAGCGGCAACGGCAAAACCCCGCTGGTGGCGGCCATCGCGCTGTATCTGGCCTCCCAGGAGGGCGTGCGCGGGGCGGAAATCGACATGCTGGCCAACAGCAGGCAGCAGGCGTCCATCCTCCTGCGGGATTGCCGGACGATGATCGACGCCAGCCCCGCGATGCGGGAGCGCTTCCGGGGCTACGCGGACAGGATCGAGTACTTTTCCACCCGGGAGGAGGCCCGGCGGCGGGGCGCGATGCCCGTGGCGCTGATGCAGGTGCAGTCCAGCAACGCCCGGGGCCTGGACGGCCTCCGCCCCACGGCGGCGCTGTTTGATGAGATCCACGAGCAGGCGGGCTATGACCTGATGCGGCAGATGCGGCGATCCCTGGACAAGCATCCCAACGCGCTGCTGATGATGTTTTCCACCATGGGCTATGTGCTGGACGGCCTGCTGGTCAGCGAGTACAGGCTGGCGGATCAGCTGCTCCGTGGCAGCGGTAACCCCGAGGTTAACGAGCGGCGGCTGGTGATCATCTATGAGATGGATGCGGCGTTGGAGCCCGCGGACAGCGCGCACTGGGGCCAGGCCAATCCATCCCTGGGCGTGCTGCTGGACATGGAGCGGCTGCGGCTGAGGTGGCAGGAGGGCAAGGCCGTCCCGGAAGTGATGCTGGACTTTTTGACCAAGCAGCTCAACCTCTTCACCCGGGTCAGCAGCCTGAGCTACCTCAGCTGGGAGCTGATCGAGCGCAACCGGGACATGGTGGATCTGGAGCAGATCCGGGGCCGGGAGGCCTACGGGGGATTCGACATCTCCACCAGCTACGACCACACGGGCGCGGCGCTGGTGATCCCCCTGGACGATGGCCGCGAGGTGGTGATTTTCCACGCCTTCGTGCCCCGCAAGGTGGCGGAGGCCAACGCCGAAAAGCTGGATTATTATGCATGGGCCATGCAGGGGGAGCTGACCATCATTGATGGGGATTACGTCCGGCAGGAGTACATCGTCGAATGGTTTGAGAAGTGGGCGGAGGTGTTTGATATCCGGGTGATCGGGTATGACCCTGCCAACGCGACGCTGCTGGTGCGGTCGCTCTCCAGCTGGCGCGGGGACGGCAAGCCGGTCTTCGCCTGCGAGCCGGTGCGCCAGGGCGCTCTGACGCTGAACGCGCCGATGAAGGATCTGAAAGAGCGGTTTATGGACGGAAAGATCGTGTACAACCGCTCGGGCCTCTTTGAGTGGTACCTGAACAACGTCAAGCTGCGCAAGGACTACGCCACCCGGGACAACGAGAACTATGTCCCAGTGAAATTGGACAAGTACAGCAAGATCGACGTTTTCATGGCTTTCCTGGATGCGCACACGATCTGGATGCGGAAGTGCCCGGCACCTGGCGCGATGGCGGCGGACGCGGAAGTTGAATTTATCGATCTGGGCGACAGCAGTGTGTACAGCCTGCCGGAGCCCGGGATGGACGATTTTTGGGGAGGTGGCGGCCATGTGGCCCTTTAACAGGTTCCGCCGGAAAACCGTAACGGACGCCCAGGTGCATACCCTGCCCGGGGACGACCTCTACCGGGGCATGGGGGACATCGGACTGGAGGACTCGGAGGCGGTGTTCGCGGCGGTGTCGCTGCTGGCCAACACCCTGGCCAGCATGCCGGTGCGGATCTACCGGGGCTGGGACGAGGATACAAGCCACCCGCTGCACCGGCTCCTGTGCTACCGCCCTAACCCGCGCATGACGCCCTTTGAATTCTGGCGGGCGATGGAGGTATGCCGCAACACCAGCGGCAACAGCTACGCCCTCAAGGTGCCCGGCCCGGACGGGCGGGTGGAAGCCCTGGATGTGCTGCGGCCGGAGCTGGTAACGCCCCGGCGGGATGTGGACACCGGCGACCTGTGGTACGAGATCCGCCCGGAGAGCGGCGGCATCCTGTATGTGAGCGACCGGGACATGATCCACGGCACCCACATCAGCACCATGGGCACCAAGGGTATCAGCCCACTGGGCGTGCTGCGTGGGACGCTGGACTACAACCAGCGTATGCAGGAGTTCTCCCTGGCCCAGGCCAAGGGCGTCAACGGCGCGGTGGTGCTGGAGATCCCCTCGGACGTGGGCGGCGAGCGCAAAAAGCAGATCGTGGACGAGTTCATGGCCGTGTACCGGCGCAGCGGCAACAGCGTTCTTGTGCTCACCGGCGGAGCCAAGGCCAGCAGCATCAACCGCAGCGTGGTGGACGCCAAGGCCCTGGAGGTGGACAAGATCACCGCCGGCAAGGTGGCGAGGGTGTACGGGATACCGCCCACCAAGCTGGGGGACTACGACAAGGCCAGCTACCAGAGCCAGGAGCACCAGCAGCTGGAGTTTTTGTCGCAGTCCATGATGCCCACCATGCGCATGTACGAGGCGCAGCTGCAGCAGAAGCTGCTCACCTACGAGGATGTGCAGGGAGGCGTCCGGCTGGCCTTCGACAGCACGGGCCTGGTGCTGGTGGACAGCGCGGCCAGGGGCCAGCTGCACCAGATCCAGAGCCGCAACGGCTTGCGCACCATCGATGAGCTGCGTGCCCTGGATGGCCGTGGCCCGGTCAAGGGCGGCGACCGGGTGCTGGTGAGCCGCGACCTGGTGCCGCTGGATCTTCTGGGGAAGGAGGGATAAACCATGTTTTACAACTTTGCGGATGTGGACAGTGACGCGCCGCGGCTGTACATCGAGGGCGAGATTGCCCCGAGCGAGCCCTGGTGGGACAGCCTGTCCGACGCCTGGGGCGCGAACCCTGGCAACTTTGTGACGCCGCCCAAGTTCCGGGACGCGCTGAAACAGTGCGAGGGCAAGCCCCTCACGGTGGTGGTGGATAGCCAGGGCGGCGACTTCGCGGCGGGTGTGGCGATCTACGAAGCGCTGCGGGCCCATCAGGGCGAGACCACGGTGCATATCTACCGGGCCTATTCGGCGGCGTCGCTGATCGCGCTGGGCGCGGACAAACGGCTGATCTCCGCGGGCGGATCGATCATGATCCACAGCCCCATGTGCGGCGTGGAGGGTAACTGGCAGGATCTGCAGGCGGGGCGGGACTTTCTGCTGGCGCTGCGGGACTCGGCGGCGGCGATCTACGCCAGGCACCTGCCCTGGACGGCGGAGGAGGCGGCAGCGGCGATGGACGCGGAGGCCTTCTTTTCCAGTCAGGATGCGCTGGACAAGGGGTGGGCCACGGGGCTGATCGGCGATGAGGAGGCCCGGGCCACCATGCGGGGCCGCATGCGTGCCACCATGCGGGCCACGGAAACCATGATCCGCTCGGCGCTTGCGCGCGCTGATGAGGATAAAGAGCGGGCGGAGATCCTCCGCCAGCTGAAGAACTGAAAGGAGCGAATACCATGCCTTTTTACCAGAGTGTGGCGGCGATCGATGAGGCGATCGCCCAGATCCAGAGCACCATTCCCGGCCTGAGGGACGAGGCTGTGCGCATGGCCGCCGACAAGGCGACCCCCATGGACAAGGTGCGCGCGGCGAAGGCTGCCTATCAGGATGCCTCCGACCGTCTCGGGATGCTGCAGGAGGAGCGGGCCCGGATGGCGGACGAGGCTGCCTTCAAGCTGCGCAAGGACAGTGGCGGCGTCCTGGACAAGGCCCAGGCTGCCGGCATGTTCTACCGTGCCGCCCTGACCGGCGGCGACACCCGCGCGCTGCCCCGCATGGTCTACGAGCAGCTGGGCGCGATCCCTGCCGGCAGCGAGGATCAGGGCAACGGCAGCGTGCTGATCCCCGATACCATGGGCCAGGAGCTGCTGATGGCTCCCCGCACCATTAACCGCCTGCGCGGCGTGATGAGCGTGACCCAGGTGCCCAACCTGATCCTGCCCCGCCTGGGCTTCGAGCAGGATGACGACGCCTTTGTGGCCAAGGATGGCGAGAGCGCCAAGGAGCTGAAGCTCCGCGGCGACCAGGTGCGCTTCGGCACCCATGAGTACCGGGTGCGCGCCAGCGTGGCGGAGAGCGTGCTGCGCACCACCCCCGTCAACATCCAGGCAGCGGTGGATGAGGGCATGGCCTCCGCGGGCGCGAAGAAGGAGCTGAAGATGATCTTCGGCACCGACCTGCCCAGCGACGTCAAGCACATGTCCCTGTACCAGAAGGGCAGCGACAGCCAGGAGCTGATCAAGGGCGTGACCGGCACCGACATGTTCACGGCCTGGTGCGCCGCCTTCGCCGATCTGGAGGACGACTACCGCGAGCAGGCCAGCGGCGTGATGCGCTTCAGCGACTACGTCAAAATGCTGCGCGCCATCGCCCCCAACGAGAGCCTGTTCAACGCCAAGCCGGAGAGCGTCCTGGGTGTGCCGATGACCTTCACCGAGTACGCCACCACGCCTGTGGTGGGCGCCTTCCGCTACCTGCACCTCAACTTCGCCTGCGCCCCCTGGGCCGATGTGGAGAACGTTCCATCCCAGGGCCTGCGGCGGTTCTACCTCAACTCCCTGTTCGATATCCAGATCAAGATGTACAGCGCGTTCCGCCGCGTGGTGGTGGGCGCGTAATCCATGGGCGTTCCGGCGGCTTTCATGCCGCCGGGCGCCTGACGGCATGAAGGAGGTGCGCGGCCATGGCGGATCTGCCCGGGCTGATGCGGCAATACGGCTATTACGACGACGGGGTTTTCCAGCCGGACGTGGCGCAGATGATGCTGGCTTCCGCAAAGGCCTATCTCAAAAACGCCGATGTGCCTGAGCCTGAGGTGCCCAATCCGCTCTATGATCTGGCCTGCTACATGCTGGCGGCGCACTGGTACGATAACCGGGGCGTAGTGCTGGTGGGGCAGGTGCAGGGCGAGATTGCCAAGGGTGTGCAGGCGATCATCTGGCAGCTGGGAGGCGCGGACGATGCGGCAGACGGGTGACCTGACCACGCGGGTGCGGCTGTACCGGCGCGTGCCCGAAACCCGGGAGGGCCGGAGCGCGGACGCCTGGGAGGAGCTGCTGCCCGGCGGCGTATCCGCCGAGGTGTACAGCCAGAGTGACAAGGCCTTCGCCGCGGGGGACGCGAGGTATCAGGAGACAATCAAGTTTTGCACGATCCGCAAGCCCGTTGGCTTCCGCCTGGAGCCGGGGCTGCGGTTTGTGCATGAGGGTCTGGCCTACGACGTGGCGGAGGTGGTGCCCGGGACGATCCGGGGCACGGTACGGCTGCGGGGCGTGTGTGTGACGCAAAAGGGGGACGGTGTGGCGGATGCTTGATGTGAGCGCGTATCTTTCGGATCAGCTCCATGCCTTTGGCATCGATGTCCCCGCCTGCGAGGAGCCCATGCTGGTGGAGCCGGAAGGCCCCTACGTCACCTGGTCGGAGGACGGGGTGCGGGAATACTGCGCCAGCGGCGAGGTGTACAAGCGCATCTATTGCCTGACGCTGACACTGTGGTTCCCCGTGGACTACGGCGACTGGCGCAGCCTCCTGTGGGACATCGCGGACGCGGTGGACGGCGGCCTGGATCAAAGCACGAGCGTGCTGCCGGGCGTCACCGCCAGGGCCTTTGGGATGACCGGCGCGGAGGACGTGCCTGCCATCCACCGCAAGTGCGCGCGGATGCAGGTGCATGTGCACGAGAGGGTGTGGCAGAATGGCACTTGACAGCAGCCAGATCCTGACGGGCGAAAAGCTGGCCCCTGTGCTGGAAGCCGGGGCGAAGATTGTCCAGGAGGCCATCCAGCGGCAGGTATCCACCAAGGCCAAGCGGGCCACGGGGCAGCTTGAGGCGTCCATCAGCTACGAGATCCACGCGGATACGGGCCGGGCGCCCATGGGCTGGCAGCAAAACCCGATCCGGGGCAAGGGCGGCACGCGGAAGCGCTCCTCCTTTGTGGATCGGCGGGGCCGGTCGCGGAAGGTGACCACGGTGGCCGACTACGGCCGGATCCTGGAGTACTCTGAGCGGCGGCAGCTGCGGCACATGGAGCAGGGCTTCATCGATGCGGAGGAGGCCGCCACCAGCAAAATGGAGGCCATGTGCGACGCGCTGCTGGACAAGGCTGTGGAGGCGCAGATGAGCAAGGCCGGGCTGTGACGCCCGGAGAAAGGGAAAATGCATGAGCGAATATGCGGTGAAGAAACCGGCCTACGACCTGACGGTGCGGGACTTCTTCGTCAACTTCAAGGCGGATACGGGCAAGAAACTGCAGGCGCTGCAGCTGAAGATGCCGGTGGTGAAGTCCATCCGGGTGCAGCCGGGTGAGAATACCAAGGAGATCTACGCCAGCGGCGTGATCTACGATACCACCACGCTGCTGAGCGACATCAAGGTGGGCCTGAACGTGGTGGCTCTGCCGCACGAGTTCACCGACCGCGCTCTGGGCAGCGGCGGCAGCGGCGCGGTGAGCTACGACGTGACCAAGCCCCACAAGGAGGAGTTTGCCTGCGGCTACTGGGCGGAAAAGTCCGACGGCGGCAAGGTGTACTACTACCATCCCCGGTGCAAGCTGGTGCAGGGCGATGAGGAGCTGAAAACCAGCGAGAGCGGGCAGCTGCCTGACCCCAACCTGAGCTACACGCTGATGATCCTGCCCACGGACGAGAACGTGTGGCGCGCCCGCTACGACACGGGCAAGGTGGACGCGGGCAAGGTGCCTCTGACGCCGGAAGAGTTCTTCGCGGCGGCGCCGGAGACCATCGAGCAGATCCTGGCTATCTCCGGCACGGAAAAGGCAGTGACGGGCTGATCTATCGGCATCGCGCGGCGCGGCGGCCTGCATGGCTGTCTGCGCCGCTTTTGTATAGGGAGGGGATCAAGTGATCTGTATCTATGATGCCCGGGACACGGCACGGGAAGGGCACGGCCTGGGCGTGCTGCATCCCGTCAGCTGCACCATCACGGAGACGGCTGGCGGCAGCTACGAGCTGACGATGGAGCTGCCCCTGGGGCTGCGCGGGGAGGCGGCGCTGATCCGGCAGGAGGCGGTGCTCCGCGTGCCCGGAGCCCCGCACCGCCTGTCCGCGCGGGAGCAGCTGTTCCGGATCTGCTCCGTGTCTGTCGGCGGCGATGGGCAGACTATGGAGATCAAGGCACAGCATCTCTTTTACGATCTGGTCCGGACGGCGGTGCAGAAGGTGGAGGCCACGGAGGAAACATCCTGCGGGGAGCTGGCGCGGAAGATGATGGCGGGGCTGATCGAGCCCGCGAGCTTCGGGCTGGACGCGGACTGCAACGGCACCGCAAAGGGCACCTGGGCGCTGGTCACGCCGGTGAACATGCTGCTGGAGCCCAGCACGGGGCTTGTGGCGCAGGGGCACTTGGAAATGGAGCGGGACGGCGGGACGCTGTGGCTGCGGGACGACACGGGCCGGGACAGCGGGGTGACGCTGCGGTACGGCGGGTCGCTGCGGAGCCTCACGGCGTCCCACGACATCCAGAGCGTGGTGACGCGGCTGTACCCCGTGGGCGAAAACGAGGACGGCAGCGACCTGATGCTGCCGGAAAAAGCCATCGACGCGCCGCTGATCGGCGACTATGCCGCGCCCAGGATCGCGGCGTGGAAGGTATCCGGGGCGAAGGTGGGCCAGAAAACCCGGCGGGACGACGGCTCCACCCAGGCGCTGACGGTGGACGAGGTCTATGCCATGCTGCGGGAGGCGGCGGCGGACAGGCTGCGGGAGGGCTGCGACAAGGCCCAGGAGACGCTCAGCTTTGTGCATGTGCCGCGCCCGGTGGCCATCCGCGGGGCCGCGGAGAGCCTGTGCCTGTACGATCGCGTCCGGATCCGGCACGAGGCGGCGGGCCTGGAGTGCGAACGGCGGATCACGGGCTACACCTGGGACGTGCTGCGGGGCTGCTATGAGTCACTGGAAGCGGGCGACCCGTGGCAGGACAGGACGGGCAACATGCTGGCCACCTCCGCTCAGGTGCGGCAGACGGCGGCTTCGGCCCGCCGAACCTTTGAGAATTACGGCGAGCAGCTGTATGTGGAGGCGGAGCAGATTGTGCTGCACGCCCGGCAGATCGCGCTGCTGGCAGATAACGCGGAGGATGTGGACAGGCGCGTATCCTCGGCGGAAATCATGCTGGATGGCATGAACGCGCGGATCGAGCTGCTGGCCACGGACATAGCCAACCAGGGCACCAGGATCAGCCAGGCGGAAATCGCCATCGATGGCGCGAACGCGGAGATCCTGCTGCGGGCCAAGCAGACGACGGTGGACGCGCTGGGTACGCGGGTATCGGCGGCGGAAATCGCCATCGATGGCGCGAACGCGGAGATCGCGCTGAAGGTCAGCAAGGACGGCGTGATTTCCGCCATCAACCAGACGGCGGAGTCCATCACGATTTCAGCATCGAAGATCAACCTGAGCGGCTATGTGACAGCGTCGCAGCTCAACGCCACCCAGGCGGAGATCGAAAACCTGAGGACAGGCAAGACCAAGGCCGACCTGCTCTCGGCAGCCTCGGTCACAACGGCCGGGCTGACGTTGGCCGGGTTTAAATGCCAATGGCTGTACCTGCAGGACGGCAGCGGCAGCAGCCACTGGTACCTGACACACAGCTAAGGAGGGCGTTTATGCGCAAAATCGTACTGGCAAACGGAGAGCAGCACGAAGTCGTCTTTTGCGGGGCGGCGGACGGCTACCTGTGGCTGGACATCACGGACATCGCAACGCCGGAGGAGGCCGAGAGGGTCTTCGGCGATCCGCGGGCGCTTGATGTCATCGACCATGACTGGGACGGCAACGACCGCGTGACCTATCAGGGTTACACCGCGCTGATCCAGGCGGACGCGATCCCTTGCGGTGTGCGGATCGTGCTTGCGCGGGAGCGGACGGATTAAAAGGAGGAGCAGCGCATGGGCATGAAGCTATCCGGCGTGGTGCTGCGGGTGGACGGCGGCGAAAAGGCGCAGCGCACCCTGGACGAGGTCGGGAACGCGATCAAAAAAAACCGGCAGGAAATGGCCCTGCTGGAGGCTACCTACGGCAAAAGCAGCAAGGATACCAATTACCTTGCGCAGCGGAGCCAGCTGATGCAAAAGCAGCTGGAGGAGCAGCGTAAGGCCACCCAGGCCCTGCGTGAGACGCGGGAGAAGTATGTGGCCAGCGGCAGGGCCTCGGAGGAGCAGCTGAACAAGCTGGACATGCAGATCCTTCGGTCAGAAACCTCGGAAAAGCAGCTGGAGCGTGGCATCCGGGAGTGCAACGCGGCCATGGAGGCACAGAAGAGCGCCGCTGCCGGGGCGGCGGATGCAGTGGATGGCGCCAGCGACAAGCTGGATAAGGGGAAAAAGAGCTGGGAGGAATACGCAAAGTCCGTCGAAAAAACCGGGGAAAAGCTGGAAAAGGCCGGGAGCAAGCTGACCCGGTACGTTACCACGCCGGTGATGGGCATGGGCGTGACGGCAGGCAAGCTGGCCATGGATCTGGAGGACAGCATCTACGAGGTGGCGACGCTGCCCGGCGTGCTGACGGGATCCCTGGAGGAGCAGCAGAGGCAGGTAGAGGAGTACAAACGTCTGCTGATCGACGCCAGCAACCTGTCGGGCACGGCGGCGACGGATCTGGCGGCGGCCCAGTACCAGGCGGTGAGCGCGGGCATTTCCGTGGAGGACTCCATTTACTGGGCGCAGCGGGCGGCCATGGCGGCCAAGGGCGGGCGAAGCGACGCGGAGACGGTGGTCAGCGGCGCCAGCTCCGTCTACAACGCCTGGGGCCAGAAGAGCGGTGGCCTCGATCATATCCTGGACGTGATGATGACGGCACAGAACCGGGGCAAGACGGACGTGGGCCAGCTGGCCAGCCAGATCGGCCAGGTGACGGGCATGGCGCCGCAGCTGGGCGTGGGCATGGAGGAGGTTTTCGCGGCCATCGCGGCCATGACGCTGGGCGGCATGAGCACCTCCGGCAGCGTGACGGGCCTGAAGGCCGTGATGTCCTCGGTGATCAAGCCCACCGCGGAGGCCCGGGAAGAAGCAGAGCGGCTGGGCCTGTCCTTTGACGCGGCGGCGCTGCAGGCTAAGGGCCTGACGGGCTTTTTGCAGGATGTGGCGGACAAGACCGGCATGGACGTGGAGAGCCTGGGTAAGCTGTTCGGCTCCGTGGAGGGCCTCAACCAGGTGCTGGCCCTGGGCACCACCGCGGCGGAGGACTACGCCTCCATCCTCAGTGAGATGCAGGGCGCGTCCGGCGTGGTGGATCAGGCCTTTGAGACGCGGGTGAGCAGCCGGGCGGAGCAGCTGGCGGCCTCCATGAACCGGCTGAAAAACGCCGGGGCGGAGTTCGGCGAGGCGCTGCTGCCGGCGGTGGACATGGGCGCGGAGCTGCTGGAGACCGTGAGCGGCGCCATTGCCGGGCTGGACGACGGATCCAAGCGGGCGGTGATCACCCTGGGCGCGTTGGCGGCGGCGACCGGGCCTGTGCTGAAGGCCACGGGCACGCTGATGAAGAACCTGACTACGATCCTCTCGGTGCTGCGCAACCCCTACATCACGGCGGGCATTGGCCTTGCCGCGCTGACCACCACGCTGGTGACGGCCAATGAGCCTGCGCGGCGGCTCCAGGAATCGCTGGAGGGCATCAACGTAACGCTGAGCGAGGAGGCCAAGAGCAACATTGCCCAGGGCATCAACGATGGCGTGGCGGAAGCGCAGAAGGACTGGGAGATCTACTGTACGGCCAAGGTAACGATCGACGGCGAGAACGTACAGGAGCAGCTGACCCAGCTGGTGAGCACGGCGCTCAGCGACGGGATGGTGACGCTGGGCGAAAAGTCCAGCCTGGATGCCTACAAGGCGGACACCCTTGATCCGCTGATTGCCTCCGGCGAGGCGGAAGGAGGCATCATGGGTGTGCTCGCTGGGGAGCTGCAGGGCGCGGTGGACGAATTTTACTCGCTGCTGGAGGTGGTGTACCGGGAGGGCAACAGCGCCACGGATGATGAGATCGCGTCCCTGGAGACGGCCATGGGTAAGGTGCGGGAGCTGGCGGGGGAGATGCTGCAGCTGCGCACGGACATTGACGGGGCGGAAAAGTCGCTGCAGGGCAAGGCGGGCGTGACGGTGGCCGGGGGCTACGGCGATCTGCGGACGGTGGGCGAGGCGGCGGCGTACACGGTGTATACCGCCTCCCAGCTGCAGGCGGAGATTGCCGACAACCTGGAGCTGGCCCGGCAGACGGCCCAGGATGTGACGGGCAGCACCACGGCCTCCCAGGCGGAAAAGGACGCTGCCCAGGCAGCCTACGACGCGGCGAAGGCCGATGCGGACGCGCAGTCCGCCCAGGTTCAGGCGGACATGGAGGCGGCGCTGGCGGCCCAGTGGCGCGGCTGGATGGGCCGCAGCGGCAATGCGGAGGCCATGGCGGACATCACCAAAGCCGGACAGCTGCTGGATGTACTCAGCGCCATCCAGGCTGTGCAGCAGATGCCGGGCAGCGTGGACGTGCAGCAGGAGCTGCGCAAAAGGATCGCCCCGGGGACGCTGGAGGCGCTGGGATTCGGGTACTTTGCGGACAGCCATGGGCTGTTTGACTCCGGCAACGCGTACCCGGTGACGGCGATGCAGCAGCTGCAGCGGGATGCCTCGGAGGCGCTCAAACAGATGCAGGGCAGCATCGATGTGGAAAATAACCCGGCCATGGCGATGCTGCAGGCCTGGATGGACGCGGGCGTGGACGTGTCCGCGCTGGATCTGAGCGCGATGCCGGAGACGATCCAGGACGCGCTGCGGATATCCATGGTGGACGCGGATATAGAGAGCATCGGGACGGAGGCCATGGAGGCCATCGGCCAGGGTGTGACGGACGGAAGCGAGGACGCTGCGGATGATGCCAGCGAGGCGGGCGCGAAGGTTGGCGCGGCGCTGGGCAATGTGGGCGATACGCGCGAGGTGGGCCTCGCGGCGGCCAGGGGGCTGGGCATGGGGATCAGCCTGGGAACACCGGATGCTGTCAGAGCAGCCAGCGTGCTGGCCGCGGGCGTCAACGCAGCCCTGGCCAGTGCTGGTAGCGTGCAGACTGGCGCAAGCGGGCCGCAGGCAGGCAGCGGAAGCAGCGTGGACAATAGCGTTAATGTTAACATTCAGCACGCGGACATGCGGGGCGATGAGGACGTGAGCAGCCTGGCGGGCCGGATCGCGGCCTACTCCCGTGGAGCGGCCTACGGGCTGGGGATCGGATAAGGAGGGTGCATATGGATCGTACATTCTGGGCCATGACGGAGCCCAGCGAATGGGATATCGACGGGTACAAGGTACGGATGCTTTTTACGCTGCGCACCGCGGCGCGGCTGGAGGAATTGCTGGGCAAGCCCTGGGAGGAGATCATCTTTGAGATGCTGCAGACAGACAGGGACGGAACCCAGGGCCTTCCGCCCATGACGATGGCGCGCCAGGCGCAGGTGGTGCTGGCGGTGATGCAGGAGGCGGGCGAGCAGGTGACGCTGGAGCAGCTGATGGGACTGCACATGCAGCGCTTTGCCGCCCTGGCGCGGGCCGCGCAGGCGGAGATCCTGCTCAAGCTCCCCCGGGGAAGTAAAAAAAAACGGGATCCTCGGAGCCATGGAGCTGGGGGAAGTACCTTTACGCCGCGGGGAAAGTGCTGAACATGAGCCGGACGGAGGCCATGGCCTGCACGCCCGCCCTGGCCAGCGAGCTGATGCGCGCTGCCGGGGGCGAGGATGAGAGCCGCGTGATCGCAACGCCCTACGCGGATGTGGCGGGATGGTGAGCCTCGACCCATATGCCGCCTTGCTGCCACGGGCATGGGCGGTGGTATCATACCAGCAGAGACAAGGCGCGATGGGGGCGAGGACATGGCGATTGAGCATCTGGTGGACGCTGACACCAGGTTGGCCTATCAGATTACGGAACATCTGACGAGGGCTACGACCATGGGGCATCTTTCGGGCAACGCCCTGAGCGGCGGATATTGCGGGGAGAATCCGGAGCAGATGTGCGACAGCACGCTGGGAAAGCGCATCTGCGGGGACGTGCCCTGCGAGGGCTGCGAGATCCAGTGCGGTTTTGGGCGGGAATACCTGAAGAGGCGGAGGGAAAAGCATGAGCATGGGACAGCAAAGCGTCGCGGGCCTGCGGGGCAGCGACCTGATGTGGAAGGGCATTCGGGCATGGGACATGGGGGTGATCGTCACGGATCCGGCGCCGCTGATCAGGCCGGGGGCGCGGGTGGAGACGGAGACCATCCCCGGGCGAAGCGGCAGCGTGGACACAGGGCTGTGGCCGGACATTTATGAGGACATCAGCCTGGCGCCGGGGCTGGCGATCAGGCCGGGATACAGCCGGGACGCGGTGGCGGAGTGGCTGACGGGCAGCGGGCGGTTGATCCTGGGCGACCGGCCGATGGATGCCTACGAGGGCCGGGTGGTGGACGAGTTTGAAATTGCGGAGACGGCGCCCGGGCACCCGGACAGCTATGCCGCGCTGAAGCCGTGCTTTGTGGTGCGGCCTTGGCGGTATGAGGCCATTCCCGCGATTCCGGTGCCTATCCTGCGTGGCGGGCGCGGCTACAATCCCCGGGGAAGCGCCGCGGCGCCTTTGATCAGGATCCGGGGCGAGGCGGGGGCTGTGCTGGCGATCCAATGCGGCGATCGGACGCTGACGGCGACGCTGACGGCCTCGGATGCGGTGATCGACTGCGACTGGGAGGCCGCGGACGGGTGCAGGACGGGCGGCGACTTTCTGGTTTTGGCGCCGCTGACGGCCTGGCAGGCGTCGGTGACGGTGAGCAGCGGCGAGGTGCACAGCGTGACGCTGGAGCCCCGGTACAGGAGTTTGTGAGAGGAGGATCAGGCATGGATAAAACCCGTTTGGCCGCGGTGATTGTGACCATGGGAAAGATTGAGGTGCGGGGCAAGGACAACATGATGAAGCTGATGGCGTGCATGGACGAACTTGAGCGGCTTATGAGGGAGCAGCAGGAGGAGGCGACGCAGGATGCTTAACGCGGTGCTTTCCTTCGCCTGCGACCTGGATCGCGGCATCGACCGGACGCTGATCCGGCCCGCGCTGCTGACCGGGGACAAGCAGGCCCACACCTTCCGCATTGCCGTCAGCCGCTCCGGCGAGGACGCGGCCCTCACCGGGGCCAGCGTCTCGGCGTACTTCGTCCGCGCGGACGGCGTGACCGTGCCCATCACCGGCAGCGTGGAGGGCTCCGCAGCCATGGTGACGCTGCCGGAGGGATGCTACCGGGTGCCGGGGCGGTTTCAGCTGGTGGTCAAGCTGGCCATGGACAGCGGCATCAGCACAATCTTCTGGGGTGACGGCGCGGTAGCGTCCTCCAGCACAGACGCCATCCTCGACGAGGAGGACGTGATCCCCTCCCTGGACGAGCTGCTGGCGCAGATCGCGGCGGCGGAGGCTGCTGCGGCAAACGCGGGCAGCGCGGCCAGCTCGGCGAACAGCGCGGCATCCTCCGCCAATACCGCAGCCAGCCGGGCGGATGCGGCAGCCGCGTCCATTGAGCAGATCGGCGCGCAGGCCACGACCCTGGCCCCGGGCAGCGATGCCACGGCGGCATGGAGCACGGTGGACGGCGCGAAGGTGCTGACCATCGGCGTGCCGCAGGGCATCCAGGGGCCGCAGGGCCCCAAGGGCGACCCCGGCAAGGATGGCAGCGGCTCGGTGTCCACGGTGAACGGCGTGGAGCCGGTGCAGGGCAATGTGACCCTGACGGCGTCCGACGTGGGCGCGAGGGCTGCCGACTGGGTGCCCACGGCTGCGGAGGTGGGTGCGCTCCCTGAGGGCGGCACCGCCGCAGACGCTGCCATGCTGGGCGGCAAGGCCCCGGCGTACTACCTGCAGCCCAGAAATCTGCTGGATAACAGCAACTTCCGCAGCCCAGTCAACCAGCGGAGCGCGAGCAGCTACACAACCGCCGGAGACTACGGAATTGACCGCTGGTTCCTGCGCACCAGCTCCAGCGTAACGGTCAACAGCGGGAGCATCACGGTGACAGGGACGATGGTACAGCGGCTGCTGAGCGCCGCGCAGAGTGGAACGTACACGCTTGCCGCCGGGAACGCTGACGGCAATGTGACCATTCTGACCACCCACGGCTGGGACAATGACGCTGGATGCTACTACGTTGAACTGCCCGCTGGTGAATACGTATGGGCCGCGCTCTACGAGGGTTCCTACACCGCCGACACTCTCCCGCCCTACGTGCCCAAGGGCTACGCGGCGGAGCTTGCGCAGTGCAAGAGGTATTACAATATCATCCCGTATGATATGGATGACTACTACGTAAACGCCAGCACAACCTATCCTTCGATATATCCTGTATCTTTCCCGGAAATGCGCATCATTCCAACGGTGACGCTGCGAGAGAGCTGGAACGCCGGCGCCGCTGGCGTTTCTGTTGGCTTCATAACGAATAACAGCCTTGCGTTCCAGGCAGCAGCAACGTCTTCGAGGGTTGCCTGGCACGGGAAAATCGAGTTGGACGCCGACCTGTAAAGGAGGGATACCATGGACGAATACCTTGTGTACATCCGCGTGGACGATGCGGGCCGCGTGGTGGACATCAACAGCAGCGCGTTTTTGACGGACACTGACGGCTGGGTGGAGATCGACCGTGGCCACGGCGACCGATACCACCACGCGCAGGGCAACTACCTGCCGGGGCCGTTAACGGACGAGCGTGGGGTGCACCGCTACAAGCGGGCGGACGGCGCGGTGGTGGAACGCACCCCGGAGGAGATGGACGCGGACTGGGTGGAGCCGGAGCCTGCCGCTGATCCGATGTCGGTGTTTGAGGCTGCATACCTGGTGGGGGTGAACGAGGCATGAGCATGCAGGATATTTTTCGTGAGATTGGCCGTTCGGCGGCGTTATTGCTGCGGCAGGAGGCTGAAGGCCTGACCGGGACGGAGATCATCCGTCGGGAGGTGAGCGTCCCCGCCTTTGATCCGCAGAAGGACTACAGCGCATGGCCTGCTGGCGCACCGGTGAGGGACGGCGGGCAGGTGTGGGTGCTGCTCCAACCCTACAATGCAGCGAACTATACCGGGCGGCCTGCCGACCTTCGGGCGCTGTGGGGACTGTGCCACACCACCGATCCTGACCTGGCAAAAGCCTGGGTAGAGCCCCTTGGCACCAGCGGCATGTACATGCAGGGCGAGTGCTACAGCGCGGAGGACGGAACGGTATACAGGGCGCTGCAGGATAATCTGGTGCACACGGCGGATGCGTATCCGGCTGGGTGGGAAAAGGTGCAAAAGGAGGGATCGTGATGGGCTACTGCATTGAGCATCTGCCGTCCCGGCTGTCCATCGGGCGGGAGACGGAAACGGGTGTGACGGACATCCGCATCGACTGCACGGACTGGCTGGAGCGGTGGCCGGGCATGTCGGTGGCTGCGATCTTCTGCCCGCCGGGCGGGAAACCGTACATCCTGGACACGAAGATGAGCGGCAACAGCCTGGTGTGGCATGTGCGGGACACAGACACGGCAACGCCGGGCATTGGTCAGCTGGAGCTGACTGGCGAGGCTGACGGCAAGCGCAAGCTGTCCGCGCTGGTGGATGTGCAGGTGGCGAGGCGGCTCCCCGGAACAGCCGGTGACGCGCCAGCCCCCGCGCAGCCCTGGGTGGACAGCGTGCTGGGCGCGGCGGATCGCATCACGGGCATGCAGGTGGCCACGGAGACGCTGGAGGCAGGCAGCGACGCTACGGCGCAGTGGGATGGCGAGGCGGGGCTGCTGACGCTGGGGATACCTAGGGGCATTGGCCTGAAGGGTGACAAGGGCGATCCGGGGCCAGCTGGCCCGCAAGGCCCCAAGGGGGATACCGGCGAAACGGGGCCAGTAGGCCCGCAGGGGCTGAAGGGTGATACTGGAGACCCAGGCCCGGCTGGCCCCAAAGGGGACACAGGCCAGCAAGGCCCGCAGGGCGAGAAGGGCGACACCGGCGCGACAGGGCCGCAGGGGCCACAGGGCGAGACCGGCCCGCAGGGGCCGAAGGGTGAGAAGGGCGAGACGGGTGCTACCGGAGCCACCGGCCCACAAGGCCCACAGGGCGAGACGGGGCCTCAAGGCCCGAAGGGCGATAAGGGAGATACCGGAGCCACCGGCCCGCAGGGGCCGAAGGGTGATGCTTTTACCTATGCCGACTTTACGGCAGAGCAGCTTGCCGCGCTCAAGGGCGCGAAGGGCGACACCGGCCCTGCTGGCCCTATTGGCCCCAAGGGCGACACCGGCGACACCGGCCCCATAGGCCCGCAAGGCCCTCAGGGTGAGCAAGGAGCGCAGGGAATCCAGGGCGAGACAGGGCCTCAAGGCCCGCAAGGCCCGAAGGGTGACAAGGGCGACACCGGAGCCACAGGCTCTCAGGGGCCGAAGGGCGACACGGGCGCGACGGGGCCTGCCGGCGCGGACGGCGTATCACCCACTGTGTCGACCAGCAAAAGCGGCAAGGTGACAACCATCACCTTTGTAGATGCTACTGGCACGAAAACCGCGACCATCAACGACGGCGCGGACGGAGCCAAGGGCGATACCGGCGATACCGGGCCTCAAGGGCCGAAGGGTGATACCGGTGCTACAGGGGCCACTGGGCCTCAGGGCCCGCAGGGTGAAAAGGGCGACACGGGTGCAACCGGCGCAACAGGCCCGCAAGGCCCCAAGGGCGATACCGGCCCGCAAGGCCCTGCCGGTGCGGACGGCCAGAGTGCCTATGCCGCGGCGCAGGCGGGCGGGTACACGGGCAGCGAGGCAACCTTTTACGCCGACCTGGCGGCGATGCAAAACCTTGCGGCTGAGCTGGCCGCCATGTGAGGAGTGGTGATATGAGCATTGGAGCGGATGTAGCGCGGATCAAGGGCAACATCACCGCCGCCCTGGCAGCGATTGCCGACAAGGGCGTGACCGTCCCGGACGGCAGCACCTCGGACGCGCTGGCGGGGCTGATTGCCAGCATTGAGGCGGGGGGAGGCGGTTATGAGGTATCGTTCGGGCTTATTAACCTTGCTGAAAATAGTACAACAATCACATTTGAACACGGACTGTCGAAAGCCCCGGATTATGTTTCTATTTTTCTTCCTACTGGCTATAGCTATGCAAGTTATGCCAATAGTTTGCGAACGTACTATAAGGAACATGACTACTCATCAATTATGGTAGAATATGATGCCTACGCAACAAGGTCACCAACATCTTATGCATATCACGAAAGTAGCATGGCAGTAGGACAG
>SFNY01000073.1 GCA_004554085.1 Clostridiales bacterium | reverse complement strand
TCCAGATAGTTGAAGATGCGGGCCTTGGGATCCAGCACGGGGTGATCCTGAATCTGGGAGACCCAGGCGCTGGAGCCGATGTAGGTGTAGGCGCTGCCGGGGCTGACGATGCCCGCGCCCCGGGCCGTGCAGCAGCCGCTGCCGCCGCCGATGGCCACCGGCGTTCCGGTGATCAGGCCCGTGCGGTAGTACACCTGCCGGGTGATCTTGCCGCGAATGTCGTGGCCCGGGATGATCTTGGGCATGCGGCTGCTGTCGATGTCCAGATCGTGGAGCAGATCCTCCGCCCAGCAGCGGTTGTTGATGTCCAGCGCCGTGGTCAGCGATGCGTCGGAGTAGTCCGTGTAGCCGATGCGCCCGGTCATGTGGGCGTAGATGTAGTCCTTGATGTTCATGAACCAGCGCGCCCGGTTGTACACCTCCGGCAGGTTCTCCTTGAACCAGAGAATCTTGGGCAGGGTGTAGTGGGCGTCCAGGCGGTTGCCGGTGAGGGTGTAGAAGTGGTACTTGTTGATGACGCTGCCGATCTTTTCCACCTGCGCACCCGTGCGGCTGTCGGAGTGGATGATGTTGGGGTGCAGCGCGTTGCCCTCCGCATCCACGGGGATGCAGCCGTTCATGGAGCCACTGAGACCCACGCAGGCGATGCGCTGGGGGCTGACCTGCTGCAAAAGCTCCCGGATGCCGTCGTATACCGCGTCCAGGATGCGGTCGGGCTCCTGCTCCGACCAGTTCGGGCGCGGATACAGCGTGGGATAGTCGCGCCGCACCGAGCACAGCGCCTCGCCGCGCAGGTTGAACACGGAACATTTGCAACCGGTGGTTCCGGCGTCACAGGTGAGAATCAGGTCTTTTTCCATGCTGGAACTCCTTTGTCACTTTTTCTTTTGCCGCTGGTTGAGCACCTCGCCCGTGGCGGCGCCCACCAGAGAAATCAGGCCGCAGAGAAACACCGGGCCGGGCTGCGGGGGATAGCCCCAGGCGATTTCATAGCCCACGAACAGCATCACCGGCGGTGCGATCCACGCGGCGTGGTTCAGCAGCCCCTTGCGCGTGGCGATGAGGCCGGAGAGGAAGCCGAGGATGGGGGAGACTCCCCACATGCATATGGCGTGCACCGCGCCGCCCAGCCACAGGCTCAGGGAGACGGGCAGGGCAACCAACAGCGCGGCTGCGATCTGAATCAGCCACACCCACAGCCAGCGCAGACGGCCCCTCTTGCGCTGCGGGGTCTTTTTTTGCATTCTTTTCAAGCGCATTTTCCTTTTTTGCGCGCGGCAGATGTGCCGAACGTGCAGATTTGTTCCATTTGCCTTTCATTATAACATCAAAGCTCGACGCATGACAACTGAATGGAAGAAAATTTCATGAATGCGATTCTAAAGGAAGCATATACTTCCATAAGACTGTTCCAACGGAGGAATGAATTCGATAAACTGAAAAAAAGGTGGTGGAGTGTGAAAAATGCTGTATGAAGATTTTGGTCGGCGCGTGCGTCAGCAGAGGATTGCGCTCCAGATGACGCAGGAAAAGCTGTCCGAGCGCGCGGGCATCAGCCTGTCCTTTCTGGGACACATCGAGCGCGGAACGCGCAAGGCGAGTCTGGATACGGTCATCAAGCTGTGCAACGCCTTGCAGGTGTCGCCGAGCCTCTTGCTTCAGGATTCGCTGGACAGCGACCTGCTGGGCGACCGCGACCAGTCGCTCTCGGACGACCAGCGCAAGCTGCTGCGGGAGATTTCCAACCGGATCATTGAATACAATGAATTGAAGTGAGGACGGAATCCCATGTGGGGTTCCGCCCTTTCTCTTTTCGGATGGGGAATTGAAACTTGACGGAACGCGCTTTCTCGGCTATAATAGAGCTATTCATACATTAAAGCGTGAAAGCCGGTGACAAGATGTTTGAATCCAGATTGCAGAGCGAGCAGGCAGATCTGCTGGCGAGGGCGTTTCTGACGCTGGAGAGCATGGAGGACTGCTATCGCCTGTTCGAGGACCTGTTCACGATCCGGGAGGTGCAGGATCTCAGCTCACGCATGGAGATCGCCATGATGCTGCGCGACAAGATCACCTACAATGAGATTGTGGAAAAGACGGGCGCTTCCACTGCGACCATCGGCCGCGTGAACCGCGCGCTGAACTATGGTGCGGGCGGTTATGAGCGCGTGATTGAAAAACTCAAGGGTCAAGAGGATTGAGATAAAGGGATTGAACCGATGAATTATTTGGATAAGCTGAATCCCGAGCAGCGCGCCGCCGTCGAACAGACGCAGGGGCCGCTGCTTGTTTGCGGGCAGCGGCAAGACCCGCGTGCTCACCTGCCGCATCGCCCATCTGATCGACAGCGGCGTGCCCGCGTGGAAGATTCTGGCCATCACCTTCACCAACAAGGCGGCCCGGGAGATGGTGGAGCGCGTGGACGCGCTCAGCGGCGAGTCCGGCAAGGACGCCTGGGTGTCCACCTTCCACTCCTGCTGCGCGCGTATTCTGCGCCGGGACATCGAGAAGCTGGGCTACAAGCGCGAGTTCGTCATCTACGACGAGGACGACCGCATGACGGTGATCAAGGGGGTGGCGAAGTCGCTGGAATTGAGTGACAAGGAGTTCCCTCCGAAGGCCATCAAGGCCACGATCTCCGATGCGAAGAACCGCATGCTCACGCCCCGCGAGTGGCTGAAGGATGCGGGCGACAACTTCCGCAACCGCAAGCTGTGCGAGGCCTACGAAAAATACGAGATCGCCCTTCGCGGCAACAACGCCCTGGACTTCGACGATCTGCTCATCAAGACGCTGGAGCTGCTGAGCGAACATCCGCCGGTGCTGCAATACTACCAGGACAAGTTTGACTATGTCTTGGTGGACGAGTATCAGGATACGAACATCGCCCAGTACCAGTTCGTGCGGCTGATGGCCGGCGGCAAGCGCAACCTGTGCGTGGTGGGCGACGACGACCAGTCCATCTACGGCTGGCGCGGCGCGGACATCCGCAACATTCTGGAGTTCGAGAAGGACTTCCCGGACTGCCGGGTGATCAAGCTGGAGCAGAACTATCGATCCACCGCCAACATCCTGGACGCGGCGAACCAGGTGATCGCCCACAACGCCGGACGCAAAGAGAAGGCGCTGTGGACCCAGTGCGATCCCGGCGACAAGGTGGGCCTGTATCACGCCATGGATGAGCGCGACGAGGCTGCCTTCACAGCGCTGATGTCGAAGAAGCTCATTTCTCAGGGCATGCGCCCCGGCGAGATCGCCGTGCTCTACCGCACCAACGCCCAGTCGCGCGTGCTTGAGGAGGCCTTCGTGCGCGCGGGCGTTCCCAACCGCATCTACGGCGGCCAGAGGTTCTATGACCGCAAGGAGGTCAAGGACCTGATCGCCTACATGCGGGCGCTGGTGAACCCGGACGACGACGTGTCCGTGCGGCGCATCATCAACGAGCCCAAGCGCGGCATCGGCGACAGCACCGTGGAGGCGCTGGCGCTCTACGCGGAGGAAAACGAGCTCTCCCTGATGGCTGCGGTGCTGGACAGCGAGGGCGCGGGGCTAAGCAGCCGCGCGCAGCGGCTGGTGGGCGGCTTTGCCGATCTGATGGTGGAGCTGACCGAGGCCATGTACACCATGAGCATCACGGAGTTCACCACCGCGCTGATCGACAAGACCGGCTACGTCAAGGCGCTGGAGGAGAGCAAGACCGAGGAAAACCAGACCCGCATCGAGAACATCCGCGAGCTGGAGGGCGCGGTCTCGGAGTTCGCGAAGCTGAACCCCGAGGGCACGCTGACCGACTTTTTGGAGAACGTGGCGCTGATCACCGACGTGGACAATCTGAACCAGACCTCCGGCGCGGTGACGCTGATGACGCTGCACTCCGCCAAGGGCCTGGAGTTCGACGCGGTGTTCCTGGTGGGCATGGAGGAGGGCGTGTTTCCCCTCAGCCGCGCGCTGTTCGATGAGACGGCGCTGGAGGAGGAGCGCAGGCTGGCCTATGTGGGCATCACCCGCGCAAAGAAGAAGCTGTACCTGAGCCATGCCCACACCCGCATGCTGTACAACGCGCGCTCGGCGAACCAGCTCTCCCGCTTCGTCAGCGAGATTCCCCAGCGGCTGATTCAGGAGGGCGCGGTGAAATCCCAGACCCGCGTGCCCATGCCGCCGCGCAGGCCGTCCTATGAGGATGCACCCCGCTCCGGCTACGGCTCCCGACCCGCACCCCGGGCGAATGCGGAGAAGCCGTCCGGCAAGCCTGCGCTGAACATTCCGGGGCTGCAAAAGGGCTTCGGCGGCGCTCCGAGCGCTCCCCAGCGGAGCCTGAAGCTCTTCCGCGTGGGGGACAGCGTGATTCATGCCGTGTTCGGTCGCGGCAAGGTGAGCGAGGTTTCGGGCGAGGGCAGCGATCAGAAGGTGATCGTGGACTTCGACAGCGGCGCGCGCAAGCGCTTCTCTGCGAACATCGCTCCGCTGCGCAAGCTGAACTGAGGCGAATACCTACTATATTATCTGATAACAATTGACATTGAAGAATCAAAGCTGAGAACGGAGGTTCCGCGATGAACCGAATGCGCGAGCTGGTGGACCGGCTCAACGAAACGGCATATCAGTACTACACGCTGGACGCGCCCACGATCTCGGACAAGGAGTGGGACGCGCTCTACGACGAGCTAGTGCGGCTGGAGAAGGAGACGGGCGAGCGCCTGCCGGATTCCCCCACGCGGCGTGTGGGCGGCGCGGTGCTGCCGGGCTTTGAGCCCCACACCCATCTGGCGCGGCTGTGGAGCATGGGCAAGGCCCAGTCCATCGCCGAGCTGCGGGATTGGGCGAACCGGGCCGAAAAGCTGCGGCTGGAGGCTGGGCTTCCGAAGCTTCAGTACGTGGTGGAGCACAAGTTCGACGGCCTGACGGTGAACCTGACCTACGAGGGCGGCCATCTGGTGGGCGCGGCAACCCGCGGCAACGGCGTGACCGGCGAGGAGATTCTGCAGCAGGCGCTCACCATCCGCACGATTCCCGTGCGCATCCCCTACGAGGGCCGCATGGAGGTGCACGGCGAGGCGTTCATGAAGCTCTCCACGCTGGAAGCGTACAACAAAACCGCCAGGGAGCCGCTGAAGAACCCCCGCAACGCTGCCGCAGGCGCGCTGCGCAACCTCGACCCGGCGGTCACGGCGGCGCGCAAGCTGTCCGCCTGCTTCTACGACGTGGGCTACATCGAGGGCAAAAGCTTTTCCGACCAGCGCGAGATGCTTACCTTTCTCCGGGAAAATCGCTTCCCGGTGTCCGGCTGCGAGGTGTATGCCGACACGCTGGAGGGGGCCATCGACGCGGTGCACGCGGTGGAGGCTTCGCGGGCGGAGCTGGATTACATGATCGACGGCGCGGTGATCAAGATCACGGACTTCGCCACGCGGGAGGCCCTGGGCTATACGGACAAGTTCCCCCGCTGGGCGGTGGCCTACAAGTTCGAGGCCGAGGAGGTCACGACGACCCTCGAGGACGTGACCTGGCAGATCGGCCGCACCGGCAAGCTCACGCCCCTGGCCCACGTCTCCCCGGTGGAGCTGGCCGGGGCCACGGTGAAGCGCGCCACGCTGAACAACTGGCAGGACATTCAGCGCAAGCGGGTGAAGATCGGCGCAAAGGTGTGGATCCGCCGCTCCAACGAGGTCATCCCGGAGATCATGGGCCGGGTGGACGAATTCGTGGAGGGCGAACGCGACGTTCAAAAGCCGGAGATCTGTCCGGCCTGCGGAACGGCGCTCGTGGAGAACGGCGCGCACCTGTTCTGTCCCAACCGGGACGGCTGCAAGCCGCAGATCGTGATGCGCCTGAGCCACTTCGCCAGCCGCGACGCCATGGACATCGACACCTTCTCCGAAAAGACCGCCGCCCAGCTGGTGGACGCGGGGCTTCTGCAGGAGGCCGACCAGCTCTATACACTTACGAAGGAGCAGCTCTGCACGCTGGAGCGCTTCGGCGAAAAGAAGGCAGAGAACCTGATCCGCGCCATCGAGAAGAGCAAGAAGTGTTCGCTGGCGGCGTTCATCTACGCCATCGGCATCCCCGGCATCGGCGCAAAGACCGCCCGCGACCTTGCGGAGCGCTACCGCAGCGTGGACGCGCTGAAGAATGCCCGTCGCGAGGAGCTGGTGCAGATGGACGACGTGGGCGGGATTCTGGCCGACTCCATCGCAGGTTTCTTTGAGGACGCGGCGAATCTTCGCCTGATCGAAGCGCTGCTGGCTGCGGGCGTTTCTCCGGAGGCCCCCGCCCAGGCGGTGTCCGGCGGCCCCTTTGAGGGTATGACCGTGGTGGTCACGGGCACGCTTTCACGCTTCTCCCGTGCGGAGGCCGAGGCCGCCGTGCGCAACGCGGGCGGCAAGGCGGCGGGCTCGGTGTCGAAAAAGACCAGCCTGGTGGTTGCCGGGGAGAACGCCGGCAGCAAGCTGGACAAGGCCAACGCCCTGGGCGTGGAGGTCATCGGCGAGGCGGAATTCCTGGAGCGGCTGGGTCTGGCCTGAGGTGAATTGTGCGCGCGCTTGTAAATTTCTGTAAACCTGTGAAAATCCGCGCGCTTTGTGTTATAATGTACAATAAGATTCTAATGTGGAGGCCTGTCTATGTTGAGTATGACCGGTTACGGCCGCGCCATGCGGGAGCTGGACGGACGGCAGCTGACGATCGAACTCAAGAGTGTGAATCACCGCTTCCTGGATCTGTCCTTCCGCATGCCCCGCAACCTGATGTTTCTGGAGGACGATGCGCGCAAGCTGATCGGCGCGCGGCTCTCCCGGGGACACGTGGACGTGTTCATGACCTACCGCAACATGCGCAGCGACGCGCGCAGCGTCCAGGTGGATCGCGCGCTGTTCGACGCATACGTCGGCGCTCTGAGCGGACTGACCGACTCCGGCGTGCAGGACGACCGCAGCCTGATGAGCATCGCCCGCCTGCCGGATGTGCTGGTGGTCACCGAGGCGGAGGAGGATCAGGATGCGCTGCGCGCGCTGCTGAAGGAGACGCTGGACGCGGCGCTGGATCAACTGGTGGAGATGCGCCGCCGGGAGGGCGCGGAAATGAAGAAGGATCTCGCCTTCCGCACCGACCGCATCGAGGAGATGACCAACGCGGTGGAGGCGCGCTACCCCGAGACGGTGGAGGAGTACACCCGCCGCCTGCGCGCGTCCATTGAGGAGCTGATCGGCAGGAACGTGGACGAAACCCGCCTGCTGACGGAGGTGGCCGTGATGGCCGACCGCAGCGCCATCGCCGAGGAGACGGTGCGCCTGCACGCCCACATCGCCCAGCTGCGCGAGTGTCTGGAGAAGGCCGAGCCGGTGGGCCGCAGGATCGATTTCCTGGTGCAGGAGCTCAATCGAGAGGTGAACACGATTTCATCCAAGTCACAGGACGTGCCGATCACCCAGCTGGTGGTCAGCATGAAAGCCGAAATCGAAAAGCTGCGCGAACAGCTGCAGAACATCGAGTAAGTTACCAAGGACTTTAATGGAGGGAATGATTTCATATGGCAAAGCGTGGAATGCTGTTTGTCATTTCGGGCCCCGCGGGCGCGGGCAAGTCCGAAATCGTCAAGACCCTGCTCAAGAAGCACCCGGATGTGCGCCTGTCCGTGTCCTGCACGACCCGCGCGCCCCGCGAGGGCGAAATCAACGGCGTGCACTACCACTTTGTGACCGAGGAACGCTTCGATGAACTGATCAGGGAAGACGCATTCTACGAATGGGCGCACGTCCATCAGAACCGCTACGGCACGCTGAAGGACGTCGTCCGCCAGGAGCTGAATGAGGGCAACGATCTGATTCTGGAGATCGACGTGCAGGGTTGCCAGCAGGTGCTTCAGCACGACCCCGACGCGGTGGGCATCTTCGTGAGTCCTCCCAGCCGCGAGAATCTGGAGACCCGCCTGCGCCATCGCGGCACGGAGACCGAGGAATCCATCCGCGTGCGGCTGAACAACGTGGCCGGAGAGGTCGCCACCGCCTACTCCTACAACTATGTCATCATTCACCAGGACTGGAGCGTCGTGCCCGACGCGCTGGAGATCGCCGTGGAGGAGGTCTACTCCATCATCCGCGCGAAGCGGTGCGAGCTCAAGAACCGCCGCGATTTCCTGGATCAGCTGAGCGCCGAGCTGCGCGCCGACTGAATTTGCCCCCATCCGCCCGAACGGGCTGTAGAAATCCAACAAGGAGGAACAACATCCATGATGACCGAACCGCCCATTGGCGAACTGCTGAGCAAAGTGGATTGCCGCTACACGCTGGCCGTGGAAGCGTCCAAGCGCGCGCGCGAGCTGATCGGTGGCAGCCTGCCGCTGATCGACACCAAGGACAACAACCCGCTGACCATCGCCATCGAGGAGATCAACCGCGGGCTGATCACCTATTCCCGCGATGAGGCCGCCGAGAACGACGAGGATTGATCCCGGCGCGCGGCCTGTGTCCAAACCTGCGACGCTCCGCAGCCACTGCGCGGCGGAGCGCGAATTCCAAATCTGATTCTGACGCGAAAACCCGATGTTTCAAAAAGAGAAGCACGGTTTTCGCTTGTTGTGTTGAGCTGAAAGGGGTAAGAAATGATGCTGACGGGCAAGAGGATCGTCGTGGGCGTGACCGGCGGAATCGCCGCCTACAAGGCCTGCGATCTGGTGAGCCGCTTGAAGAAGCGCGGCGCGCAGGTGCGCGTGGTGCTCACGGAGCACGCCTGTCAGTTCGTGCAGCCGCTTTCCTTCGAGACCCTCAGCGGCAATCCCGCCTACAGCGATTCCTTCGACCGCAAGTATGAGATCGAGCACGTGGCGCTGGCGAAGTGGGCGGATCTGCTGCTCATCGCCCCGGCCACGGCCAACTGTATGGCGAAGATGGCCTGCGGCGTTGCGGACGATCTGCTGAGCACCACCTGTCTTGCGGTGCGCTGCCCGGTGCTGGTCGCGCCTGCGATGAACAGCGCCATGTGGCGCAACCCGGCCACCCAGGCAAACCTTGCGCTGCTGCGCTCGCGGGGCCTGCGCTTCGTTGGGCCGGAGGCGGGCCATCTGGCCTGCGGCGACGATGACGTGGGCCGCATGTCTGAGCCGGAGCAGATCGTGGAGGCCGTCGAGGCGATCCTCAATCCCCAGCGGGATCTGGAAGGGCTGAAGGTGCTGGTAACGGCTGGCCCCACGGTGGAGCGCATCGATCCGGTGCGCTACATTACGAACCGTTCCACGGGCAAGATGGGCTATGCGCTTGCCGAGGCCGCGCGGGATCGGGGCGCAAACGTGACGCTGATCTCCGGCCCGACGAGCCTGACGGCCCCAGAGGGCGTGGAGTTTGTGCAGATCGAGTCCAGCGCCCAGCTCTGCGCGGCGGTGCTGGAGCGCGGCGACAAGGCGGACGTGGTGATTCAGGCGGCGGCTCCGGCGGACTTCCGTCCGAAGAGCGTCGCCGAGCGCAAGATCAAAAAGACCGGCGAGAACATGACCCTCGAGCTGGAGGCAACCACGGACATCGCCGCCGAGCTTGGCCGTCGCAAGCAGCCAGGGCAGATTCTGGTGGCCTTCGCGGCGGAGACCAACGACGTGATGGACAACGCCCGGGGCAAGCTCACCAAGAAGAACGCGGATCTGATCGTGGCCAACGACGTCTCTCGCAGCGACGCGGGCTTCGGCGTGGACACGAACGTGATCACCCTCATCACCGCCGGGGACGTGCGGGCGCTGGAGAAGATGTCCAAGCGCGCGGCGGCGGACGCGATTTTGAGCCGCGTGCGGGAACTGAGGGACAGATGACGCAGTACGCAAACGTGATCGTGGACCTCTCGGCGGGGGCGCTGGACCGCATGTTCAGCTATCGCGTGCCCGAGGGCATGCACATCGTGCCGGGGCAGCAGGTGCGCATCCCCTTCGGCCCGAGAAGGATCGAGGGCTTCGTGGCGTCGCTGAGCGACCGCTGCGAGCTGGATGCGGATCGGGTGAAGGACATCCTCGAACCGGTGCAGGACTACCCGGTGGTGCTGCCGGAGCTGATGGAGCTGGCGGACTGGATGCACGCGCGCTACCTGTGCAATCTGGTGGACGCGCTGCGGCTGATGATCCCCTCGGAGATGCGCAGCGGACGGGTGCAGATTCGCATGCGGCGCTTTGCACACCTCGTGTGGAGCGAGGAGCAGGTCGCGGCCTATGCCCAGGAAAATTCCCGGGCGAAGCGGCAGATCGAGCTGCTCATGCATTTGCAGAATGGAGACATGGACACCGCTTCCCTGAATGCGGCTGCATTGAAGGCGCTACGGGAGAAGGGCGCGGTGCAGATTCTGGCGTGCGAACAGCGGCGCACACCCTCGGCGCTGCGGGGCTTCGCGGATACGCGTAAGTTTACGCTGACGGCGGGCCAGCGCAATGCCGTGGAGGCCATCACGGCGGCCATGGACAATGGCGGCGGGCGCTTTCTGCTCAACGGCGTGACCGGCAGCGGCAAGACCGAGGTCTACATGCGCGCCATCCGGCACGCGCTGGACGCGGGCAAGACCGCCATCGTGCTGGTGCCGGAGATTGCGCTGACCCCGCAGATGGTGTCCTGGTTCCACGGGCGCTTCGGCGATTTGGCTGCGGTGCTGCACTCGGGGCTCTCCGCCGGGGAGAAGTTCGACGAGTGGCGGCGCATCCGCTTCGGAGAGGCCCGGGTGGTCGTGGGCGCGCGCAGCGCGATCTTCGCGCCGCTAACCAACATCGGCGCGATCATCGTGGACGAGGAGCACGAGAACACCTACCAGTCCGAGAGCCGCCCGCGCTACGATGCACGGGAGGTCGCCTGGCGTCGCGCGGAGAAGAATGGCGCGGCGCTGGTGCTGGGCAGCGCCACGCCCTCCATTTCAAGCTTCATGCGGGCCATGCCCGGCGTTCGCCCGGAGAACAAACTGGAGCTCCTGGAGCTGCGGGAGCGGGCCAACGGAAGGCCGCTTCCCGAGGTGGAGCTGGTGGATATGCGCGGCGAATTTGAGCGCGGCAACCATTCCATCTTCTCGGCCAAGCTTCTGAGCGCGCTGGAGGAGTGCCTGCGCGCCGGGGAACAGGCGATGCTGTTCATCAACCGCCGGGGCCACTCCACCTTCGTGTCTTGCCGCAAGTGCGGCTACGTGGTGAAGTGCCTCCAGTGCGACGTGTCCATGACCTATCATCAGGTGGAGAACCAGCTTCGCTGCCACTACTGCGGCAACACCATGCCGCCGCCGAGAACCTGCCCCCAGTGCGGCAGCTCCTACATCAAATACTTCGGTGCGGGCACGCAGAAGGTGGCCGAGGAGGCGCAGAAGCTGCTGCCGAATGCGCGCATCGTGCGCATGGACGTGGACACCACCCGGGAGAAGGACGCGCACGCGCGCATCCTGAACCGCTTTCGCTCGGGCGAGGCCAATCTGCTGATCGGCACGCAGATGATCGCCAAGGGCCTGGACTTCCCCAACGTCACGCTGGTGGGCGTGGTGGCGGCGGACATGACGCTGAACCTGCCCGACTACCGCAGCACGGAACGCACCTTCCAGCTGATTACCCAGGTGGCCGGACGCGCGGGTCGCGCGGAGAAGCGCGGTCGGGTGATCGTGCAGACCTACGAGCCGGATCACTACGGCATTCAATTGGCTGCGGCGCAGGACTTCCGCGCCTTCTACCGCAAGGAGAGCGCCTTCCGCAGGAGCGCACTGTACCCGCCGTTTACCCAGATTGTGCGCATCGTATACTCCGGCAAGGAGGAAAAGCAGGTGCGCGCAGCGGCGGAAAAGGATGAGGCGCGCTTTAACGTTTGGCTGGATGAACAGGGCCTGCGCGGCGACGTGGTGCAGATGCGCGCCCACGAGGCGCCGATCTCCCTGCTGCGCGGGGAGCACCGCTGGCAGCTGTTTCTGAAGATGTACTTCAAGGGCGACGTGAACGCCGCCTGCGCGCGGATGCAGGCCATGGCCGACGCGGCTCCGGAGGGCGTGCGCGCCGAGCTGGAGGTCAACCCGGCGAACCTGTATTGATGAAATTCTATGGAGTGAGGTAAAAATATATGGCAATCCGAAAGATCGTAGTGCTCGGTGAGGACGAGGTGCTGCGCAAGCACGCCCGCAAGGTGGATACCTTTGACAAGCGTCTGGCAACGCTGCTGGACGACATGGCCGACACGATGTACGAAGCCGACGGCGCGGGTCTGGCCGCACCGCAGGTGGGGATTCTCAAGCGCGTGGTGGTCGTGGACGTGGGCGAGGGCCTGATCGAGCTGGTGAACCCGGAGATCATCGCCGCCGAGGGCGTGCAGACCTGCGTGGAGGGCTGCCTGTCCGTGCCCGGCAAGCGCGGCACCGTGGAGCGCCCCGCGAAGGTG
>SFNY01000126.1 GCA_004554085.1 Clostridiales bacterium | reverse complement strand
CTCCACGTCGTCCTCCTCGGAGGTGACCGCCACCGTCTTGATCTGCGGGTCGGCCTTCATGATCTCCGCGGCGATCATCTCGCGGATGCGCTCGGTCATTTCACCCTGATAGGCGTTGCTGAACTTCACGCCCACCAGCGCGGTGCTGCCGGTGACCACGACGCGAGCCTCGGAGATCTCGCTGATCTGGGAAAGCTGCGCCTCGATCTGAGCGGCGTTCTTCGTCCAGTCATAGCCCGCCGCGTTGCTCTGGGCGGCGTTGTTTGTCACATTGTTGGTCGCGCCGCCCTGCGGCATGTAGTTTGGCGAGGGCGAGGGGACAACATTGGGATTCTCGTTCACGTTGCGGTTCATACAACCCGCAACCGCCACGCCCACCACCAGGATCAGCGCGACGGCGTAAAACAGCTTCTTCAGGTTCCGTGTCTTCATGTTTGGCATTCCTCCTTGCAAACCCTATTATGGGCGGGTTTGCAAGGAAGCATGCACATTTTTCGCCTTTTCAGTCCGTCTCGCGATAGAAGCAGCAGCCGCCGATGAACTCACGCAGCAGCGAATTGACGGGAATCTCGTCCTCCACATCCGCGGTCTGGATGTAGTTCAAGAACTTCACCAGCCGCCGCGCCAGCGTGTAATGCGGGCTGTCCGGCTTCACCGCCAGCAGCGCCGGATAGGCATACTTCTTCATGATGGGCAATTCGTAGGTCAGCGAGGAATTGAACATGGCGTCGGCCTCCTCCTGATAGGGGAAGATGTAGTTCTCCTCGCCGTGGCGCACGGAATTCCACATGGCCATGGTGGCCTCCGGCGGCGTGCCGCGGAACTGATAGTCGCGCACGATGCGCCGCAGCAGCCGCGCGTCGGTGGTGCGGATGCGGTTGTGATCGTCCAGATTGAGCATCGTCAGCGCACTGATGTAGATCTTGAACTTCAGCTTGCGCTCGATGCCCTCGGTCAGCTGCTCGTTCAGGCCATGGATGCCCTCGATGATGATGGGCTGGCCCGCCTCCACCCGGAAGGGATGGGTCTGCTCCCGGCGCATGCCGGTGTTGAAGTCGTACTCCGGCAGCTCCACCGTCTCGCCGTCCATCAGGCGCTTCAGGTGGTCGGAGATCAGCGCGGTGTCCAGCGTGTCGATGCGCTCCAGATCGATGGAGCCGTCCGCCTCCCGGGGCAGCTCGTTGCGGTTGCGGTAGTAGTCGTCCAGCGAGACCTTCACCGGACGAAGCCCCTGCACCCGCAGCGCGATGCTCAGGCGGTGGGCGAAGGTGGTCTTGCCCGAGGACGAGGGCCCGGCGATCAGGATCAGCCGCGCGCCGGAGGCGACGAAGCGGTCGGCGATGGACTGAATCTTGCGCTCCTGCAAGGCCTCGCTGACGCGGATGAACTCCCGCAGGTGGTGGCCGTCGATCATCTCGTTGAGGTCGGCCGCGTTCTCGCAGCGCAGGATCTTGTTCCACTCCGCCGTCTCCTGATAGACGCGCCAGAGCTTGGGCAGGTTGCGGAAGGGCGCGCTGTGCTCCGGATTGTCGATGTCAGGCTGCATCATCACCACGCCCGGGCCGTAGGGCACCAGCGAGAACACATTGACAAAGCCCGTGGACGGGGTCATTTCGCCGTAGAAGTAGTCCTCGGGGCCGTCATCGATGCGGTAGAGCGTGAAGTGGTTGTACTGGCGGTAGTCCAGGATCCGCAGGCGGTCGGTCTGACCGGTGCGGGCGAAGTACTCCTGCGCGTCGTCCGTGGTCACGTTCTTGCGCACAATCGGCAAATCCTGTGCAACCAGCGCGCGCATTTCCCTCTCAATCTCCGCGACGAACTCTGCGTTCATCTCCTCGCCCACCAGCACGATGTACAGGCCCTGGCCGAAGGAGTGCTCGATGCGCACGTGGGCATCCGGGCGCAGACGGTGCACCGCCGTCAGAAACAGCAGCTGCAATGAGCGCTCATAGATGCGGCGGCCCTCCTCGTTGGCATAGGTCAGAATCCGCGCGTGGGCGTATTCCTCCGCCGGATCGTTCAACGAAAAGGTGCGGCCCTGCACGCTGATGCCCAGCGGCGCGCGCACCCGGTACTGCTCCGGCAGCAGTTCCATCGCATCCAGCCAGCGGATGCCCATCTCGCAGCTGATCTCATATCCATTCAGCTTCAGGTACAACGTCAATCCCTCCCATCGTCTGGCTTGGTTCATTCATTGTACCACAAGCCGCAGGTCTGCGCAAGGGACGCCGTGCATCCGACAAAAGCTCCGTAAATACGCACAAAGGACGCGAACCCATATGGATTCGCGTCCCAGTGAATCTGGAATTATTCGCAGATCTTGGTGACAACGCCGGAACCAACGGTGCGGCCGCCTTCACGGATAGCGAAGCGCAGACCTTCCTCGCACGCGATGGGGGTGATCAGGGTGATCTCCATGTCGATGTTGTCGCCAGGCATGACCATCTCAACGCCCTCGGGCAGCTTGATGTTGCCGGTAACGTCGGTGGTACGGAAG
>SFNY01000003.1 GCA_004554085.1 Clostridiales bacterium | reverse complement strand
TGTTCGGAGCCTTGCGGTCCTTATCCCTGTAAAAGCCCGACAGCCCGGCGTTGCCATTCAGCAACACCTGCACATTCTCCTCCGCGTAGATGCTGGCATTGGTTCCATCGTCATATTGAAATCCAAAGCAGGTAAAGATGCCGCCCCATTCCTTGTAGAGGTCGATATGGAAGATTCTCGCCGAACGTATGGCCTCAAGCTTTTCAGGAATTTCATCGTTGAACACGCAGGTATAGCGGGTATAGCCACCGTCATAGAGCTCCGCCTCGTAAATCACGTCGGCGCTTGCGATTCCACACTGCGGACGCGCACCGGGTTCATTGTCCATCTGACAGACGATCGGCTTATATGCTTTTGTCGTTGGCAGCCCCGTTGTGCAGGATTCGGCCTCGGCCACAGCCAGCGTTGCCAGCAGCGAAATGATGAGACACAGTGCGAACATGCCCTTTTTCATACTTCTCATTCCCTTCTCTATTCATATCTGAACAAATCCATGCCGGCGATCAAACGTCAATGCCTTCAAAGTCTGAAGCGTTACGCAATGCCCAGGAATTCATGATACGCCTTCACATTCTTCTCCCCATCGATGGTGAAGCAGGATGTTCCATCCTTCGTCGCATCCTGATAGCTGCCCTCAACCGGAATCCGGAACATCTGAATGTCGCCAATGCCGGATTCAAGTGCCATCTTTCCGATCGCTGCGATTTCAACCAGGTTCATATTTGTTTCGATATAGTTCAGTCCTTCCTGAATCATTCCCAGCAGCGTATCAAGCTTTATGTCCGTCGTCGCCTTTTCGATCATGAGCATCAGGACGTTGCGCTGACGCTCCGTTCGGGCATAGTCGTCGCCGATCTTGCGGTTGCGAATGTGGCACAGAACCTGAGCGCCGTTGAGATGTACGGTACCCGCTTGCGTCAGCGGTTCGATGACCTCATCCGATCCCACATCCTCCAGCGTCTCCGGCAGCTTCTCATTGATGTACTTCATTTCCTCCTCGGAAATCGTGATGTCCAGGCCGCCAAGCATGTCAATGATGCCGATCATGCCGCGCATATTGACCAGAACATATTTTGAAATCCGGATATCCAGAAGCTTTTCAACGGCATCGATGGCGCACTCCGGCCCTCCATAGACGACCGCCGCATTGATCTTTCCCTCGCCATGGCCGGGCAGCTCCATCCAGATGTCCCGCAGAATGCTGGCAATTTTTATCTCCCTCGTTCCAAGATTGAACGAAAGGACGATCATCGTATCCGAGCGGTCATATCGCCCTTCCTCGCGCGCATCGCAGCCCAGCAGAAGAAAATGCTGCCATTCCCCCTCGGCATTTGCGACTGCAACGGTTCCAACAAGAAGGATCACCGCCATCAGAAGGCACATGATTGTCTTTTTCATCCGTATCTCTCCTTTCATGATCACTCAGCGCTGTTTTTCGATCAGACGGTTTGACAGATTCAGCGCCGACAAAATGACCTGATCCATGTCGTAATACCTGTACTCACCGAGCCTGCCGCCAAAGATGACCTTCTCATCCTTCTCCGCGAGGGCGCGATACGCCCGATAGAGCGCGTCGTTTTTCTCATTGTTCACCGGATAGAAGGGCTCGTCTCCGCGCTTCCACTGCTGCGGATACTCATAGGAGATGATCGTCTTTTCGCTGTCCGCATGCGCAAAGTGCTTGTGCTCGATGATGCGCGTCCACGGAACATCTCCGCTGGTGTAATTCACCACGGCGTTGCCCTGATAATTCTCCGTATCCATGACCTTTGTATCAAAGCGCAGTCCCCGGTAGCTCAGCTCGCCCAGTTTGTAATCGTAAAACTCGTCGATCATTCCGGTATAGACCGTCGCATCCGCGATCTCCAGCTCCTCACGCATAAGCTGCGCATACTCCGTGTTCAGCCGGATGTCGATTCCTTCGATCATCTTGCGAACCATCTCTGTGTAACCGTTCTCCGGGATTCCCTGAAAGCGGTCGTTGAAATAATTGTTGTCGTAGGTGAATCTGAGCGGCAGCCGCCGGATGATGAAGGCGGGCAGCTCGCTGCACGGGCAGCCCCACTGCTTCTGCGTGTAGTCCTTCACCAGCTTTTCATAGATGTCCCGCCCGACGAGCTTGAGCGCCTGCTCCTCCAGATTCCGCGGCTCGCCGATGTTCTCCCTTTCCACCTGGGCTTTGATGATGCGCCTGGCCTCATCCGGCGTCACGCACCCCCACATCCGGTTGAAGGTGTTCATGTTGAACGGCAGATTGTAGACCTCGCCCTTGTACACGGCAATCGGGGCGTTTATGAATCTCTGGAACGGCGTAAAGCTGTTCACATAATCCCAGACCATCTCATTCGAGGTGTGAAAGATGTGCGCGCCATAGACGTGAACATCGATCCCTTCGATCTTTTCCGTATATGCGTTGCCGGCGATGTGGCTTCTCTTGTCGATCAGCAGGCATTTTTTGCCGGCCTTCGTCAGTTCATGTGCGACGACGGAGCCAAAGAGCCCGGCGCCCACAATCAGGTAATCGTATCGCATTCTCGTTTCCTTTCGTTCGTCCGGTTCAGGCTTCCGCCTTCCGGCCCTTCTTGTAAGCGCCGGTTCGTCCGGTCATGATCCGCAGATAGTCCTTGATTTCCGCACGGTTGGACCAGCGCCAGATGGAAATCAGTGTCCGCAGCATGCCCGCGTTCCGCTTCAGATCCTTCTTCGCACGGACGGCATACTCCTTCAGATACTTGTCTTCGATGATCCGCATCGCATAGAGATGCGTGTGCAGCTTGCGCACCTGCAGATAGTCCTTGAGCCTCTGTTCGCCCATCTCGTCCATGATGGCGTCCAGGTGCTCGAAGATGTCAAAATGAACGTACAATCTGTCGTCCGTGCAGGAGACGTCCTGCCCCGGCCGCCCGATTCTGTAATAGTACAGATTCTGGTTCAGCGCCACCGCCGTGCGCGCCTTCGCGCAGACCTCGACCATGAACGGAAGATCATCGAAGCGGCGCAGACTCGTGACAAAGCCAATTTTGTTCTGCTCGATGAAATCGCGCCTGTATATGCCGCGCCAGATCGCGACGCGCTGGTTGATGATCAGCTTCTGAATGAGCCGGCGCTCGGAGATTCCCCACGCGTAATCGCCCTCCAGGACGTCCTTGATGGGAATGATCTCCTTCGTGCTCTCGATGTACTCGTTGTAGCCGCAATAGCACAGCTCATATCCGCCCAGCATCGCGCGGCCCAGCAGCTGGCGGAACATGTCCGGCTCGATGAAATCATCCGGATCGATGAAGCCGACGTACCTTCCGACCGCGCGTTCCAGGCCCAGCTGGCGCGCGGACGCGCATCCGCCGTTCTCCTTGTCGATGATTTTGATGCGCGGATCCTTTTTCGCGTATTCGCTGAGAATCTTTCTCGATCCATCCGGCGAGCCATCGTTCACAAAGAGGAATTCCACATAGGGTGCCTTCCACTCCGTGACGCTTTTGATGCATTTCTCCAGATAGGCTTCAACCTTGTAGACCGGGAAGATTACGCTCAGTTCCTTTTCATAAGCGCCCCGCTTCCAGTCAAATACCTCGATGCGGGTGTTGTTCATCAGGCAGCGGATATAGACATACTGCGCCGAAGCCATGCACGCTTCCCAGATCTGCATGTAGGAGACGTTGGTTCCGCGCATCAGGCCGACGACCGCCTGCGGCTTCTTCGCAGCAAGCTCCAGGATCAGGCGATAATCGATCCGCTCATCGAAGACCAGCGTTCCGATGGATTCGCAGCGCAGAAGCTCGTCCGGCTCGCCGTATGTAATCCGGTTGTCCGCTCCGACGTTCTCCGCCCGATCCTGCGCCTTCCGGATTTTCTTCAGCGCGGCCTTATCCTTGCAGTATACATGCAGATTGATCCCGCAATTCTCGGCAACCAGCCGGTGAACGAGCTCCCAGGCATTGGCGTCCGAGACGAGCATGTGGACATCCTTTGAAAAATCCTGATGTATCCTGAAAAAATGAATCAACAATCCAATCTCCATCTGGTTTTCTCCCTTATATCAAGTATCGCTCGCACAGGAGAACCTGTGGAGCAAACAGAACAGCCCGGCTGCACCCTATCTCTTCACTCGATCGAGAATCTTCCTTGCGATCGCCATTTTCTGATAGTCCTCCAGCAGCTTATATCTGCGTTTGGAACAGATCAACGTTATAAACCGCCTGTCCTCTTTGCTGAGCAGATCGCTCTCATTGGCAATCCACTTGAGCTTATCCTTCGGCAGCGACAGAAACAGCGCGCGGATTCTCCTGACAAACTCCGCCCTGTACTGATCCTGAATGACCTCCAGCGTCCAATTGCTGAAGGAAATGCACGTCTTCACGGCAGACGCCAGGATCGCATCCCTCACGCCGCTCTCGGAAAGGTATTTGAAGCTCTGCTCAAAGACGTTCGTCATCTGGAGGCGCCTCTCGCCGTTGGACTGTGTGATCTGCCCCATCGTATTGGTTCTGTAGAAAAATCCGACGTCGGGAATGCCCAGACATTTCCTCGCCTTCGACAGCAGGAAATAGTGCGGAAACACGTCCTCCCAATAGGTCTTCTCCTGAAAGGCAAAGGAATTCGACTGCAAAAAAGCCGTTCTGTATACGCGCCTGCAGCTGTTGACCTCCAGATTGTAGATATTGGTTTCAATCGCCATATCGACGACCCTGGACTCAGTCGAGAAGATCTGATCAAACAGGGGCTTGTCCATCCAGTCGTACATCTGCTGCGTCGCGTTGTTGTAGACGGTGGGCATTGTAAAGATGATGTCGATGCCGTCATCATTGTATTTTTCAATCTCATAAATCACACGTTCAACATAGCGCGCGCTGAGCCAGTCGTCGCTGTCCAGAAAGCCGACGTACGGCGTCTTGACCTCTCTCAGGCCCCGATTCCGGGCGCCGCCGAGTCCGCGATTCTCCTGGCGGATGTAGCGGATCAGCTCCGGATACTCCTTCGCGTATCTCTGGCAGATCTCGGCGGTGTGTTCGTCCTTGGAGCCGTCGTCGACAATGATCGTGCAGAAGCGCTTGCAGCTCTGATTCACAACGCTCTCAAGGCATTGCCCCACGTATTTTTCCACATTGTATGCCGGGATAATAATTGTCAACACCTTATCAGTCATGTGCTTCTCTCCTCAATTCTTCTTTTCCAGCGCCGACAGATATGCATCACAGGTCGAATTGACGTCTCCATCGCTGACGATGCGCCCATGATCGAGCCAGATTGCGCGGTTGCAGATCTGCCGGATCTGATCCATGCTGTGCGATACAAACAGCAGGGTCGTTCCGCCGGACATCAGCTCGCTCATGCGCTCATGACATTTCTTCTGGAAGCGCACATCGCCCACGGACAGAATCTCGTCCACGATCAGGATTTCCTCCTTCACCTGCGTTGCAATCGCAAATCCCAGGCGCGCGATCATACCTGAAGAAAAATTCTTGAGCGGCACGTCCACAAAATCCTGCAATTCGGCAAAATCGATGATGCTATCGAAGCTCATCTGCATCCGCTGTCTGGAATAGCCCAGCATGGCGCCATTGAGAAAGACATTTTCGCGGGCCGTCATATCCATATCAAAGCCCGCGCCCAGCTCGATCAGCGGCGCGACGCCGCCGTGCACATTGACCTTGCCGTGACTCGGGCGCAGTACCCCGGCGATAATCTTCAGGATCGTGCTCTTGCCGCTTCCGTTTTCTCCAATCAGTGCAAGCGACTCTCCCCTTTTAATCGAAAAGCTGATGTCCTTGAGCGCATAGAACTCATTGAATTTCAGCTGATGGCGAACCAGTTTCATGAAATATTCCTTGATCGTATCCGTCTTTTCCAATTCAAGGTTAAAGCGCATGGACACGTGATCCAATTCAATAATCGGCTTCATACTACTCCTCAGATATACAGAATAAACCTGTCCTCCATCTTTTTGAACACGAGAAGTCCCAGGGCGAACATCCCGAACGCAACGGCCGTCCCTTCAATGAAGGTACCGGTCTGCGGAATCACGCCGTCGATCAGCAGGCTGCGGAACATGGAAATATACACGTACAGGGGATTGTGCAGAATGATGTTTTTCATGTTCTCCGGAACCGCGCTGATCGGATAGAAGATTGCGGACAGGTACATCCACGCCAGCGTGACCACGCTGTACAGATGCGTGACGTCCCTGAATTGTACGGCCAATGCCGAGAGGATCAGTCCAACGCCGCAGGAAAACACCAGCACCAGCAAAAACGGGATAAAGAACATAAGGCCGGTCAGCCGAAACGCCGAATGCGTAAAAATCATGACGATCACGATCGCCAGAAGGCTCAGAAGCGTGGTGATATAGCTCGACAGGATCCGCGAAATCGGGAAGATTTCCTTTGGAACGTATACTTTTTTGATCAGACCTCCGTTTTGAATGACGGAAAACATGGCCATATTCGTCGATTCGCTGAAGAAATTAAAGATCGTCTGGCCGCATATCAGGTACAGCGGAAAATTCTCCACCTCCACCCGAAACATATAGGAAAAGACATTCGTCAGCACGATCATCATCAGCAGCGGATTCAGCAGGCTCCACAGATAGCCCAGCACCGATCTTCTGTATTTCAGCTTCAGGTCGCGAACGATCAGCTCGCGCATCAGCGGCAGGTAACTCTTTCGATTCCTTTTCGTTTTCAAGCATCTCCTCTTCTAAGGCATATGGCGCCCGTTTATTCAGCCGGAAACTCTACCTTGGGATGAAACACGATTCCCTTCGCAGCGCCCCGCAGAATTGCGCCCAGCCTCCTGATTTTATGATCCTTTGCACAGGCAAGCACCTGGACCACGTCGCGCGCACAGCGCAGCGTGTACTTGGCGATCCCGACCAGGCCTTCCCTTCGATAGGTATAGCTTTCATTCCTATACGCGTAAACATAGCGCCAGAGGCGTGCAATATCATCTGTCGCTATACTGTTTCCGCAATTGTTCTCCATCATATGGTATACCTGGCTCTGCCCGACCAGATACGATGGCTTTTTGCCCCGTCGCGCGATTCTTCTGGTGTACTCAATGTCATCATTCCAGATGAAGTATTCGCGAATCACATAGCCGAACTCCCGAATTGTCCCGATGGGCAGGAACAGAGATACAAACGTCGCCTGGTTGATCCGGATAATCCCCTCTTTCAGGGCTTCAATTCTGGTATAATACCTCTTGTCCACCGTCGGATGGTTCATCACGCAATCACAGCCATCCTTCCACAGCACGACGCTTGAGAGAAAGCCGTATTGCTCGGGCCCTCCAAGCAGGCTGTCGGCTTCCAGCAGCCTTTGAAGCGAATCGCCGCAGACAATGCAATCGTCATCCATGAGCCAGACGAAGCGATACCCCCGCTCGACAGCCCACTTCATTCCGAAATGAAATCCACCCGCTCCGCCCGTGTTTTGCTCCAGGCGAACGTAGCTGATCCTGTCGTTTGCGGAATGCGCCTGCTCCGCCCATTGCGGCGTCCGATCGTCGCTCGCATTGTCCACCAGCAGAATATCGCAGCGCTCCGGCTGCGCTTCCAGCGCCGCAACGCACTTTTTCAGCAGCTCAAGCCGGTTGTGCGTCACAACAACCGCCAATACGTCACACATCTGAATCCCCTAGAGGCCGGTTCGCCGTCCGGCTCCATCCAATAACATACTTCCTGATTCCCCACATACCCCAGATGGCGGTGTTCAGAATGCTTCTCCCGATTCCTAGTTTCAGATAATCGCGATAGAAGCGGTACTGCACCTTTACAAGCCGCAGCTTGTTTCCGGTCGTCGATTGGCCATATACCCGATGCTTCGCCAGTACCTCCTGATTGCAGAATATTCTTCCTTCCATGCGGCAAATTTTCAGCCAATAGGCATAGTCATCCCGGAAGCTGTTCAAATACGGATCCAGAAAGACCTTTCCATATTTGCTGCTGTCATAGACGCCCGTCATGCAGCCGACATAGTTCGTAACCATCATGTCGTCGACCGTAATGACCGGCTTTGCGCTTACGGGCCTGCGAATATCCTTGGAGTCCGCATCAATCAGGCCGTACGAGGAGCATACGCAGATCGCTTCCTTCTCTTTCAGAAATCCAATCTGCTTTTCCAGAAATTCCGGCAGCCACAGATCATCCGCGTCCAGCAGGGCAATGTACCTTCCCTCTGCCTCTTCGATTCCGCGGTTTCGTGCGGCGGATGAACCCGAATGCTTATGCTCGATCAGGCGGATCCGCTGATCCATCCGGCAGTACCGCTGGACGATCTCTGCGGATGCATCAGTCGATCCGTCGTCAATGGCAAGCAGCTCCCAGTCCTCCCAGGTCTGCATTCGCACCGAATTTATGGTTTCTTCAATGTACCTTTCATTGTTGAAAAATGGAAGGATTACGGATACCTTCTCATTTTTGCTCTGCGTCACGTCATTCATTCTTTTCTCTGCCATTCATTTGTATTCTCTTGCTCGCCTTCACCGGACAAATCCCATCCCTGCGGCAGATCACCATTGATCTATTCGCCGCCATAAACGATTTGTCCTGCTTCCGGATCTCCGAATTGCCCATGCGCCGGGAGAGCTGTCACATACCTCCCAGATCCACTACATTTTCGGATGGCAAAACGTAGCAAATATAGTTGTTGTTCAGGGAAAGCCTGAACGCCTCAGGATCCGTTCCCATCGTTGAAGAGTATACCGCAATCTGCCCGCCATCTGCCACCGCGATAATGTTATCTTCAATGTGATCCCAGGTATTGAATGCGGAAACCGTCTTGTAGCACGAGCAGTAGATGTTGCTCTGCCTGTCATTCTCGCAGGGGAGGACTCCCGCATCTTCGGCCACCATGCGCTCATGCCCCTCGATCTCCGAATAGTACCAGGACAGATCCCGCATATAAACTAGGCCGATCTGCGCATGGAAGGTCCTCGTTTCAAAATCCGCATAATTGGAGAACGGCCCCAATTCCATCGGGAAGACGTCAGATGCGCTCTGGATATAGGAAGCCAGCCACCCGGTATCCGAAATATCCGTCACCTTCTCCTCCGCCAGCTCATAGTACAGATACTTGCCCTGGAGCGATTTCCTGAACTCCTCCGCATCCGTTCCCATCGTTTCGGAATAGAACAAGAGATGCGAATAATCGTCAACGGAGATGATGTCATTCGCCACGTGATCCCAGGTGTCAAAGGACGAAACCACCGAGTACCCTGCGCACCAGGCATTGGCAGCCTCCGCATTGTCGACGGGTTTAATGTTCAAACCGCGAACTCCCATGCGTTCATGGTCCTCATAGTACATGTACTCCCATTGCAGCGTGCTCAAATCGACCACGGCAATGCGCTGATGATACGTCTTTGCGGCGAGATCAACATAGTTGCCGACCGCCCCGCATCTGGCTCCGAACTGCGGGAGGTAGTTCATAATCTCTCTGTAAGTCCAATAATCCGGGATTACCTCTTCAACGGCATTCGCAAATTCATAGAACAGCTCTACGCCCTCCAGGTTCTGGCGGAAAACCTCCGCAACATTTCCCCGCGCCGGCGCATACACGCAGAGCGTGAAATTCTCGTCCAGAGAAATCGTGTCTTCAGTGACATGATCCCAGGTATTGTTCGCCGTATCCGCCGCAAGCGGCTGGCAGGCCAGCGCGCTCACCTGATCATTCTGGCAGAACTTGATCGAAACCTCGTCATTCATCCTATAGGAGACCATTCGCTCGTGTCCCTCGAAGGTTTCATAGTTCCATTCCAGGGAACCCAGATCCAGTCTGCCGACAGCGCGGCGATACCGCATCGTCTGCAAATCGATAAAGTTCCCCACATCGCCGGCCCGAAGCCCGTAATCCGGCAGCACGCTCGTCGAGATCAGGACGCCGTCGATCATCAACTCCTGCAGATTGCTGCAGCCGAAGATCATCTCCTCGGTTCTCCAGTCACGATAGTTTATAAACGAGCTCAGATCCAGCGTTCTGAGTTCATTGCAGCCCCAGAACATCCCGCTTGCATCCGTCACGGCGCTTGTATCGAAGCAATCATTGAATTCGATTCGCTCCAGGGAAGTATACAGGGCAAAGAGATTTGCACTGTCCTCGTTTGCAATCGCCCTTCCCTCCGTGCCGATATGCAGCGTCGTTCCTTCCATCCATGCACAGACGGAGTAATCCCGCTCCTGAGAAACGTCCCAGACATCCGAGCTGACATACCCGAGGTTGTTGTGGAACACGATTTCCGTCACGTCCGCACGGTTGACGGCTTCATTTCCCAGCACCGGAATCGACTCGCCATTTCTGTGCATTTCCTTCAATTCATCCAGCGTCAACGGTTCAGCCATCATCTTCCGGCTCAATTCGATTGCGGGCTTTTTCGCTCCCAGATTGGCTTCAGAGAGGCCGAGCTGCTCCGAACCGTTGAACACGTTTTCCGCCGTCTCCATCGCAGCCGTATTGAAGCCGCTGACGTCCAGCGATTCCAGATTCGGGCATTCTGCGAACATATAGGAGAAATCCCTTGCGCTCCGCGTATCGAATCCCTGCACCTCCAGATGCGTCAGGCTGCTGCACCCATAGAACATGCTCTTGAACGACTCCACGCTGCCTGTGTCAAACCCGCTCACATCCAGATCGGTCAGAATGCGGCAGTTATAGAACATGCCCTCCATGTTGCTCACCCTGCCCGTATCAAACCCGCTCACATCAAGCGTCTCCAGGCCCGAGCATTCACAGAACATGCAAACCATGTTCGTCACATTCGCGGTGTTGAAGCCGCTCACATTGAGTTCTCTGAGCGCCTTGCAATTCCGGAACATGCAGCTCATGGAAGCAACCTGTTCCGTGTTGAAGCCGCTGACATTCAGCATGCTCAGGTTTTCGCACCCGTCGAACATGAACGACATATCCCTTACATTGTGCGTATCGAAGCCCGCCGCATCCAGCTCCATCAGATTCTCGCATCCATAGAACATGCATGCCATATCCGTCGCATTGGCCGTATCAAAACCGGAATCGAACACAATGCGGTTCACTGCCGTATAGTATCCGAAGAGGAATCTGCAATTCTCATTTGCAACGACTCCGCCCTCCGCAGCGATATGCAGACAGCTTCCATCCATCCATGCCTGGACGGAATTGTCGCTCTCCGCCGAGACATCCCATGCGCCGCTCCCGACCGCGCTCAGATCCGAATGGAAGACAATCTCCGTCACATCCGCACGATTCAACGCCTCATTGCCGAATACCGGGAGGCTCCTGCCATTGTCGTACGCGTCCTTCAGTTCATTGAAATCAATCCGCTCCTGCATCATCCTGCGGCTCGTTCCGATGACCTGCGTCGCTTCGGAGACAGGCGCGGAGATTTCCTTTTTCTCCACGATATTCTCCACGGTCATTCCCAGCTGATCGCAGCCCATGAACACGCCGCCCGACTTGCTCAGCTTTTCCGCGTCAAAGGTGCACGCATTCAGCTCTGTCAGGCGCACACAGTCCTTGAACATGCAGGATATATCCCTGACCTGCCTAACATCCAGGTCGTGCATATCCACGCTCTCCAGCGCAGGACAGGCCGCGAACATCCATGCCATGTCGCTCACATTTGAAGTATCGAATCCGCTTATATCGATGCTCCTCAGGCTTTCGCATCCGCAGAACATGTTGTTCATGCTGGTCACCCTGCCGGTATCGAAAGCGCCGTTGAACGCAATCTCCGTCAGCGAGGTGAAGGAGGCGAAGAGCTCTTCGCAGTTCTCGTTTGCAATGACGCCGCCCTCTGCACCGATATGCAGACAGCCATCCTCCATCCAAGCCATTACGGAAGAATCCTTTTCGGCGGATACATCCCATGCGTCGCTGCCGATTGCGTTCAGATCCAAGTGGAAGACAATCTCCGTCACATCTCCCCGCCTGACCGCTTCATTCCCGAACACAGGGAGGTTTTCAGGATGAAGGTACAGCTCCAGAGGCACCTCTGCAAGATCGATCACCTCTGTGGGCATCATGATCCGACTTGTTCCGCGAACAATGGGCGTCGGTTCGGGCATTGCAGGCACGCCGAAGGTCAGGCTGTTCCACACCGCCTGATCGTCGCTGGCTCCGATTGCCACCGCGCCGACCTCCAGTCGCCACATGCCGGCGGGCTTCATCCAGCGCAGGGTGTCCAGCTTTACGGTCTTGCCGACGTCATTACCGGAGCTCAGGGAGAAGCTGGTGCCGTCCTCGTACCTCAGAGTGACGATGTAGCGTTCCACGTCGCCATCGGCCGTCCAGTTAAAGATGATGGTCTCGCCGCTGACATAGGTCACGTCATTTTCCTGATAGACCGTGGAGCCGATGCTCAGCTCAGGCGTGCCGACGCTGGGCGCATAGGGCGCGTCGACTGCGAACAGCAGCATCTGAAGCTCGTGATCGACAATGCCCGTCTGGTCCTTGCCAACGATCTTCTGGAAGTACTTGACGGCATTCTGTGTCTTGCCATCGAACATGCCGTCGCCTTCGTCCGCCAAATAGCCCAGCGCATGCAGGCGGTTCTGCAATTCCAGAACATCGCTGCCATCGTCGCCCTTCCGAATCGTCGGATAGACCTCCTCCTGAACCGGAACGGGCGAGGGGGGCGGCGTGGGCGTGGGGGGCGGCGTAGGCGTCGGCGTGGGAGTCGGCGTCGGCGTGGGCGTCGGCGTGGGCGTAGGCGTAGGCGTAGGCGTGGGAGTCGGCGTGGGCGTAGGCGTCGGCGTGGGAGTCGGCGTGGGCGTAGGCGTCGGCGTCGGCGTATCCGAAACAGGCACAGCTTCAATTGCCGAATTGGAGCGATAGTTGCAATTGATGGTGATGTTCTTTTCTTCGGACGGCGTATTGTCGAGGAAAGCATTTTCCTCCGCATAGCTTACGGTCAGGGTATTCACGCCGTCCTCCAGAATGTCCGTCACATCGCACGAGAACGCGCCGTTCATGTCCGCCGTAAGCTGATAGCTCTTCTCATTGGCTGAAGCGATCATCGCCGCGCCGGCTTCCGCGCTGCCCCGGATGACAATCCGATCGTTAATCCTCCAGAAGCTGCTTCCCATGTCTCCCTGTTCCAATTCTGCCTGGTTATCCAGCGTGATTTCGCTGATTCTTACACAGTTGATAATCCTCCGGCTCTCGTTGCCTGCCGCGTCGCAGATGCTTACGATCAGCTGATCGCCGGCCTCTATCCCGGAAAAATCGAGATCGTTGAACGTCTTTTCCTTCGACGTGATTTCTCCGTGCGCCATCAGCTGGTCATTCATATACAGCAATGCCCGGCATGCTTCAGTCTCATTTTCAACATGGATGGTCACATGTCGGGTGTACTGGTTGACCCGATCCGGCACACTGAGGCTGGGCGCAGTTCGATCCACCTTCATGTTGATCTGCCCGTCCTGTCCCTGAAGCTCAGCGTTGTCGTAGCGGATACAGATGCTGTTGTTTCCATCCACAAGCGCGGCGTTTGAGATCGTCAGGCTGAACAATCCGTTCTTGTCCGAATAGCACCTGTTACAATCCTCGCCGTTGACCTGTGCGATGAGCATTTCGTCCTGCTGCGCCGTGCCCGTCAGAACCAGATCATCGCTGGACACGAACCATTCATTTTCAAGCTTCTGGCTGTCGTCGATCACCACGGGCTGAACCACTACCTGCTTGGATGCCGGCGAGGAACTGTTTCCAGCGATGACCGCGACGCTCGCGCCGACGATCACAATGCCCGCAACCAGCGGCAATACCCATTTCGGCAGGTGCCTTTGCTTGTTGCCGACGTACTTCATATAGAGCGACTGAACGCACAGATCCATCTCGGCAATGCTGGAAAAGCGCTCGTCGGGATTGTACTTCAGGCAGCGCAGCAGCGCGTCCATGATGTCCTTCGGAACGCCCTTGATGGGCTGCGCGATCCGCTTTTCAGGATAATATGCGGACTCGGAGCCCGTGTGCGTATACGTCGGGAAGGGGGATTTGCGATCGTTGAGCAATTCATAGATGGTGACGCCCAGGGAATACATATCCGCGCGGTTGTCGCCGCCGAGCTTATTGAAGATTTCCGGCGCCATATAGCCGTATGTGCCGTGCTGAATTCCCCGCGCGATGTTGTTGCTGGGAATGGCCACGCCGAAATCGCTCAGCTTGAAGTGATCTCTGCCGGGGGCATAGAATATGTTGTCAGGCTTAACATCCATATGGACAATTCCGCTCTTTTCACAGACGCGCAGAGCCATGGATATTTCCTTCCAGATGTACAGAACAAGCTCCAGATACGCTCTGGAATGCGGATCCAGCGCCCGCTGCGCCAGGTAATCCTTGAGGATGACCAGCTTTTCCATGCAGATCAGGATGTCCCAGCCATACGTATCCTCGCGCTGAATAATCTGACTGTTCTGGAAATAGGCGATGTTGCTCTCGCCCTCCAGCTTTTTCATCACTTCGATTTCATCGCGCACATAGCGGTAATCGCGGTCAATGATGTGCCGCTGCGTTTCCGGTCCAGCGCCCTTGTCAAACTGTCCGTCGCGGGGAATCGGAATGAATTTCATCGCAGCCTCATAGCGATTCGTATGTCCGGTTGCGTCGCGCTCTTCCTTGTAAATGCTGTAAACCGATCCGGATGCGCCCTTTCCCAGAAAGGCATGCTCCACGCTTCCATCCAGCATCCACTGTCCGAAGAATTTGTTTTGATTGTAAGCCAGCAAGCGTTCTTCAAAATTCAACATTGAAATTCCTACTCTCCCCGTTGTATTTGACGATTTACAGGTTTATCTGAAAAACTGAATGATCTGCATCAGCGTTGCAAGCATTCCGAGTCCAAACACAGCTGTGAGACCGGCGAGCAGCGCCCTGCGCAAGCGCAGCTTGCGCACGCGCCTGTCCTGTTCATCGACCGCGTTGACCCCGCACACCTTGACAAAGATCGCAGTCAGGTTATCGGATTCAACGCCCCGGTCGCTCATCGTATTAAACGCGCATTTCACCAGGCGATTTGCGTTATCCGCCGGCGATTCCTCCGTATTGATCAGTTTCAGGATCTCAATATCCCGCAGGCTGTCGCTCACGCCGTCGCTGCAAATCAGGAACCAGTCGCCTGCCTTCAGCGTTCTGCGCACGCTGATCACGGATTCCAGCTCCTTGCCCTTCAGCGGCATGCCCAGATGATGCGTGATGACATTCTTGTGCGGATGCGTAAACGCCATTTCCGGCGTAATCCGACCGCAGTCGATCAGGCGCTGCACCTCCGATTGATCCTTGGTCACGCGCGTGAAATCCTTCCCTCGCAGCAGATAGATGCGGCTATCTCCCACATGGGCAGTTCGGAACCACCAGTCGCCGAGGATCAGGATTGCAGCCGTACTTCCGCAGGCGCCGGATTTCAGACCGTTTTTCAGACTGATGCCGTCGATTTCCTTCGACGTCTCGGTCAGAAAGTTCCGCAGATAATCCGAATTGTCCGGGTGCTCGCTCTTTTCCTGATACTCCTGCAAGCGGGCAGATGCCATATACGCCGCGTCCTCGCCATATTCGCCGCCGCCCATGCCGTCAAAGACCGCATAGATCTGCGTCGGCTCCTTGCAGACCACGGAAACCTTTCCGCCACGATCCATCAGCTCGCGCTTCAACAGCGTTCCGTTGAGATAAAAATTATCCTCATTGTTTTTCCGGCCGCCGATGTAATTGTACGCGGCAGCCTCTATCGTCATTTTCATATCCGATTCCTCTTTATCACGATCGGTTATTTTTCGTTCCGCACGGTCCTCTGGCTCTTTCTCGTCTTCAAATCCAGAAGGCGATATTTCTCCCTGCGAAGCTTCCTGTTGGTACGTATCAGCAAAATGATACATATCGTCATCGCGATAATGCATCCTCCACAGATCAGCCCGTAGAGCACCACGCGGTGGTTGTTATCGACCGGCAGATCCATGACGAACTCCCGGGTCTCCCCCATGCCCACAAACAGCGCCAGGGATTCCGGCAGCTTTGCATTCTTCTCGAAGGCTTCAAGGCTGAAGCCGATGACTTCAAATCTCTGCTCTCCGTCGCCGTTCTCCTCGAACACAGCGTCCAGCAACTGCGCGCCTTCCTTATCCTCCGCCGATCGCCCGATGTACAATTCTATAATGGAATCCTCATCCTCAGGCGCTCCCTCGACTTTCACCACGCCGCCGAAGCGAACGCATTTCTTCACGTCGGGAACAAGCTTGCGGTCGCCGTCGTTGATCCGAATCGAAATCTTCAGCGGCTGCTCCGTCGCATCCACCGGTTCCTCCTTCACATTCTCCTCCTCAGAGAAAACTGTCTCCACCGACTCGACAGACGATGTGGCAGTCGGCGTCACCGCAGGGGTGGGAGTCGACTTCGGCGTCGCTGAAGGTGTTGCTGTCGGCTTCCACATCGCAAAAGCTGCGGAAGTCGGCTTCGGCTTCGCCGTAGGGATTGCAATCAGCTTCGGCGTCGCCATAGATGCGAAAGTCGGCTTCGGCTTCGTCGTCGAAGTGGCAGTCGGCTTCGCCGTCGAGGTGGCAGTCGGCTTCGCCGTCACCGTCGAAGTAGCAGTCGGCTTCTGCTTCGCCGTCGTGGCGGCAGTCGGCTTCGCCGTCACCGTCGAAGTAGCAGTCGGCTTCGCCGTCACCGTCGTGGCAGCAGTCGACTTCGCCGTCGCCGTCGTGGCAGCAGTCGGCTTCGCTGTCACCGTTGAGGTGGCAGTCGGCTTCGCCGTCGCCGTTGAGGTGGCAGTCGGCTTCGGCTTCGCCGTCGTGACGGCAGTCGGCTTCGCTGTCACCGTCGAGGTGGCAGTCGGCTTCGGCTTCGCCGTCGTGGCAGCAGTCGGCTTCGCCGTCGCCGTTGAGGTGGCAGTCGGCACAAGCGTGGGCGCCTCTTCAGACGCCGATGCTGCAGTCGACAAAGCGACTGCAGCCCTTGTTTCATCCGGCATAACGATGCTCGTTTTTTTGTTCAGTTGTGCGGCGTTTCCGCAGATGCTTCCCAGCAAAAGCGCGACCAGAAAACCTGCGATGATCCATTTTTGTTTCATGTTTTTTCTCCCGAGTCTGCTTCAGAACGCCGGTTCTGAGGCCGGCCGTCCTGAATGCGCAGACTCTTGTTCCTTGGAATACGTCACTTTCTGACGCTCTTGCTTATCTGGAAAAACGCAGGGTGATCTGCGTCCCGCCGATTGTGATGACGTCTCCATCCGCAATACAGCACTTTTCTTCCGGCACAATGCGCTTGCCGTTCAGCTTTGTTCCGTTGGTGGAGTACAGATCCTCGACGAACACGTCCGTTCCATCATACAGCAGTTTCATTTGTCTTCTGGCAATGGCCATGTCGCCAGAAATCACCAAATCCGACTGCTCACTTCTTCCCAGCGTAACCTCCGCATCCTTCCTCAGCGTGAACATCCTGCTCTCAGGTTCATGCCCGGATTGACGGATTTCCATATGGAGATCCATGGTGCTCTCATCCTCGTCCTCCAGGCGAACCGTGGCGCCGATTCCGAAATCCTCGTCATCCAGGCGCACCGTATGGCTGTCATCCAGATGCACCGTGCGACCATCCGAGTCCTGGCCAATGGAAGCTTCATCCGACGAAGCTTGCCAATGCGCCTTGTCCGAATCATTTCGCCTGGTGATCTGGTCGTCGTCCTCACCCCTGACGGTGACGCTCGCTTCGGCGTATCCCGTTTTATCCGTAATGAAATTGCCCGTGCTCTCGACAACCGGTTCCCGCTTTTTCCTTGACAGCACAAGAATCAGAACCACAACCAGCACGACAAGCAGCACAAGCACGCCGATCGGCACATAAATCGGAATGTGCTTTTCTTCCAGCCAGCTCATGGCCTTCTGAATGATCGTCTCTTCCTTGCCTTCCGTCGCGTCATTGTCGTCCGCGACCACCACAGTCATGCTCGCCGCCGTCTGCCGGGGCGGAACCGTGGGCGCCTCCGTCAGCTTTGCGATGACCGGCGGCGTAGGCGATACCACGGGAACCGGCGTCGGCGTAATTGTCAGGATTCTCTGGGGAAGTGAATAGATCTCCGCGCCCTTCAATGCGACCGTAACGCTCAATTCCTCGTCGCTCACATTCTCCAGCATTCCGGTTGCCGAGAAGGTATACTGATTATCGGAGTTCGCAAGCAGCCTCATGCTCCACTCCTCGTTGTTCACCAGGAGCACAAGCATATCCGTATTGATCGAACCGGTTGTCTGAAGGATACCGGTGATCGTCTTTGCAGATCCGGAATTCACCGAAATATCCTTCTCGTCGAGGCTGAAGATCAGCTGCGGCTTGGGTGTGGCGGTCGGCGCAGGCGTCGGCGTAACCAGAGGCAGCTTTTGGATGATCGAGGAGAAGTTCGTATCCCGGATGGCAACCTTGACCTCCAATACCCCGTTCATCGCATCCGAAGCCTTGCAATTTGCGCTGAAGCTGTATTGATTGTCGCCGTTTGCCCACGTATCCATCGAGCAGGCTTCCTCGTTCACATACAGGATCAGGTCCTCGGCGGCCACCTTGCCTTCAATGTCAATCACTCCCCGGACAGCGATTTCCGCACCCGCCACATACATCAGCTCCGAATCGGTGAGCGTGAGTGTGAGCTTGGGTGCAGGCGTCGGCGTCGGCTCTTCTGTCGGCGTCGGAGAGGGCGTGGGCGTCGCCAGATTCAGGCTGACCGATCGGGAGGCCGTTTCGCTGTCCCGCATTGCGACGCGCACCTGCAAGACGTTCTGCGCGCTTTCCGGCACCGTGCCGCTCGCCGTAAACGTATACTGTCCCTCGCCGTTCATGTGCGTCTGAAGCTCCCACGCCTCATCGTTGACAAGGACGACGAGATCCTCCGCCCTGACATCGCCCTCGTATTCAATCAGGCCGTTGAACGAAAAGGCCGTTCCGGGCATCGGCTCGAACTGCTGGTTATCCAGCGTCAGCGTCAGTCTCGGCGCAGGCGTGGGAGAAGGCGTCGGGACAGCCGCCCAGGAGATGTCCTGTTCGAGCGTGTTGCTGTCCATTCCGTTGAACGTCACACAGAACGCATGGCGCTCCGCACTGTTCATCTTTCCCTCCGGATTCGTCAGAACGGAACACAGAACGACAACATTGCTTGCAAGATCCTTGATTGTGTTGAGCTTATTGATCGTCTGCGAAGCGGGAACCAGATACTGGTCGCCGCCCGTGACCTGTGCAAACTCCAGAAGACTCTCGGCGTCCACATCGTTGTTGTCCGTCATGCCGATGCAGTACAGCGGCACCTGGGCAGACTTCACGGATTCAAAGATGCTGTCCTTCGTATACTTCTGCTGGATTTCGACGTTGTGCGTGCCCGGATCGTCCTTGCCGTCCGTGATGACGATCACGGCGCTGCGCCCGCCATATTTCGCGGCCTGGCGCACCGCGTCGTAGGTTCCCTTGTACAGCACCGTATCCATTTCCGTTGCGGCGAGATCCTTGATGATCTCCTTCAGCGCCGCCTTGTCCGTGCTGTGCGAGGCCAGCGTCTTCACGTCCGTTCCAAACGTGAGGATCGAAACGGCGTCGTTCTCGTTCAGGCTGTCCACAAACGCCGACATGCCGCTGCGGACATCCGGCATCATCCGATTGACCGGCTTGGACACATCAACAGCAAAAACGTAGTGCACGCCCATTCCCGTTTCGAGAAACGGGACGGCGGCATCTACGTTCAGCGGATCCGAGCCATCCATGCTGATATTGAATTGATTGGGGCTGAAGCCACTCACCAGCGGATCCCCCAGTTCGTTGGTCAGGCTCACATACATTTGCAGCAGCGCTCCGTCCTGCTGTACCTGGTTGAGCTTGGGAGGTTGCATTTCGGCAAACGCGGCTTGTGCGAACAATACAACCGCCAAAATTACCAGCAAACCTGCTTTCGCAACTCGTTTCATGGCTTCAGTCTCCTCCAACAAATCATTACAGGCAAATAAAAATCAATGCAACTGTCAGAATCCTCGCCCTACACGGCCGGCTCACTGATTCTCATAGAATTTGGCCAGCTGCTCAAGAAAGCTCTCTCGCTCCGGATCGCTGTAACCAATGAAAACCCGTTCGGCGATGTCCTCGTCATTGAACAGATAGCGCTCCTCACCCATGTTCCCTTCCGGATAGAACACGCCCATGTAATCGTACTCCGTATCCGTATTGTTGTCTGTCTGGCGAACGCCGATGATCACCAGACGCTTGTTTCCTCCAGAAAGCAGAACCACCGAACCTACCGGCAAGAGTTTACGAATCTCAACCAACGCCATTTTTGATTCCTCCTTCAATTATGATCGAATCCTAATTCCCGTAGACAAGACTAGCAATCGGACTTTTCCAGAATGTCGTTACCTCTTGCCATTTTGCTTTGACATTTTGCTTTGCATTATCCCATACCTTTACCGCGCAATCGCTGACCATATCCGACATTCCTGAATATGTTCCCTTCGATGCCCACTTCACCAGGCAGTCCCCTCCATAGACAGTCAACGCCGTAACCGCGCCCGCTGCGATGGGAACCCATCCGCCTACTGCAATTCCAGCTGCCGTCAGTCCCGCAGTGACTGCGGCTGTTACACCGGCATTTACAGTTGTCTTGATTGCAACATCTGCCACGGTTCTTGACGCCCATTTGACTACATAGTCATCCGTGCTTGCATACCGGTGATTTTGGATATCTCCTACTGTGTCATAAACAGCCAACACTCCGGAGAAGAGCCACGTCATAGGCTTTGCTATTCCCGTTTTAAACTTCTCTTGGAACGTATCTTTAAACGTATTTGCGAATGTATCAAAGGACCATTTGGCAGAAGCTGCCCCATCAGCTACCTGCTTTGCCTTTCCGACATTCTCAGCAATATTCTTCGCTTGCTTACTTTTCTGTATCGCATCTACCCATTTCGGTATATCATCTGTTACCGCCTTATCAATGCCTTGCCAAACTTTTGTTACTCCTTTTCCTAAAGAAATCAGATCATTCGACGTTCCGATTCCAACCCATCCTTCAAAAATCTTGCCAATTCCGGAGGTTCCGCCAATGGCCTTCACCAGGAACTCCCAGAACTTCGATGTGGTCTTTTTATCCGAACTGGTGGCAGCATCACCGACCTCAGCATCGTGCGCAACGACGCCATTGCCAGAGTTCTGGTATACCGATTGATCGGTTCCAGTACCGCCCAGATCTATGTTTCGTTCAACTTCGTCAAAAGTTTCCCGCGTCTTTCTGATTCCAGAAATCGTATTTTCCGTCTTCTGACGGATTGCGCTGGCGTTTCTTCTTCCCGCCTGTACCGTATCCCGGGCATCGCCGTAGCTTGTGCGCAATCCGATCTTCGTCCACCATCCGGCGGACGTATCTACCGCCGAGAGCATGTCTGCAACATCAGACATCGTGTTGGACAGTCTCCCGAGCTGGGATGAGGCGGCAGCAAGATTATCTCCGCTGTACTTGATATAATCCTTCACTTTTCTGTCTCCTTACATCGTTAATCAGATCAAATCTCTGTCTGCCGCAGATCTCCGTCCGCTATTTTCCGCCCATAATGCGCGCGAGCTCGGCATCGCGCCTCTCTAGTTCATCCGCAAATCGCATGAGCGCCGTATACACGGAACTCAGATTATTCCGCAGCAATCCGATGTCCTTCGTCAGAGATACCAGTCGCGCATCCAGCGCCTCCGCCGCCTGACCCTCGAAATTGCCATCCAGGATCTGCCGGGTCTTTTCCGCTTCAGGGATTGCCGACTGCGCAATACAATCGCAGCAGCGCTTGATCTTTCGCGCCTCCCTGCGGATTTCGGCAGTATCATAATCGTATCCGCCAGGACTCATATGCTTCACCATCCCCGCCTCGTTCATTTGCCGTTCTGCGGCGGGAGGTCCATTTTTTCAAATGACCTCTCGCCGCAGGCGAAAGCGCCTTAAAGATACTGCGTTCCCTCTTCCGCGTTCATCATGATCGTCTTGATCTGTTCTTCCATGTTGGTGTAGGTTTCCAGCGCCTTCTTCAGGTTGTTGACGATATTTGCCATCGAGGTATCGCTCTGCTTGAGCTTGTTATACATCTCGTCGAACTGGCTCTTGAACTTCTCGCTGGCCTCGCCATGCCAGGTGCCGTCCAGCACGCGCACTTCGTTGGAAATCTTCAGGCAGGTGTTCTCCAGTTCCACGCGCTTGGTCTCATAGTTGGAAATCGCCGTCTGCAGCGCTTCCTCGCTCACTCTCAGATTATCAATAATCGCCATCTGCGTGTCCTCCATTCTCATCGTCAATCTCAAGCATCACCGCGAGATTGTGTTCCATTCTGTGCAGTTCCACAACCATCTTGGACATGACCTGGTGCATTTCCTCCGTTTCCTTGCGGTAGGGCAATTGATTCAGGCGCACCTCCATGTCCGCTACCATCGTACGAACCTCCTGAAGCTTGTTCTTCAGATCGGTCCGTTCCGCATCCGTGGGCATATTACTTGAAGTTTGCGGCGCTGCGCACGTCGCCTTCCTCGTAGTTCTCACGGTTCTTGTTCAGCGCCGTCGAATAGGTCTCGAGAATCGCCGACATTTCGTTCATCCAGGTGTGCAGCTGCTCCATGTTGTCCACGAAGGTCTGGGAAGCGTCGCCCTGCCAGCCCTCGCTCAGCGTCTGCGCCGCCTGATAGATGGCGTCGGCGTTCTCCTTGAACAGCTGGGTATAATTGTTGATATTGCTTGCTGCATCCGTCATTGCCGAGAGCGTTACATCAAATTCAGCCATGATTGAATCCTCCTATAATCATTCGTCCTTGCGTCTGTCCTTCATTTCACGAAAGTGAATATCTGGGGATCTGCGGTCATATCGTCCAGCCATTCCGGAAGCGGGACGCGGTTGATGCGAAGATACGGCATCGGGGCGCTGTGAATCCTTGACCAGTCGATCTTCCCAAAGGAAGCAGATCCCGCCTGCTGCTGATAGGTGGTTCCCTCTTCCATGCCATCAGCGCGACTTGCATTCTCCCGCTCCGCTTCTGTCATGATCTGATCCGCCCGCTTTACGCCCGTGAGCGTATCGTTCAGCAGATCCGTAAACTTTTTCATGGAAACGACATCCCGTTCAAATCGTTCCGAAGCCTTCCTGAGCGCCTGATTCTCGCCGTCCGGATTTGCTTCGTTCAGCGCTGTCCGGATCATTGCGATCAGTCCCCAGCTATCCTCAATTGCCCATTCAGCCCGTTCCAACTGACCTGCAATCTCCAATGCCGCCTCGCTGCTCCATTTGATTCGCATTCAAACCTCCTGCTACAGCTTGCCGGCGAGCTGTTCGTCAGTCTCTTCCATGACATCGGCACATCTGTTCAGCAGTCGTGACAATTCTTCCAGCTCATTGACCATGCCCGAACACCTCTTCGTCAGAAGCTGCAAGCGTTCTTCCAGCGCTTCTGCGGTCTTGCCCTGCATCACGTCCGTTTCTTCCACGCTGCGGCGCAATGCCGGTGAGACACCCGAGTTCACGCTTTCCGCCAACCTGCCGATCAGCCTTGCGACCTCACGTGTTTTGGCCGAATCATACACTGCCATTGCCGATGCCCCTCCTTGTTCCTAGCGGAAACCCAATTCCTTGCCGATCAGAGATATACCGTGGGGGCAGTGCCAACATCCAGGGAAGCATTGGTACTGGAGTTCGCGGATTCCTTCTCCTCCATCGTGCTGATGGTGTTGCGCAGGCCGTTCACTGCCGCGTCGATGGCCCGGTTCGCCGTCTTCAGGTTGAGGTAGATCGAGGCCCACTTTGCAGTCAGGGCTGCCCAGGCCGGTCCCTTGTAGCAATTGTCCAGATGATCCTTCGCGGACTCCAGCTTCGCAAAGGAGTCTTCGATCGTAGAACGTGCATCTTCATATTTCTGAATCGTGGCTTCCATCTCGGAAGTGCTCACGAGAATGCGATCATTTGCTGCCATGTTTTTTCTCTCCTCTCATGAATTCTCTGCGGTCAGCCCTGCATAAAGCCCTTCACGGTATCTTCCATCTGATTGTACAGATCCACAGCCCTGCGGATCACCGAAATCATCTCGTTCACCACGCCGATGATGCTCATGTGCCAGTTGTAGGCATTCTCCTGATGTGCGACGAACGCATCCTTGGAAGCGCCCTCCCACTTGGAGGCCAGCTCACCAGCGGCCGTCTTTGCCGCATCCACGGCCTCGTGGTAGAGTTCCATCGCCTGGTTCATCTCCGCTGCTGCCTGCAGAAGTTCTGATGCCTGTACAAGAAGTTCTCCGATCATTGTTCCTTTCTCCTTTCAGTTTGCTGCTCGGTTCATGCGTTGTTTGCATTTCCTCTTGACACTTGTTATTCTACGCATCCCGCCGTGATCTTTCAGCAAAATGCGACGAATTGCCCGTTTTCTGGCGCGAACGGTATTTTTGCCGCTTTACACGAGGATCAGGCGCGCGCCATCCCGCAGCCCCGCCTCGGCGACCGTCTCCCAGAGGTTCATCGCCCTGTTGCGCATGCGGTCGCAGAGCATCGGTTCATCCTTGTCGAACATGAGGTTGTGCTGGGTCGCCTCCAGGATGCGAATCACCTCATTGACCACATCATTCAGATATGCCGTCGAGGGCAATCTGAAGTCAAAGGTTTCAGAGACTGCCGGAACAAATACTTCCACGATAATCGTCTGCATGTTTTCAATCCTCTCGTCCGCTGTACAGCGACAGCTTCTGCCTCAAAATCTCTGTCAGGCCATCCTGCGGCGCATCCTCCCAGTTCAGGTCAGTCCCCTTCTCCATGAATGCAAACCTGACGGCCTGCATGCGCGCCGCCTCCTGCAGAAACTGGCGGCAGGCCTGTCCCCATTCCCTGACCGGGCAAAGACTGCTCATATCTTCGTTCGTATTGACAATCACGTCAAAGAGCTTTCCCCTGAACAAAACCATGCGGGCGCGCTCCGATTCGACCATCGCGCAGCATTCATGCGCGGCGGCATTCAGCAGCGTCAGCGAAACTGCGCGATCCACCAGCATCGTTTCCGTTCCCACAGCCTGAACAATTCCATCGTCGATCAGGCCCTGCAGCGCGCGTTCTTCATCTGCCGCGGCGCCGGTTTCCACTCCCGGCAGAGCTTCGATGCCCAGCAGCCTCATCAGAACCTGCATTTCATCCTTCTGAAACCGAAAGGCAATTCTTTCAATCTTCACTCCATTGCCTCCGTTCCAAAGCTCTGGCGCAGCGCATTCTTGTACGAGCGCGACACCGGTAGCTTCTCCCGCGTCTTCAATTCCACCATCATATTCGTCAGATCCAGCTGTTCAATGCAATTGCGGTTTACGATGTACGAGCGATGGCATCGGACAAACAGCTTGGGAAGCGTGCTCTCCACCGCATTCAGGCTCATCCGCGCCGTGATGACGTGCCGCTTCGTGCAGATATTGAGCATCTTGTCGCACGCCTCCAGATACATGATTTCCGTGTAGGCGATGCGCTGGATCGTTCTGCCCGAGGAGATCATCATGAACGCATCGTTGTCCTCAATCCCCTGAAGGGCGATATAGTCGTCGAGAATTCTCCGCAGGCTCTCCTCCATCCGTACGCGCTCGAACGGCTTGATCAGGATGCCCGCCGGGCGCATGCACCGGTTCAGCACCTCCGCAACCTGGTTCGGATCGTGAATGCAAACCAGGGTATAATTGTCGCGATTGCGAACGGTGATTGCATCGAACAGCGCCAGCTTTCTGTTGATTTCATCCTTCGTTCCACCGCTGACTGCAAGGATCACCAGCATGACGCCCGATTCGGTCTCGAGCATGCGCTCCAGCTCATGCTCGAGACCATACATCAGATTCATGCGCACACATGCGTAATCGCCGTGTGCCAGCTCATCCAGCTCTTCCATCCATTGCACCCGCAGTTGCGGATTCGGTTCACATACAATCACCGGCAGCATCGTCTATCTCCTCAATCCTCTTCCACTTCTGCCAACGGAACAACGATCTGCAGAACATTGCCACTGTCGCCGACAAAGCCCTGGCCGAGCGGCCAGGCCTTGCCGCGAACGTTTGTCGGAAGGGCCTGCCCCACGCCGCAGGGATCAAATTCGCTCAGCTTGCCGCCCAAACTGATGGCGCGGCCCTGCGCAATCGCCGTCTTCAGCGGTTCAAAGGAGATTACCTGTCGCTCGGCGGCGCTTATGCCCATGAAAATCGCAAAATTGTAGTATTTCTTGCTCGCGATCTGGCTCAGCAGGCCCTGCATGACGCGCATCCGGCTGCCGTCCTCCTCGCGGCTGAACTGGTTGTAGAGCCTCTCCGCATTGTCAATGAGAACGCAGACCTGCTTGAATTCCATCGCCTGCTTGCGCATGGCGGCCTTGCTCTGCTGCTCCGCCACGTCATGCAGGGGCTTGCGCGGCCCCGCGTACTCCTTGATGAACATGTTCAGGAAATCGAAGATCTCGTCCGCGGTGCTGTAAAGCGGCGCATCGAGCTCGCGGGCAAAGCGCTTCCAGCCCGGATCGGCGATGATGAAGAGATCCGCCCCGCGATCGCGCATCACGCGCGCCATCAGCTTCAGATAGTTCGTGATTCCGCTGCGGCGCGGGCCATGGACGACCCACGACGGCTTCGCTTCCAGATTCAGTCCCGCCAGTGTGGCCTGCACCATGTCGTATCCGATCGGAACCATGAAATCGGAATGGATCATCTCCGCGTAGCCGCTCAGGCGCTGCAGATCCGTCCACACCGGCTTTTCCGGAATCCTGCGGATGGCCTCGGGACGCTTTCCCTTCCATGCCGCAGACATCTCCTGCGCCAGCGACAGGATGCCCTCCGCACGATCCACATCCGTCATGCCGGCGTCGCCGTCCAGCCGGTGCGTGATGATGAATCCGGAGGCGTCGCCCAGCGACGCAAAGCCGGATCCGTCGTGCGCCGCCCTTCTTCCACCGAGCGCCAGCTGAATCTCGTAGATCGCACCGTCGATTACGCCGGTCGCGCGACCCGCAAGGTTGGCGACGGGCGGCATGTCGAAGGGCACACGCATGCCGATGCAATCCGAGATGTCGCTTCTGTCCTTGCCCTGAAGCGAAAGTCCGCCGAAGAACGAATGCAGCTTGGAGGGCACCTCGTTCTTCGCCATCGCGGTGACGACCAGATGAATGCCGCGTCCGCTGCCCTCGGAAATCAGGCGCTGGATGCACTTCGTGTAGTACTCGTCGTTTGCGAACATGTTCCGCAGCTGTTCAAAGCGGTCGACAAGGATGACGATGGCCGGCACCGGCGCTTCACCGCTGCGCCTGCGCGCACTGTTGAACTCGGTGAAGCTGTCTGTGGCCGACTGCGCAAAGAGCTCCGCCCTTCGCGTCATCTCCTCCATCATCATGTTGAGGAAGCGCTTCGTCGACACCACATCGTCCTCAAAGACGATGTCGCCCACCTGCGGAAACGCCGTCAGGTTGCCAAGCGTCTGGCTGGTATAGCTCAGAATATAGAAGTGCAGATGCTCCGGATCATACATGCTGCACATGCTGTAAACCAAGCTCTGCAGGAACGTTGTCTTTCCGGTTCCCGTCGAGCCGACGACAATCAGATTCCGCATTGCGGTCAGATCGATGAAATAGGGCAGATAGCGCTGCCGCGCCACGTCGTCCGCGAGACCGATCATGGCGGATACATTCTCCGGATTGGCATAGCTTTCGCCATCCCATGCAAACCGCTGGAACAGCTCCAGATCCCGCAGGGCAATGCGCCCCGGCAGCTCAGGCAGCCACATCTGACGGCTGTGCAGAATGTTGTGCTCGCCCGCGACCTGATAGATGCGCTCCAGCACCGCGTCCATCTGCGTCGTTTCCTTCTTATTTTCTTCCTTGTCGAGTATTCTGGGCACGCGCACCACATGTCCGATGGGCGAGATCAGCTGCGGCATCTCCTCCTCGCGCGGCTCGTCAGGCCGGTAGCTCAGGCCCGAATAGCTCGTCTGCACCTGCTCGAACAATTCGTCGTTGCCGATCTGGATGAAGCAGCGGCCCATGCCCTTGATGTATGCTGCGTCCGGGCGCTTGAGCATTTCCATGGAATCCTGGCGCGTCTGCACGCGCAGGCAGAGATGGAAGCGCGAGTTTGCCCAGATTTCATCGCTGACGGAGTTGGACGGCTTCTGCGTCGACAGGATCAGGTGGATGCCCAGGGATCTGCCCACGCGCGACGCACTGACCAGCTCGCGCATGAAGTCGGGCTGATCCGCCTTCAGTTCGGCAAATTCATCCACGATGATGACGAGATGCGGCAGCTCCTTGCCCCTCTCCTCACCGAACTGGCGGGTGTAATCGTTGATGTTGTTGACCTTGTGTTCCTTGAAAATCAGCTCTCGGCGATGAATTTCGCCATTCAGGGACGCAAGCGCACGATTGATGACGCGCTCGCCCTGCAAATTGTCGATGATGCCGGCAACATGCGGCAGGTTGCGGAAGGCGTCCGCCATGCCGCCGCCCTTGTAGTCGATCAGGATGAACTGCACGTAGCGCGGCGAATAGTTCAGCGCCAGCGACAGGATGTACGTCTCCAGCATGACCGACTTGCCCGAGCCTGTGGTGCCGGCGATCAGGCCGTGCGGGCCGTGATACTTGTCGGAGATGTCCAGCACAAACGGCTGCGAGCCGGCGCGATAGCCGATGACCGACTTGAGTCCGTCATAGGTATGATTCTCCGACCACATGCGCCATACGTCCAGATTCTCCACCCTGCGCACGTTGTAGATGTCCAGGAACGACACCAGCGTCGGGATCGCCGCACTCTCCGCGACGTCCCGCACCCGCAGCGGCGCCATCTGCTTGGAGAACGACTTGATGCAGGTTCGGTCCGGATACTCAAACTCGATGGCCCTGGAGTCGCCGGCGCAGCTGTGCATGGTTCCCTTGTTTCCATGAATGTCCAGCACGCAGCTGCATTCCTTGGGCAGATTGGAGAGCGTCGTGGCGGTCATGACCAGCGTCATGCCGAAATGGTTGATCAGCAGCGAGCGCATCGCCGGTTCGCTCTCCAGAATGCGATAGCTCGTGCAAAAGACGACGTAATGCGGCAGCGGCATATCCGTCTGATTGCCCGCATCCTCCTCCGCATCGTCGCGCCGGGCGCTGTTCTTTCGGATCGTCACGACCTCGTCCAGATACGAAACGACGTCATGAATATCGCCAGGGGTGCTCGCAACCATGCGCAGGTCGCGATCCTCGTTTGCAAACACATGCGGCAGCCAGCGCGCCCATGCCCACTGCGACGCGCTTGCTTCTTCCGTCAATACCACGATGCGCACATCGTGATAGCTGTGCAGCGCCGCAATCTGCATCAGCATGCCCTGGGCGAACAGGGTTGCCTGAATATCGCCCAGAATTCCGATGACCGGCTCCTCGAGCAGAGGCAGGATCACCGGTGCATCAGCGATCGTGCTGTACGTCTGCTTCAGCCGGCTCGGCTCATTGCGCAGCGCATCGTCAATGATGGACAGCTTCTGTTTGGGAATCGAGATTTCATAGGGCATTTTCACAGTTCCGGTGCCCACGCGCACGTGCAGAAAATCCGGATGCGTCGGCATGCGGTTCCAGAGCCGGTGCGTCTGATCGGAGGGCAGCGCGGCGCACTGCGCTGCGTTGGGATAGTTCTCCGACAGCCTGTGAAACTCCCGGGCAACGTTCTCCTTCAGCTCTGCCTCCATCTCCTGAATGTACTGCTGGTACAGCTCCCTGCGGCGGGTCTCGGCGATTCGCTCCTGCTTCTTGCGGTAGCTCCGGTTGGCCAGGCCCCACATCACCGCCAGCACGGAGGAGGTTGAAATCATGACGAGGCCGGACGAGATCAGACGACTGCCGCCGCTGGCAACCACGGTGCCCATGAGCATCGGCAGCACCATCGTCATGGAGGGGCCCAGCTGCAGAATCAGCGGCCCCTGCGCCTGTCCCTGCTTCGGGATCGGCGGCTCGATCTCCACGTCCTCAAGCTCGCACTTTGCAAGCATGCGCGGCGCGCGCTGGTATTCGATGCAGACGTTGGTCTGCAGATCGTCCTCCCTGCGCGCGGGCGCCGCCGGCGCCTTCCGCTTCTCGAGGCGAACCTGCCTGATGCTCGGCATACGGTTGACCGCAATGTATGCGCCGAGGCACACGATCTTCATTCCGGAGGTGAAGGAAAGAATGTCTCCGTATCCCAGCCGCACGGCATTTCCGGACATCTTGCGGCCGTTGAGATAGGTGCCGTTCGCGGAGTGATCCCGATACTCGATGCGGTCGTGCTCGTCCATGGACAGCGTGCCGTGCTCCGAGCTGATCACGGAGCTGGTATCGCGGATGTCCGCCTGATCGCTGCGACCGACGAGCAGCCTGCCCCGCTTCATGACATACTTGTCGAAGCAGAGCCAGTTCCGATCCCACTGCTTGATGATCACGGTCAGCATTCTGTTCGTCCTACCGTCGCAGATATTCAGCACGACATTCGGACTGACCTCGCATTCGCGGTTCCGGTCGCTGTTCTTCCAGATCAGCGGCTTGTCCGGCATCATATACATGTGGCCATCGAGCATTCGTATGGAGATGCTCACATCGTATTGCCAGCCTGTTTCTTCCTGACTTAGAACAATTTTCACATTCCAGTTCTCGTGATCCGGGAAGAACACATCCTTGCAGGAGTCACCGAATGACAGCCACGCTGTATACATAGGTACACCATCCTTTGTTTCGGATTCTTCGCCCGCCCGCTTCTCTCAGCGTGCAAGGCTCCTGTGTGAATGCTCAATAATGGGCGTACTCGACGGTAAAGGCCCGGTCGTCGATGGCGATTCTGTCCCCCTGCGTCAGACGGTATCGCACGCCGACCTCCATTCGCCCGCTGTTCAGATAGGTTCCATTTTTGGAATCCTCGTCAACTGCATAGCACGCGCCTTCGGTTTCGCTGTACTCAATTCTCAGATGATGTCTGCTGATGCCCTTTCCGGGCAGCACACAATTGCAGTCATCTGCCCGGCCGATTCTGTAAACCGGACGGTCGACGGCGATCTGCTTGGCGTCGGCTCCGACGCCTTCGGACAGGACCACGTAGGTCTTGTCACACTTGGGAGCAGGCTTTTCGTCCGGCTTGACGTTGATCTCGGGCTTTTTCCTGGAAAAGCATGAAAAAAGCTCCGGCCGGTTCCTCTTGACGATCAGCAATGCAAGCAGAACCAGAATCAGTGCCACAAGCATCAGAAATATGCTGTTAATTCCAAGCCAGAACAGCACGAATGCCAACAGCAGTCCGCCAACGCCCAGCAACACTCTTCTCTGTCCGGAGCTCATCAACACATTCCTCCGCCCTCAATATTTCACGGTAATGACATGCTTCCCCATTTTGATTACATCTCCGCTTTGGAGAACATGCTTTTCATGCTTGCACATCCGCCCGTTGATCTCCGTCCCATACGTCGAAAAATCGTGCAGATAGAGCTTTTTTCCCTCGCTGTAAATCTCACAGTGCCTTCTGGAAACGCTGCCGTCCTCGGCTATCAGCGGGAAGCTGCCCGTTGATCTGCCGATCCGGATGCACTTCTCCTTCTTGATGTTGCAGATGTGCACGCACTGTTGATTTTCATACGAAACCGTAAACTCGATCTCTCCCGGCTTCCTCTTCCTGCTCTTGCGGTGCTGTACCGAAGGCGGGGTTTCCTTCTTCTCCACCGGCTGCACCAGCTTTAGAATCAGCAGCACAATCAGGCACACCAGCACGATTCCCGCAATTCCCAGCGCAATATTGGGAATCGCGAAGCCGAATATGCTCGTCGTTGACAGCATGAATCTGTTGAATCGTTCCGCAAACGACGCCGACTCCTGCACATATGGTTTCGCAGCCTCGCTGAACAGATGCCGCTGCATCTCCGCCGGTATTCCGTTGCTGCTCTCCGAATAGCTGAAGTTTTCCCAGTCTGCGAACTGATAGATCACATCCTGCAAACTGCTGTCGTACACTCCCCTTGTGAAGGAATCCCCGTTGTAGCCCAGCTGAACGAGGCGGTTCTGAATATCCTGAATGGACGTATCCAATCCGCTGTCCTGGGACAGATAGGGAATCAACCTGTATTCTCCCGTTGACGCCGGAGTAAGCAGCGAATCCGGTTCCAGGCTGACGCGCCACCAGACATCGTAGGAAACTCCGTTATTGTAGTATTCAAGGTCGTTCAGATCGCACAGCTTCTTCACCGCAAGCTTCGTCTGGATATCCAGCTCAGGACTGTTGAGAATATCCGTATCGTTCCCGAGCGCCGAGCTGTAAAAGCCCTTTTCGTACAGGGTGCTCTTGAATTGCGCCATCTCGATGTCTTTCTCAATCGGCTGGTCGTCATAGCGCCACAGCACGCTGGATTGGGCCTCCGCCGCCGGATTGTCCGTGTTGTCCGACGTCCCAATCCCCTCCGCATAGCCCAGCCAGCATGTCAGCAGGGCAAGAACGAATAGCATCGATAAAACGCGCTTCTTTGTCATTGACCGCAACTCCCTTTCCGCCTCATCAATTGTACAAATATAAATATCTGTTCCCGCCCGATGCGTCTTTATGTACCGGAATCAACCGCTTCCATCTCTTCAAATCCAACCCAGATCCGCATTTCCCTTTTGCAGAATGTCAGCGCGACCTCCGCGGTCTGCATCCTGCGGTTTACCCGCGTGATGTTTCCCTCATAATTCTTCAGGAAACCATCCACGATTTTAATTCGCCTGTTTTCGTAATAGGCCCTGGAATAGCCGATGATGCCGCCCGCCCGGAACATTTCCTCCGCAATGGATGCATCCGCCCCATACAGATGCCAGTCGCCTTCCGCATTGCACAACACCCGATACACATAGCGGTGCTTGATTTCCAGAGGAAGATTGCCGTCCATATCCGTCCGAATGAACACATAGCCCGGAAACAGTATATCCCGCTCGTCCCTTTGCCTCCCGCGATGATAGCGCAGCCTCACCGGTGCAATCGCCTCGATGTGCGGGTTGGTCTCCATCAGTTCCGCTGCAACCCTGTGTTCGCATCCGGCCTTGCAGAACAGGCAACCGTAATTGACATGTTTCTCCGCCATTTCAGGCATAGCTTCGCCCTCCGAAAAACATCGGCTTCTTACTTTCTATACCATCCGCCTCGATTTGCCACCGGTGTGCGGCATCCAAATCTTTTTCGGATTTTTTCAGACAAGGATTCTCGTATTGCATGAATGGAACAGGACTGAACCGGAGTTCAGCCCACAGCGCCAATCGGAGCGCTTTCTATACTTATAATATTATATTTCGGCGCAAGTAAAATGTCAAATGTTTTCCCAATTTTTATTCATTTTTTGAAGGTATTTGGATATAACATACAGAATGCCGTCATAATTTTATCAAATATCCGTGCACCGTGCAAAGGAACGCATCCGCAATGCAATCAGGAGCGCTTTTGCCGGTTGGGACGGCTGCATTGCACTGTGGAGAGGCCCCAGAGCATCCATCCAGCGGAATGCCATGCTGATCGTTGAATCCTTCATGGATCGAAAAATTGCCAGACTCCGCAATGAGTTCATCCTCAAAATCGAGGCTTGCCGCGTTGAATGCATCCTTGTGATTCAGTCCTTTCCTCGTGACAGGGCTTTTCTTGACACGGCAGGATCATCGCTTATACTGGAGGCGATGGATGCATTCTGGCAGTGAGGTGGACTTGTTCAGCGGAATCCTCGACGGAGCGGCCAGTCCCTCAGATTGCATCGGGATCATGAAATGCTTCCCGAAAAAAATGGCGCTGCATTTTCGGACGCATCGGATCACGCCGCAAAGCAGACGAATAATATAGGAAGAAAAACATGGCTTACAGTGAACTGATGAAGAGCTTTCACCGCATCCGCCCCTACATGCGCTCGTTCTACGTCTACGGCTTCCGGCACCGTCTGGAGCACGACGCCAAGAGCGCCCGATGCTACGACAACGAGTGCCGTCGGGTGGAAAGCTGGCTGGAAAATTACATGAAGTTCGGGCAGGATGCGGATGGAAAGCGGGTGTTCCTGTCCGTAGACAGCCGGAGTGTGCCCCACAATCCCCTGTTCCGGGCCTTCAAGGCGAAGATCTTTACCGATATGGACATCACCCTCCACTTCCTCCTGATGGATCTGCTGGACGAAGAGGATGGGATGACCCTCAGCGGCATTCAGGACGCACTGGAAGAGTATCTGCAGGATTTCGAGGCGGCTCAGCTGCCGGATGAATCCTCTCTGCGGAAGAAGCTGTCGGAATACGAGAAGACGGGGCTGGTGCAAAAGAAAAAGCAGGGAAGGCAGGCGTTCTACTATCTGGAACACACGGACGCCTCCCTCTCCAGCTGGGCGGATGCGGCGGCGTTCTTCTCCGAGGCCGTGCCGCTCGGCGTGGTCGGCTCCTACCTCCTGGACAAGCTGGAAGCGCAGACAGAATACTTCCGATTCAAGCATCACTACATATTGAATGCGCTGGACGGCGAAATCCTGTGCGCCCTGTTTCTGGCCATGGGAGAAGGGAGGCGCGTCACGATTGTACAGAACCGGCGCAGCCACGACCTGTTGCCCCTGAAAATCTACATCAGCACCCAGACCGGCAGACAGTACGTGCTGGGCCAGTCCGGAGAGGGCTTCAGCTTCCACCGTCTGGATCTGATCGATGCCGTGAAGCCCGGCGAGCCGGCGGAGGCCCAGCCAGCGGAGAGCCGGCAGGCATTAGCCGGCAGGCATTTAAAGCCAAGGTCTGGGGCGTTGCCACGAAGGCAGGCGATGAAACCGAGCATCTGGAGCTGGTGATTCACGCGGAAGCGGAGGAGGATTACGTCGTCCGGCGGCTCAACCGGGAGAAGCGCTGCGGACGCGTCGAAGAGCCCGGTGACGGAAACTGGCGCTTTGCGGCAGACGTGTTCGATGCGCTGGAGCTACTGCCCTGGATTCGCAGCTTCACCGGACGGATCGTCTCCCTGAAATGCAGCAACCCGGAGGTTCCGAGGCGGTTCTACGGGGATCTGGAGGCCATGCGGGCCATGTATGGAGGGGATGCGGATGCTGTTCAGTGAAATCTACGGGAGCTACTATCGGTGTTTTGAAAGAATACACCGACCCCGGCGGGGATGTGGTCATCCCGGAGGGTGTGACCGCGCTTGGGGTCTGTGCTTTCTGAAGCTGTTACAACCTGAACAGCGTGACGATTCCGCAGAGCGTGACAACAAATGGGTGCGGGGCGTTTGACGGCTGCGCCAGTTTGAGTATCTCATCTGATTTTCACCTCCAGGTTCAGCGCGAACCTGGAAACGGTGTTGATCCGCAACCCATCCTTGTAATCAGTGTGTATGATCTCCCGTTGACGCCAAACAGTCCGGATCGTTAAAGCACAGGTGGCAGGCGCAGAAAAACAAAGGGTGGGCAAAGATGGGCAAAAACCATTGACAGACTCAGAAAAGTGTTTTATGCTATGAAAGATATGATTATTTATTGATGTGTGAGTCCCTTCATAGGGATAAAGGGAATTCGGTGCAAGTCCGAAGCGAACCCGTCACTGCAACAGGGAGCGATGTGCTGCTATGTCATTGGGCTGCACGCCTGAGAAGACGCACAGAGCTGTGAACTGGAGCCAGGAAACCTGCTCACACTGTCATTGTTTCCAGGATTGCGGTGTTCTTTCTCTGGAATAATCGGGCAGCATCGCTGTCCCTTTATTGGGTTGCCGCAAGGGCGACCCATTTTCTGTATTCAGGGAGGTTTTGCAATGAAAGACAAACTCACCAGCCGGGAACGCAGAGCTGTTAAGTCTTCCTGCATCAGGAAGGGCAAAAGCCCCGCTGCACACCGCATCCCGGAATGAAAGCGAGTGATCCCATGAAACAAGCGATCTTGGCGGTGTCCTTTGGCACTTCCTATCCCGATACCCTGGAGAAAACCATCGCAGCCACGGAGCAGGCTCTGGCAGCAGCGTTCCCGAACTGGGAGGTGCGCCGGGCATTTACCAGCGGCATGATCATCCGCAAGCTCTGGCAGCGGGACGGTCTGCTGATCGACAATGTAGATCAGGCCATGCGCCGGCTGGAAGCGGAGGGCTTCACCCATGTGGCAGTACAGTCCACCCATGTGATGCATGGGGACGAATACGAAAAGATGCTGGCACAGCTGGAGCCCTACCGCCTGCGGATGCAGGTGCGCGTGGGAATGCCGCTGCTGCACGCGGAGTCGGACTATGCCGCCGTGGCGGACGGGCTGCACAAGTGGCTCCCCCATCCCCAGGCGGACGAGGCGCTGGTGCTGATGGGTCACGGCACGTCCCATTTCGCCAACTCCGCTTACGCCCAGATGGAGCACATGCTCCAGGCAAAGTGCGATCGAATCCTGGTCGCCACGGTGGAGGGCTACCCCACCCTGGGCAGCGTCCGGCAGCAGCTGGCAAAAAATCCCGCAATCCGGAAGGTGATTCTGGCGCCGTTCATGCTGGTGGCCGGGGATCACGCCCGCAATGATATGGCAGGCGACGGGAAATCCTGGAAGGCGGAGCTGGAAGCTGACGGCTATGCGGTGCGCTGCGTGCTGCAGGGACTTGGCCAGTGTCCGGCAATCCGGGCACTGTTTGTGGAGCACTGCCGCCAGGCTGTGCAGGCCCTGCCCCAGGGTGGAAAGCTGTGGGGCGTGGGCGTCGGCCCCGGCGACCCGGAGCTTCTGACCATGAAAGCCGTGCGGGTTCTGCGTCAGGCCGATGTAGTCATGGTGCCGGACACGAGCGGCTCGGAAAAGACAGCCCTGAACATCGTGAAGAGCTATCTGGACGGCCAGGAGCTGGTCTTCGTCAAGACCCCCATGGTGCGGGACAGGGCCGTGCTGGACGCGGCCTATGAGACCGCCGCCGGACAGATCTGCGCCCTGCTGGATCAGCGGAAGCAGGTGGCGTTTCTGACCCTTGGAGATCCCACGATCTTCTCTACCTATATGTATATCCACGAAAAGGTGCAGCGGCAGGGCTATGCGGCGGAGATCGTCCCCGGCGTGACCTCCTTCTGCGCGGCGGCTGCACGGCTGAATACGTCCCTGTGCCAGGGGGAACGAACCGCTTCTGATCATCCCTGCCTCTCATCGTCACGAGGAATTGCTGGATGTGCCGGGCAATAAGGTATTTATGAAGACAGGAAAATCGATCCTGGAGCTGAAGCAGACCCTGCGCGAGCGGGGCATGCTGGACGGCGCGTCCATGGTGGAGAACTGTACCATGGACAATGAGCGGGTGTATCCCGATTTCTCCCAGCTTCAGGAGCCTTCCGGCTATTTCTCTCTGGTCATTGCCAAAGGAGGAAGCGTATGAGCATAGTAATGTCGGGCCTGGACTGCCATCGCTCGTCCATCGCCCTGCGGGAGCGGCTGGCGTTCTCCCGGCAGCAGGTGCAAGCCCTGCTGGGGTGGCTTCGCCAGCAGCCGGGGGTGGAGGGCTGCGTGCTGCTGTCCACCTGCAACCGTACGGAGCTGTATCTCAGCGGCGAGGCGGAAACGCCCTGGCGACTGCTGTGCCGGGGTGCAGGCGTGCCGGAGGCGGAGCTTGAACCCTACTTCACCACCCGCACGGAGGCCGATGCGGTTCGGCACCTGATGGAGGTGGCCTGCGGGCTTCACTCGCAGATTCTGGGAGAGAACCAGATCATCACCCAGGTCCGCACAGCCATGGATCTAGCCCAGGAGGAAAAGACTGCGGACCCGGTGCTGGCGGCGCTGTTCCGCCGGGCGGTGACTGCGGGAAAGCGGGCCAGAACGGAGGTTCCCGTGAGCCGGGGCGTGCCGTCCATGGGAAGTCGCTGCCGGGAAGTTTTGCAGCAGGAGCTGGGAGACCTGGCAGGAAAGAGGATTGTAGTCATCGGCAACGGGCAGATGGGCCGTTTGGCGGCGGAGCTGCTGCGCGACGCAGGGGCCAAAGTGCAGATTACCCTGCGCACCTATCGCCACGGGCACACTGTGGTGCCTGCCGGCTGCGCTGCGGTTCCCTATGAGGAGCGCTTTGCCGCCATGGAGGATGCGGACGCGCTGGTTTCCGCCACCGCCAGTCCCCACTATACGCTGACGCTTGCGCAGCTGCATGAAATGCAGCATCCGCCCAAAGTGGCAGTGGATCTCGCGGTGCCCAGGGACGTCGACCCCGCCTGCGCCGGAATGCTGCGCTGCTACGACACGGACGCACTGGGAACGGGCGGCCCCGGAAGTCCAGAGGAATTGGAAGCCATGCGCGCCATCGCCGGGGAGGAGCTGGAGAAGTTCTTCCAGTGGCGGCGCTGGCAGCTTGCGCCGGAGAAACCGCCGAAGTTTCCGCTGTTCCTGGATCTGAGCGGAAAGAAGGTGGTGCTGGTGGGCGGCGGAACCATCGCCGCCAGAAGAATCGGCGTCCTTCGCATCTTCGGCTGTGACATCGTCGTCATTTCCCCGTCGCTGAAGGGCAAGGCCGACGGCGTCACCTGGATTCCCAGAGCCTATGCGCCCGGCGATCTGGAAGGGGCGTTTCTGGCCATCGCCGCCACGGACGACCGGCAGGTCAACCACCAGGTTGGCGAGGAAGCCCGCCGCCTGGGCATTCCCGTATCCGTGGCCGATTGCGAGGCGGAATGCAGCTTCTATTTCCCAGCCGTCTGCACCGGGGACAATCTGGTGGCGGGTGTGGTGTCCTCTGGAAAGAATCACCACAAAACCGCCCGGGCGGCCAGGGAGATTCGCAAGGTATTGGAGGAATTGGAATGAGAATCCGAGTTGGCAGCCGGGAGAGCGCTCTGGCGGTAATCCAGAGCCAGATGGTGATGGAGGCGATCCGGCAGGCGATTCCCGATGCGGAGCTGGAGCTGGTGACCATGAAGACCACCGGCGACCGAATTTTAGACAAAACTCTGGACCAGATTGGCGGAAAGGGCCTGTTTGTCAGGGAGCTGGACCATGCCCTGCGGAACGGACAGGTGGATTTCACGGTGCACTCCCTGAAGGACATGCCGATGGACGTGCCGGAGGATCTGCCCCTGGCGGCGTTCTCCCGACGGGAGGATCCCCGGGATGTGCTGGTGCTGCCCGAGGGCGCTTCGCAGCTGGATCCGTCCCGGCCCATCGGCTGCTCGTCCCGGCGGCGACAGCTGCAATTGAAGGCGCTGTTTCCCCAGATGGAGGTCAAGCCCGTCCGGGGAAATGTACAGACGCGGCTGAAAAAGCTTCAGGACGGCGAATTCTCCGCCCTGGTTCTCGCGGCGGCAGGGCTGAAGCGCCTGGGACTGGAGGGGCGCATCAGCCGGTATTTTGCCCCGGAGGAAATTCTACCGGCGGCGGGCCAGGGAATCCTTGCGGTGCAGACCCGAAGGGGAACGGAGGCAGCGTGCCTTGTTAAGCTTCACGATCAGGATGCAGCCTGCTGCGCCCTGGCGGAGCGGGCCTTCGTCCGGGCGCTGGACGGCGGATGCAGCTCTCCCGTGGCAGCCTACGCCGTGGTGGAGGGTGAGAAGCTCACCCTGACCGGTCTGTATGTGAGCCCGGATGAGACGGTCGTGCGCCGGGGCACGAAAACCGGGGAGAAATCCCAGGCGGAGGCCCTGGGAATCGCCCTGGCGGAAGCGCTGAAGAAAGGAATGTGACGCAGATGAAGGGCAATGTAATCTTGGTGGGCGCAGGCCCCGGCGATCCCGGACTGTTGACCCAGAAGGGCCGTCAGGCACTGGAGCAGGCCGAGGTCGTGGTATTCGACCGTCTGGTGAGCCCTGCCATTCTGGCGCTGATTCCCCCGGAGGCCGAGGCCATCGATGTGGGCAAGGAGTCCAGCCGCCATCTGGTGCCCCAGGAGCAGATCAACCGGATTCTGCTGGAGAAGGCACAGGCGGGCAAGCGGGTGGTGCGGCTCAAGGGCGGCGACCCCTTCCTGTTCGGACGCGGCGGCGAGGAGCTGGAGCTTCTGGCGGAGCAGGGAATTGACTTTCAGGTGGTTCCCGGCGTGACCTCGGCCCTGTCCGTGCCTGCCTACGCGGGGATTCCGGTGACGCACCGGGATTTCTGCTCGTCGCTGCACATCGTTACCGGCCACGCCAGGGCTGGCGCGCAGCTGAACATTGATTTTGATGCGCTGCGGCGCACCGGAGGCACGCTGGTGTTCCTGATGGGGGTCACTTCCCTGCCGATGATCTGCCGGGGGCTGCTGGAGGCGGGGATGGAGCCGTCCATGCCGGCGACGGTGGTGGAGCGCGGAACCCTGCCCAGCCAGCGGAAGGTGGTCTCCACCCTGGAGAAGCTGCCCGAGGACGCCCGGAACGCCTGCATCAAGAGCCCTGCCATCATCGTGGTGGGCAGGGTCTGCAGCCTGTCGGATCGCTTCGACTGGTTCGACCGCCTGCCGCTGAAGGGAAAGCGCGTGGTGATCACCCGCCCGGCCGACCGTATCGGCGCCCTCGCCGGGCAGCTGCGCGAACTTGGCGCGGATGTGACGGAGTTTCCCTGCATTCGTACGCTTCCAAGAGCGGACTGTTCCGAGCTCGATCGGGCCATTGAGAGCCTGATCCAGTACCGCTGGCTGGTATTCACCAGTCCTGCGGGTCCCGGGATTTTCTTTGACCGCCTGCATGCTTCCGGAAGGGACGCGCGGGCGCTCGCAGGCCTGAAACTGGCGGCCATCGGCCCCAAGACGGCGAGCGAGCTGCAAAAATACGGAGTAATGGCCGATCTTGTGCCGGAAACCTATGACTCCGCGCATCTGGCCGCAGCCATGGCCCGGGTGGAAGGCCCGGTGCTTCTGTGCAGAGCCAGCCAGGGAAGCAGCGCCCTGCCGGAGATTTTTGTAAAAAATGGCATTCCATTTGCGGACATTCCGTGCTATGATACGGTATATGAAGCGCCCGACGCCGGGAAGGTCAGGGCGCTCCTGGACAAGCCTGTACTGGTGAGCTTTACCAGCGCATCCACCGTGCGGGGTTTCGTGGAGAGCCTTCCCGGCGCGGATCTGTCCCATGTGATTGGCTGCTGCATTGGGCCTCAGACGGCAGCAGAAGCCATCAGGTACGGCATTTCCACGGTGACGGCCCAAAAAGCCACCATGGAATCCCTCATTCAATGCATCAAGGAAGTGTAACGCCATGAATCTTACCATTCGCCCCCGCAGATTGCGAACCTGCGACAGCCTGCGCCGCATGGTGCGGGAGACCCGAGTGTCTCCGGACAGCCTGATCTATCCGTTGTTTTTGATGGAAGGGAAAAACATCAGGGAACCGATCCCGTCTCTGGATGGGCAGTTCCGCTATTCCCCGGATCGGGTCGTTGAGGAAATCGCGGCCTGCATGGAGGCTGGCGTCAGCCGCGTGCTGCTGTTTGGCATTCCGGCCCACAAGGACGCCTGCGGCTCCTCCGCATGGGATCCCAACGGCGTGGTGCAGCAGGGTATCCGGGCCATCAAGGCCGCATACCCCGATTGCTATGTGATTACGGACGTGTGCATGTGCGAGTATACCGACCACGGCCACTGCGGCATCCTACACGGCCATGCGGTGGACAACGACAAGACCCTGGAGGTTCTCTCCAGAACGGCGCTGTCCCACGTTCAGGCCGGTGCGGATATGGTCGCCCCCTCCGATATGATGGACGGACGCGTCGCGGCCATTCGGAGCATCCTGGATGAAAACGGCTTTGAGACGACGCCCATCATGGCCTACTCCGCAAAGTACGCCTCCGCCTTCTACGGCCCCTTCCGGGACGCCGCCGGTTCGGCGCCCGCCTTTGGAGACCGCCGGGGCTATCAGATGGACCCCCACAACCGGAGGGAGGCCATCAAGGAGTGCGCCCTGGACGTGGAGGAGGGCGCGGACATTCTGATGGTAAAGCCCGCCCTGAGCTATCTGGACATCATCCGGGAGTGCTCCGACGCCTTTGACCTGCCCATGGCGGCCTACTCCGTCAGCGGCGAGTATGCCATGATCAAGTCTGCCGGCGCGGCGGGACTGATTGACGAGCATCGGGTCATGTGCGAGAGCGCGCTGTCCATCTACCGCGCCGGCGCAGACATTCTGATCACCTATTTTGCCAAGGAGCTGGCCCAGGCCATGCAGAGAGGAGAGCTGGGATGATGACGAGATCGGAAGCCCTGTTTGAGGCGGCGCAGCGGGTTCTGCCCGGCGGCGTGAATTCTCCGGTGCGGGCCTGCCGCGCTGTCGGAACCTATCCCCGCTTTCTGGAGAGGGGCCTGGGCAGCCATGTGTGGGACGCGGACGGTCGGGAATACATCGACCTGATCTGCTCCTGGGGCCCGCTGATCCTGGGCCACTGCAACGCAGATGTAGAGCATGCCGTGCAGGAGGCCGTCAAAAAGGGTCTGAGCTTCGGCGCACCCACCGCAATCGAGGTGGAGATGGCCGAGCTGGTCTGCCGCATGACGGGCGTCGAGATGGTTCGCATGGTCAACTCCGGCACGGAGGCGGTCATGTCGGCCCTGCGTCTGGCCAGAGGCGCAACGGGGCGCAGCAAGATCATCAAATTTGCCGGATGCTATCACGGTCATTCCGACTCCATGCTGGTCAAGGCCGGTTCCGGCGCATTGACCGGCGGCGCACCGGATTCTGCCGGTGTTCCGGCGGAAATCGCGGGAGATACCCTGACCGCAGCGTACAACGATCTTCAGAGCGTGCGCAGCCTGTTTGAGGCCAATCCCGGCAAGGTGGCGGCAGTCATTGTGGAGCCGGTGGCGGCCAACATGGGCGTGGTGCCGCCCGAGCCCGGGTTCCTGGAGGGCCTGCGGGCGCTGTGCGACGAGTTCGACAGCCTGCTGATCTTCGACGAGGTCATCACGGGCTTCCGTCTTGCGCCCGGCGGCGCGCAGTCGTACTATGGCGTGCAGGCCGATCTGGTCACCTATGGCAAGATTATCGGCGGCGGCATGCCCGTCGGCGCCTACGGCGGCAGCCGGAAGCTCATGGAGCTGGTGGCTCCCCTGGGTCCGGTGTATCAGGCCGGCACGCTGTCCGGCAACCCCGTGGCCATGGCAGCGGGGCTAACGCAGCTACAGATTCTGAGCAGTACGCCGGAGATCTACACCGAGTTGGAGCGCCGAGGCGCCATGCTGCAGCAGGGCCTGCGCGACGCACTGTCCGGCATTCCCGCTCAGGTAAACCGCGTAGGCTCCATTCTGACGGTGTTTTTCACGGAGCAGCCCGTCACAGGCTATGCGCAGGCGAAGTCTTCCGATCTGGAGCAATTCAAGCACTGGTATCTGGGCCTGCTGCAGCGGGGCGTCTATGCAGCTCCCAGCCAGTTCGAGGCCATGTTCCTCTCAGCAGCGCACACGGATGCGGAGATCGAACAGATCATCCAGGCTGCCCGGGAGATCATCTGAAACAGGGTTGAGAACCTGATGGTTTCCAATCCTCAGCTTATCAAAAAAGGTCGCGCGAAGCGGCCTTTTTTGATACAATGGAAACGGGTGAAGAAGACGCTGGAGAGAGAAACAGAACAGCGGCAGGCAATCGAGATGCTGTGTGTGGACATGCTGGTACCAGAAGACCATCTGCTGCGAAAGATCGACGCGGCGGTGGATTTCACGCGCATCTACGATCTGGCAGAAGATTTGTACTGCGAGGACAATGGGCGGCCCAGCTGCGACCCAGTAGTGCTGTTCAAGCTGGTGCTGGTCCAGCATCTATTCGGCATCCGGTTCCTGCGTCAGACTTTGCGGGACGCAGAAGTGAACCTGGCATACCGCTGATTTCTGGGGTCTACCATGTCACAACGCCTGCCGCACTTTGCGACGATCAGCTACGCCTTCCGAAACCGCTTCACAGCCGAAGTGATCGAGGGCGTGTCCGGCGGATACTGGAGGAGCTTGCCCGTGCAGGATCCGGCGCTTCAATGAGATCGTTGGAATTCTGAATACAACAACAAAACCCGTCGCGACAACAGGCGCTCAAGCAGAAAAAACAGTTGTTACTCATCATTGCGGTTCCGCCTTTTCAGTCTCCTTATCGTCAGCATTCCATTCACAAAAACATACGCATCCAATATGTTTCCGAAAAATTCTGTCATGCGCTTGACAAAACGCCATGGTGCCGCTATAATAATCCTTAATTCCGATAGGAAATATATATTTATAATGATTCACACATTTCTATAGACCAGGAAGGAGGTCTTTCCGTGACAGCAGGCACGATGAACCACAGCCGGAACGTCAAATGCAGCTCTGCATCTGCCGTAGTTTTTGATGGACGTCTCTGTTGTTGTCGCTGCGCGGCCGGCGGAGGCGCAATTTGGCGTAGCTGAAAGCACAGCAGAACCCAACGCAAGTCATCCGCCCGCCTGCACAGAGTCGTTTAGATTGCGCAGGGCGGGCGCTTTTATGTTCATACGAAGTCAGACAACATTGCATCAGAAGGAGTAGTGACAATGGCGAATTACAGAGATATTGAATCTACCCTGATTCACGGCGGAATCTTCGGCGATCCCCTCACCGGCGCAGTCAACGTGCCGATCTATCAGACGTCCACCTATCGTCAGGAGGGCATCGGCCTGAATGTGAAGTGGGAGTACTCCCGCACCGGCAACCCCACCCGCGCGGCGCTGGAGGCGCTGATTGCGGAGCTGGAGGGCGGCACGGCGGGCTTCGCCTTCGCGTCCGGCATGGCGGCGCTGACTGCTGTGCTCAGCCTGTTCCGCGAAGGCGACCGCATCCTGATTTCCAGCAACGTCTACGGCGGCACCTACCGCGTGCTGGACAAGGTGTTCAGGCAGTTCGGCATTCAGTACGGCATTGCGGACACCGCCGATCTGTCCGCGCTGGAGGCGGCAATCACGCCCGACGTGAAGGCGATCCTGGTGGAAAGCCCCGCCAATCCGCTGATGACGGTCACCGATCTGGCGGCGGTCTCCGCGCTGGCGAAGCGCCGCGGCATCCTCTCCATCGTGGACAACACCTTCATGACCCCCTACCTGCAGCAGCCGCTGAAGCTGGGCGCGGACATCGTGGTGCACAGCGCCACCAAGTACCTGGGCGGGCACAGCGACCTGGTGGCCGGTTTGGTCGTGGTCAATTCGGATGCGCTGGCAGAGCGCCTGGCCTTTTTACAGAACGCCACCGGCGGCGTGCTCGGGCCGTTCGACGCATTTCTGCTGATCCGGGGTATCAAGACGCTGGCCCTGCGCATGGACCGGCACGTGGAAAATGCGCAGCGGGCCGCAGAGTGGCTGAAGGGGAATCCGGCGGTCAAGCTCGTCTACTATCCCGGACTTCCCGACGATCCGGGCTATGAGATCAATCGGCGGCAGGCCCGCAACGGCGGTGCGATGATCTCCTTTGAGCTGGATGAGAAGCACGACTTCCGCAGGTTCTTCACCTCGCTGAAGCTGGTCACGCTGGCGGAGAGCCTGGGCGGCGTGGAGTCACTGGTGTGCCACCCGGCGACGATGACCCACGCGGCCATCCCCCGGGAGCTGCGCGTGAAGGTGGGCATCACGGACAAGCTGATCCGCCTGTCCGTGGGCATCGAGAGCATCGACGACATTCTGGCCGACCTGGAGCAGGCCGTTCGTGAAAGCGAGGTGTGACGGATGAGATACTATGATTCCATGCAGGACCTGATCGGAAATACGCCGCTGGTGAAGCTGAATCATCTGGGACTGCCCGAGGGTGTGAAGCTCTTTGCCAAGCTGGAGCTGTACAACCCCGGCGGCAGCGTGAAGGACAGGATCGGCCGCTCCATGCTGGACGACGCGGAGCGCACGGGTCGCCTGCAGCCGGGCGGCACGATCGTCGAGGCGACGGCGGGCAACACCGGGCTGGGCATCGCCTTCGCCGCGCTGAACCGGGGATACCGTGTGATCTTCGTGGTGCCCACGAAGTTCTCCCAGGAGAAGCAGACGCTCATGCGCGCGCTGGGCGCGGAGATCATCAACACGCCCCGGGAGGAGGGCATGCTGGGCGCGGAAAAGAAGGCGTTCCAGCTGCGCGACTCCATTCCGGGCGCGATCTCTCTGGAGCAGTTTCACAACCAGAGCAACCCCCTCGCCCACTACGAGACCACCGGCCCGGAGATCTGGCGGGATCTGGACGGCAGGATCGACTATCTGGTCGCGGGTGCGGGCAGCGGCGGCACCTACTCCGGCACCGTGCGCTACCTGAAGGAGCAGAACCCGACGGTTCGCGGCGTTCTGGCCGATCCCGTGGGCTCCACGATGGGCGGCGGCGAGCACGGCGACTACGACATCGAGGGCATCGGCAACGACTTCATCGCCGACACCATGGACATGTCGCTGGTGGATGGTGCCCCAGTATTCCTACGCCTCCGCCATCGGCATGTTCACCTCCGTGGTCAACATGGTGCTGCTGTTCATCGTAAACAAGGTTGCAAAGCTCGTGAGCGGAAGCTCCCTGTGGTAAGAAAGATCAAGGTGAGAGTATGAAAAAGAGAAAGAAATCGCTGGAGGAGAGAAGCTATACCGTCGGCGACCGGGTCATGCTGGGCATATCGACGCTCATACTGGTGCTGTTCTTCATCGCCATCATGTACCCGCTGATCTACGCGACCATCTCCTCCTTCACCAAGGGCGTGCTTCCGCTGAACCTGATGCCCAAGCAGTTTACGCTGGAGGGCTACAAGGCCTGCTTCAACTATCCGCTGCTCTGGTCGGGCTTTGCGAATTCCATCCTGTACACCTGCCTGGGCACGGTGATCGCGCTGGTCGTCACCATCTGCTGCGCCTACCCGCTGTCCATCAAGGGACTTCCCGGCTCGGGCTTCATGCTGTTCATCTGCATGTTCACCATGTACTTCGACGGCGGCCTGATCCCCACCTTCCTGTGGATCAAGCAGGCGGGCCTGTACAACACCATGTGGGCGGTGATTCTGCCCAGCGCGCTGTCGATCTACAACATGCTGGTGATGCGCACCTACTTCTCCAACAGCATCCCGCACGACCTGAAGGAGGCGGCGGATCTGGACGGCGCAAACGAGATCACCTATCTGCTGCGCATTGTGATTCCGCTCTCCGGCCCGGTGATCGCCGTCATCGCGCTGTACTACGCATCCGCGCTGTGGAATTCCTACTTCAACGCGATGATGTACCTGCTGGATCTGGACAAGATGCCCCTGGCGAACATCCTGCGCAACCTGCTCATCACCTCTCAGAACGCAGGCTCCTCTGCGGCGACGGACTCCATGACCGCGGCCGCCATGGAGGAGCGGCAGGACGTGATGAAGTACTGCGTGATGGTGATCGCCACGGTGCCCATGATGGTGCTCTACCCCTTCATTCAGAAGTTCTTCGTCAAGGGCGTGATGATCGGCGCCGTCAAGGGATAATTGCGATTTAGCACCGGACGCGTGATTTGGATTTGAAAGGAGGAGATGGGACAGAGGATCGCGCGGATGGTGTTCAGAAGGTATGAAAATCATTAAGATAATCAAGGAGGTTATTTCATGAAAAAGATTCTTGCCCTGTTGCTGGTCCTGTTCGTGCTGCCCGTATCGGCCTTCGCGGCAAACGTGGCAGAGCCCGGAACCTTCCCGATCGTGGATGAGGAAATCACCCTGACCGTCATGGCGTGCATCAACACCGCCTGCGACTCCTGGAAGAACAACACCACGATGCTGGAGTATGAGGAAAAGACCGGCGTCCACATCGAGTGGATCGAGGTCGCCGACGCCGACATCGTCGAGACCATCCGCCGCAGCCTGATCGCCGGCGACTGCCCGGACGTCGTCCTGTGGTGGTTCTCCGATACCGCCATGGTGCAGTCCTTCGGCACCAACGGCGACATCATGCCCCTGAACGACCTGATTGAGAACTACACCGTCAATGCCAAGCAGCAGCTGATCGACAATCCCCACCTGAAGGACATCATCACCAGCGGCGACGGCAATATCTACACTCTGTGGCGCGTGCAGGAATCTCCCAATGAGACCGTCTGGAACAAGCAGTTCCTGTTCCTGCCCTGGTTCGAGCAGTACAAGGAAGCCACCGGCGTGGATCACTATCCGGAGACCCTGGACGAGTACCGCGCGCTGCTCGAGTACTTCCGCGACAACGACATGAACGGCAACGGCGACGCCACCGATGAGATCCCGCTGCTGGGCAACGCTGCGGCTGCCATCGAGGGCGGCAGCTCCATGGGCTACATCATGTCCGCGTTCCAGCTGTGGAACTGCCACGACTACTATCACATCAGCGAGGACGGCCAGCTGGTGTTCGAGGCCAACACCCCCGAGTACCGCGACGGTTTGAGCTGGATCAACAAGCTGTATGAGGATGGCCTGTACTCCGAGGAGGACTTCATCCTGAACCTGACCGACTATCGCGCCACCACCAGCAAGGCCACTCCCGAGGAGATCATCGTCGGCCTGGCCGCAGCTCCCTTCTACATGCGTGCCGTCACCCAGTCCATCTACAACCGCGCCTATGTGGACTTCGAGGCCATCCCGCCGCTCAAGAACTACTATGACGAGAGCGTCCGCGAGACCTATCAGCGCAGCGACGCCCTGTACTATCCCTCCTGCTTCATCTCCGCCAACTGCGAGCATCCCGAGGCAGCCATCGAGTGGCTGGACTACTGGCTCGGCCAGGAAGGCACCATGAAGACCACCTGGTACGGCGTTGAGGGCCGCGACTGGGAGTACACCGATCAGTTCAAGAGCCTGGTTGGCGAGACGCCCTCCATCCTGGTGAAGGCCTCCCTGGAAGGCTCCGGCAACACCGAGGTTCCCGCCCACACCGGCGTTCCGACCTACGTGACCCGCGCCCTGTTCGAGCAGACCGCCGTGGATCCCGAGTCCACCGGCCGCACCTATCCCGACTATCGTGCGCACATGAACTACGATCCCTACTGCGTCAAGGGCAACATCCCCGAGATCGTGTGGTGCGCGGATGAGGAACTGCTGGCCGAGTACTCCGAGCTGAACACCACCATCGGCGAGTACGTCCGCTCCAGCTACGCCAGCTTCATCCTGGGCAAGACCGACATCGACAACGACGCCGACTGGCAGGCCTACCTGGATGGTCTGGAGAACCTGGGTCTGAGCCGCTATCTGGAGGTTCTGAACACCTACTACGGCCTGTAATCAACCGCATCGTTAGACACCCCTTGGAGTCGCTGCAAAGTGCAGCGGCTCCTTTTTTGCGTCCGGCAGGAGAGAGCGTTCGGACTGCCGCTTGTGCTTTCCATGAAAAAATCCCCGCACGCGGCGGGGATCGGAGTTGGATTGTTCAGGAAAAGCGTTGCGCCTGTACCAGGCTGTCGTACAGGTCGTCGAAGGTGGTGGGAAAGGGAAGCGAGAGATGGTTCCGGCTGCTTCCCAGCGTGGCATCGAAGGCCTGCCGCCACGCGTCGCGGCTTACGCCCTCCAGCCCCAGCTTCCCGAGCGTCGTCGGGATGCCGCTGGACTTGCAGAAATCGATGTATTCCCGGATCTCCGCCTTGTCCGCACCCTGGCGGCAGAGCATCGGTATCGTGGCGTAGCCCACGCGCAGGCCGTGGGGAATGCGGTGGCTCGCCTCGAAGTAGAGGAACATTTCATCCAGAATGTGCGCATAGCCGGTGGTGCAGATCATGCCCAGCGGGCCGCAGTTGTGCAGGATCATGGACAGCACGTTCTCAAAGGCCGGGGTGATCTCGCGCGCTTTGACGGCCTGCAGCGCCAGCGGAGCCTGCGCCTTCATGATCTCGATGGAGGTCTGCACGCCGCGCAGCGCAAAGGCGGGAACCACGTCCGTCCTTCCGGTGATCCGAAAGTTGCACAGCGCCTCGTAGTAGGTGCTCATGATGTCGCCGACGCCCGCGGAGAGCACCGGGGGCGGGTTCTGGATCAGCACCTCGGTGTCCGCCAGCACCAGCTCCGGCGCGTTGTCCATGCGCCAGTACTGGTCGATCCTGCCGTCGGGCGTGTAGAGCACGCTCAGCGTGGAGATGCTGGCGTTGGTCGCCGCCAGCGTAGGCACGAGAATGACCTTCACCGGCAAAAAGTGGGTCAGCGCCCGGGCAAAGTCCTGGCCCTTGCCGCCGCCCACGCCCACCACCGTGTCAAATCCCTGCGCCTGCACCTGCTCCGCAAGCATGCGGACGTTCTCTCGGGTGATCGGAAGCTGGGCGATGTCGCGGAAGCTGAAGCTCATTTCGCTGCGCAGCGCGTCCATGCGCTCCGCCATCGGAACGTAGCGGGCGTAACGCACGCTCTCCCGCGCCAGACGCTCGTTCATCCAAGCGGCTGCGGGGCGGTCGATGCCCTCCTGAATCTTTTGCTTGATCTGTTCGGTGACGGGGTCGCAGGCGGTCAGGATCAGCACCCGCCTGCCCACCAGCGAGGCATAGTTGGCCAGCTCGTGCAGCGCGCCCTCAAACTGCACATAGCGCCGCGCGACATGATATTCATAATAGCTCATACGATCTCCATGCGCTCCTCTTCGGGAAATAACACCACCGTGCAGTCCTTTGCGTAGGTGCGCTCAGGCAGTACGCAGAGGTTGCTGACGAAGTCCTGATCGATGGCGAAGGGCGCGTGGTGCCACACACCGGGGCGCAGGATCACCATGGTGCCCATGGGCACGCGGAACACCTCGAAGCGGCCGTAGGGCACCACGCCGTGGGGCGTTGCCGGCGCGACGTGGATGTAGACGTCGCCGTTGAGGGGCATCAGCACCTCGCAGCAGGTATCGTGGTACTCGGCCTTCTCCAGGATCAGCGGACGCTTCTTGCACTTGGTCACGGACATGCCGGTCACCTCGGTGGGTGCGGTCACGGTCAGCCGGTCGCGATAAAATTCGATGATGCTGCCGGGTACGCCGGTGATGTCGCCGTCGGGATGGATCATGTCCGCAAAGCTGCCGTAGCGGTTGAAGGCCTCCAGCGTAAGTTCCTGTGCGTGAATGGTTTTCATAGAAGGTTCCTCCTGTATGATCTGCATGAAATCGGGAGCGCACGCGCGCCCCCGGAAGGTTCTTCAGTTTCTGGCGAGGATGGTCATTTCGGTCTCCGCGTCGAAGAAGTGCAGGCGGTTCACATCGAAGCCCACGGTGATGTCGCAGCCGCCGCGACTGTTGGTGCGGGGATCGACGCGGGCGATGAAGCTGCCCTCCTTGCCGTCGGTGGTCAGGTAGAGGTAGGTCTCGCTGCCCATTTGCTCCGTCATGTCCACGTGCACATCGATGCATGCGTCCGGGTAGGTCGCCGTGAAGGCGGCGGAGTCGTTGATGTTCTCGGGTCGGATGCCCATCAGCACCTCCTTGCCGATGTAATCCCCCTGCATGCGCTGAACCTTGCCCTCGGGGATGTGCACGGCGTTCTTGCCGAAGCAGGCGTATACATCATTGCCGCGGCGCTCCAGCTTCACCCTGAACACGTTCATCTGCGGCGTGCCGATGAAGCAGCCCACGAACAGGTTCGCGGGATAGTCGTACAGGTTCTGGGGCGTGTCCACCTGCTGGATGAAGCCGTCCTTCATCACCACGATGCGGCTGCCCATGGTCATGGCCTCGGTCTGGTCGTGGGTGACGTAGATGAAGGTGGTCTGCAGGCGCTGGTGAAGCTTGGTGATCTCGCTGCGGGTCTGCACGCGCAGCTTCGCGTCTAGATTCGACAGCGGTTCGTCCATCAGGAACACCTTCGGCTCGCGGACGATGGCGCGGCCCAGCGCGACGCGCTGCCGCTGACCGCCCGACAGCGCCGCGGGCTTGCGGCTGAGGTAGCTCTCAATGCCCAGAATCTTTGCGGCCTCCTTCACGCGGCGGTCGATCTCGTCCTTGGGCATCTTCCTGAGTTTCAGTCCGAAGGCCATGTTGTTGTAGACGGTCATGTGGGGATAGAGTGCGTAGCTCTGGAACACCATGGCGATGTCGCGATCCTTCGGCGGCACGTCGTTCACCAGGCGCTCGTCGATGTACAGTTCACCCTTGGAAATGTCCTCCAGGCCCGCAACCATGCGTAGCGTGGTGGACTTGCCACAGCCGGAGGGGCCGACCAGCACAATAAACTCCTTGTCCTCGATTTCCAGATTGAAATCGCTGACGGCGACGACGTCTCCGGGATAGATCTTGTAGATGTTTCGAAGCGATAAGCTGGCCATTTTCCGTCTCCTCCTATTTTCTCAATCCTTGCATATGTTACGAAATGAATGGATATTTTCACTGTATCACGATGGGATTTTGATGAAGCTGTGATCCATGCGGCGTGCGATTCCCCAGCCTCCTTATTTCCTATTATAACAGAAGCGTGAAGGATAGTTAATGCATTGGGCTGTCATGGATGAGGACTTTTCTGCTATCCTCGTTCAGCGGAGCCGAAGTGTGTACCCCACGGCATCGCCTGCAAATACAGCAGGATAGTACTGAAAGATAGCGCGTTTGTACTTGCCCTGAAGCGGCTGCGGGTGCTAAAATTAAATCGAAGATGGGCACGGACAATTCTTAACAAAACAGGCAAAACCGACAAGGAATCCGAAGGAGGGTATGGACATGAATCCGAATGTCTACGGGATTACCGCAGAGGAGCTGCTGCGTTCGCCGCGCATTCCGCTGCTGCTGGCAGGCTCCGCCGGCGAGGTCTACTATGAATACGCGATGCAGATGCTTGCTGAAATTGTGCACAACAACGCCGCAGGGCGCAGAACGGTGTTCATACTGCCCTGCGGGCCGGTGGATCAGTACCCGATCTTTGCACGGCTGGTGAACCGCTACCGCATTGACCTGAAGAACACTTGGATCATCAACATGGACGAATATCTGGAGAACGGTGAATGGCTGGACGACCGCTTTTCCTTCCGTCGGGTCATGAACGAGGTGCTCTACGACCGCATCGATCCCGAGCTGGTGGTGCCGGTGGAGCAGCGCGTGTTCCCCGATCCCCGCTGCCCGGAGCGGATCGGCCAGCTGATCGAGGAGCTGGGCGGCGTGGACATGGCGATGGGCGGCATCGCGCTCAACGGCCATGTGGCCTTCAATGAGCCTGCGCCGGAGTTGAGTGTGGAGGAATATGCGCAGCTGACCAGCCGCGTGATCGACCTCAGTCCCGAGACCAAGGCCAAGGACGCGATTCTGGGCCGGGGCGGCGCCATCGATTCCATTCCCGATCAGGCCGTCACCGTGGGCATGAAGGAGCTTCTGGGCGCGCGCAAGGTGCGCTTCTCGATGCTGCTGGACATGCAGCGCGCGGTGGTGCGCAAGGCCTGCTACGGTGAGGTCAGCGCGGCCTGCCCGATCTCCCTGTTCCAGAACCATCCGGACGCGTTGCTGATGGTCACGCCGAACGTGATCCAGAAGCCGTTCTGATGCCATAAATGACGCGCAGCCAGAGAAAGCAATTCGCGTTCTCTGGCTGCTTTGCAATGTACAGATATACCGGCGACAGTTTCCATGCCGCCGGTATCCTTTTGTGTGCCTAAGCCTGATGCATCAGCTCCCCACGGACATAGACGGAGCGCACCTGGAATCCCTCGTCCATCACAACGACGTCCGCGTCCTTGCCCGCCTCCAGGCTGCCCTTGCGGTCAGCGCAGCGGCTCAGGCGCGCTGGGGTCAGGGAAAGCATTCGGCTCACGTCCACCAGCGGGATGCCGTACTGCACGTGCGCCACGCGCAGCGCGCGATCCATCGTCCCCACGCTGCCCGCGTAGAAGGAGAAGTCCGGCAGCTGGGCCACGTCGTCCTTGACGACCACTGGTACGCCGCCCTCCTTCGCACCCAGGATGCTGTGGGTGACGTTGGTGCCTGCGGCACGCATCGCGTCGGTGATCAGCGCGATCTTGTCCGGCCCCTTGATGCGGTAGGCCAGCAGCATGTGCTCTTTGGGGATGTGCCGCCCGTCGCAGATCAATTCGATGGTGATCCCGTCCCGAAGCAGGGTGGCCTCGTTTACGCCGGAGTAGACGATGCCGTTGATCTTCTGACCGGTGGTGGTGGCACTGTAGAAGTGGGTGATGTGGGAGAAGCCCATGTCGAAGGCGGCGTTCGCCTGGTCGGCAATTGCGCCGGTGTGGGCGATGGAGGCCATGACGCCGTGCTCCCGCATCACCTGCGCGAACACATCCGTGTTGGGAAGCTCCGGGGCCTCGTCCCAGCGCAGGATGTGGCCCTCTCCCAGGCGGAGGATGCGCTCCAGGAACTCCCGGGTGGGGATGCGCTGTTCGCCGACGGGCTGGGCACCCTTGTTTTTCGTGGAGAAGAAGGGACCCTCCAGATGCAGACCCAGCAGCTGCGCGCCGCCGGTGGGGGTTTTCGCGGCCTCCAGATAGCAGCGGATCATCCGCTCCAGCATTTCGTCCGGGCAGGTCATGGTGGTGGGGCACAGCGCGGTGGTGCCGTGCTGACAGTGGGCGCGGGCAGCCGTGCGGATGGCTTCAACGTCGCAGTCCATGAAGTCCGCGCCGCCGCCGCCGTGCACGTGAAGGTCGATGAAGCCGGGCAGGATGTAGCCGCCGGATGCGTCCGCGATGGCGGCGTTCTGCGGGGCTGGTTCGTTTATGGCGGCGATGCGGCCGCCCTCGATCAGCACGGAGCCGCCCTCGCAGATGCGGTCCGGGAGCACGAGCCTTCCGTTGCCGATCCAGGTTCGAACGGAATCAGGGTACATGAAACAAGCCTTCTTTCTGATTGCATTGAAGATGCGCACAAACAGGAAATTGGCCATTATTATACCGATTATACATGCGAGGATAAAATATGTCAACTCATCTGACAAAAATATTGAATTTGTTATTTACGAAATCCATTCAGCGTGGTATAATGAGAGCATGACGAACATAGAGAAAATGAGCCTCGCCGAGTATCGGGATCTGACAGATTTCCCGCCGGAAAGACAGCTGCAAATCAACAACAGCGGTATGAAGAACTACTTCCAGCGGGATTACACCATCTTCCGCCCCAAGGGCAGGAAGGACTTTTATCTGGTTTATGCCGCGCTCGGCTGGTTTGACATTGAATACAAGGGCGAGATGGTGCGCGTCGATCGGGGCACCTGCGTGATGTTTTTGCCTGAGGTGCCTCAGCTGATCTCCTTCACAACGGATGGCGCGCCCACGATTTTCTATGCCCATTTTACCGGCGAGGCCTTTGCCGAGATGGTGGGTTCCATGCACTTCGATCCCATCACCTTCTTCAAGATTCACGATTGCACCGCCTTCGAGATCCTGTTCAACCGGCTGGTGAAGAATTTCCTGCCGCTGAAGGCCTTCAACGGGCGCAAGCCGATCTACACGCCCAAGGTGATCGGCTTGCTGATGGAACTGCTGGATTACCTCTCGCCTTCCCGTGCGGAGCGGACGCGGCCGGAGCAGGATGCGATCACCGCCGCGCTGCTCTACATCAACGAGCACTTCCGCGAGGAGGTGAACCTGGAAAAATATGCGGAGATCGCGCACCTGAGTCTGGGCCGCTTCTCCCATCTGTTCACCAAAAAGGCGGGCGTGTCGCCCTACAAATACGTGCTCTCGCTGCGCATTGAGGAGGCCAAGGAGCTTCTGATGTACTCCTCGATGAACGTCAGCGAGGTGGCAGCCAGCATCGGCATTGCCGAGGCTTCCTACTTCAGCCGCATCTTCCGAAAGAGCACCGGCTGTTCGCCCACGGAGTACCGGAACCGGAACGGGTCGCGAAGCTGAAAATGTTCAATTCCGGAAAAGCAGCCTGATCGCATTCCCCGATGAAGTTATTCATCGGGGTTTCCTTTATATTTCCGAAAAAATGTTCATTTTCAGAGAAAGTGCAGTCACGGGCTGGTCGAAATCAAAAAAGCAGAAATGTACCTGTCTTTAGCCGGATTGTGCCTAGAGCCGGATTGTAAATTTTGATAGAATAAGTGTACTGGGAAAAACAATCAGATGGAAGGCAGAGGTGGGATTATGAAACGAATTCATCTCGACGAATTGCATGACTTTTCTGTGAGGACGATGGAGGCCTGCGGCATGAACCGCGCGGATGCGCGCACGGTTGCGGACGTGCTCGTCGGCACGGATAGCTTTGGCGTGATGACGCACGGCACCAAGAACCTCTATGGATATGCGCAGAAGCTGCTTGCCGGCGGCCTGGATGCGAAAGCCCAGCCCACGGTGGAGCGTCAGGGCCCCGCATGGGCCATCCTGAACGGCAACATGGCCATGGGCATGGTCAGCGCCAGCCGCGCGATGGAGCTCGCCATCGAAAAGGCGAAGAACGTGGGCGTGGCCTATGTGGGCGTGAAAAACAGCTGCCACTTTGGCGCGGCGGGCTACTACGCGAACCTTGCGGCAAAGGCCGGCATGATCGGCGTGGTCATGAGCAACGCGGATCCCATCATGGCGGTACCCGGCGGCTGCGGCGTGTCCATCGGCTCCAATCCCTTCTCCTACGCCGCGCCCACCAGCGACGGCAAGTCCGTATTCCTGGACATCGCGCTGAGCAATGTGGCGGCGCTGAAGGTGGTCATGGCTCGGGAGAAGGGTGAGATGCTGCCCCCCGGATGCCTCGTGGATTGCGAGGGCAGACCCACCACCGATCCCAACACCTTCCCCGGTCAATCCTCGCTGGCGCCCATGGCGGCGCACAAGGGCTACGGCCTGGCGGTGATGGTGGAGATTCTCTCCGCAGTGATTACCGGCGCGGGCATGCTCAGTCAGGTGAAGAGCTGGAATCTGGACATGGCCACGCCCAACAATGTGGGCCACGCCTTCATCGCCATCGACGTGGGCCAGATGACGGACATGGCGGAGTTTGAAGCCCGGATGGACGCACTCTGTCGGGAGCTGCGCAGCGCAAAGCGCGCCGAAGGTACGAAGCAGATCTTCATGCCTGGCGAGATGGAGTGGGCGAAGCGCGACAAGGCGCTTGCGGAGAATGCGATTGAACTCAACGACGCAATGGTCGCAAACATGGAGAAACTGGCCGAGCAGTTCCATCTGGAGCTGAACTGGGCGGAATGAGGAGATGGAAGAAATGGCAGTTGAATGGATGAATGACGTATTGAAGGTTACGGGCGTGTGCCCGATCATTGCCCGCTGCGAATCCGACAGCGCGGTGGACGCTGCGAAGGCGCTGGTGGCCGGCGGCGTGCCAGTGGTGGAGGTGCTGCAGCGCTTTGACAATTCCCTGTCCAATCTGGAGACCATCGCCCGGGACGTGCCGGAGATCTGCGTGGGCGCGGGCACGGTCATCAACGTCCGACAGGCGGAGGAGGCCATCGACAAGGGCGCGCAGTTCATCATCATGCCTGGCTTCGGCCGCCAGGTGGTGGAGTACTGCCTGAAGAAGGGCGTGCCGGTATTTCCCGGCTGCGTGACTGCCGCGGAGATCACCACGGCGCTGGAATACGGTATCGATGTGGTGAAATTCTATCCCGTCTATCAGCTGGGCGGGCTGTCCGTGCTGGACGAGTACAGCGGCACCTTCCCCATGGTGCGCTACATGGTGACCGGCGCGCTGAACGAGACGAACTTCCTGCCGCTGATGCGCAACCGCAACATACTGGCTGCGGGCGGCGACTGGATGTTCACCCAGGGCAACGCGCTGGTGAACCGGGACTTTGATCTCATCGCCAAGAACCTGCGCGCTTCGGTGACGGCGGTGCAGGATCTGCGAAACCAGATGGCGATTGTGGACTGAGGAGGTGTGCGAGGATGAAATCGATGAAGGATACCTACCGGCTGAGCAACGGAGTGGAGATGCCCTGCCTGGGTCTGGGCACCTATCAGTCAAAGGATGCGGTGGCTACCGCCGCAGTGAAGTCCGCGATGGAGACCGGCTACCGCCTGATTGACACCGCTGCCGCCTACGGCAACGAGCGCGGCGTGGGTCAGGGAATCCGCATCAGCGGCGTGCCCCGGGAGGAAATCTTTGTGACCAGCAAGCTGCGCAACGCCGCGCACGGCTACAAGGCGACCCTGGAGGCGTTCGACATGACCCTGGAGAAGCTGGGCCTGCGCTATCTGGATCTGTATCTGATCCACTGGCCGAACCCCATTCAGTACCGATCCACCTGGCGGGAGGCCACCATCGGCACCTGGAAGGCCTTCGAGGAGCTGTACAAAGCCGGGCGCATTCGCGCCATCGGCGTGAGCAACTTCATGCCCCATCACATCGAGATGCTGAAGGAGAACTGCGAGATTCTCCCCATGGTGAACCAGCTTCGCCTCTGCCCGGGCGTGACCCAGCCGGAGGTCGTAAGCTACTGCAAGGAAAACGGCATTCAGGTGGAGGCCTACAGCCCCTTCGGCACCGGCGCGATCTTCAAGGTTCCCGAGATGCAGGCACTGGCGGAGAAGTACGGCAAGTCCGTCGGGCAGATCTGCCTGCGGTGGTCGCTGCAGATGGGCTGGATTCCGCTGCCCAAGTCCGCAAACCCGGCGCGCGTGCAGGAGAACACCGAGGTGTTCGACTTTGAGCTGGAGCCGGCGGATGTTGAATTCATCGCCAAGCTCGAGGGCGTGTGCGGCGAGGCACCCGTTCCGGACGAGGCTCGTTTCTGAGAGCGCAATTCCGAACCGCGCAAGCGAAAGGGCGAAATATGAGAATCAAGAACAAGCAGATGCTGACCAGTCACGGCGACCGGGAGGGCAGACGGATCGTAGCCGAGCTGCTGGACGCAGGCCTGGACGCCATCGATCCCTACCACAGGGTCAAGGAGCTGGTGCAGCTGGAGAACGGCCGCATCGTGCTGCACACCGAGGGCTTTGAGATGCGGGACGATCCCCATTCCGGGCCGCTGGAATTTGACCTGAAGGACGTCGACCGGGTATACGTCATCGGCGCGGCCAAGGGCGTTCAGCGTGCGGCGGTCGCCTTTGAGGAGGTGCTGGGCGACGTGCTGACCGGCGGCCACGTGATCGCCAAGCACGGCGACGGCGTCCAGTGCAAAAAGATCGGCGTGACGCTGGCGGGACATCCCGTGCCGGACGCATGCTGCGTGGAGGGCTGCAAGAAAATTGAGGCGCTGGCGGCGGATCTGACCGAGCGCGATCTGGTGTTCACCATCTCCGGCAGCGGCTGCTCCTCGCTGATGACCTATCCCGCCGGGGACATCACCGTGGAGGAGGTCGCCGCCTTCACCCACATGATGCAGATTGAAAAGGGCGTGCCCACCGGGGATCTGAACCACGTGCGCACGCACATCGACCGCTTCAAGGGCGGCAGGCTGTCCCGCCTGTTCAAGAAGGCGCACATGGTGCATCTCACCACGGCTGATCCCTCCAAGCGGACGGAGCCGGTGCTGCGCAACAACTATTACGACATGTTCCGCGACAATTTCTTCCCGCCCATCGCCTATGAGAGCAGCTTCCAGCAGGCCATCGACGTGCTGAGAAAGTGGGACGCGTGGGAGGAGACCCCGGCATCCATCCGGAACTGGCTGCTGGCGGGCAATGCGGAGACGGAGAACGTGTGCCGGGAGGAATACGAAAGCTTCGGCGCGCGCTTCTTTGGACTGATCTTCAAGGATTCCACCATTTATCCGGCGGTGCGCAGGCGCGCGCAGGAGCTGGGCTATAGCTGCGTGATGCTCTCCGAATACATGGAGGCCGAGGCCCGGGAAGCGGGGCGCGTGGATGCGTCCATCGCCATGACCGCGCAGCGCCTGGGCGAGCCCTTCCGCGCGCCGGTGGTGCTGATGAGCTCGGGAGAGAACGTGGTCACGGTGGGCAGCGAGACAGGAGTGGGCGGACGCAATCAGGAGTACTGTCTGGCTGCGGCGCAGCGCATCGCGGGCACGCAGGGCATCGTGTTCGGCGCGGTGGATACCGACGGAACGGACGGCCCGGGCGGACTTGAACTGTCGGGCGCGCCCAGCTGCCTGGCGGGCGCCATCGTGGACGGCGAGACCGTCGCGGAGGCAAAGAGAGCTGGCCTGGACCTGTGGCAGGCAATGAAGGCCCACGCGACCTCCGCGCCGCTGTGGACGCTGGGCTGCGGCGTGGAAGCGGAGCACTGCGTCTCCGCTCTGGATTTGCGAATCATCCTGATCACCTGAGAGACAAACGATTCTGAAACGATGAGGAGTGTTGAGATGTCTGGAACAGAAATCAAAACCATACATGCGCGGCAGGTTTATACCAATCGCGGAAATCCGGGCGTTGAGGCGACGGTCGTATGTGAAAACGGCGCGACGGGCACAGCGATGTGCACCTCCGGCGTCTCCGTGGGCACCCACGAGGTGCGTTTCAATTTTGACGGCGGAACGAAGTACAACGGCAAGGGCGTTATGGGCGCGGTGAACAATGTCAACACCATCATTGCGCCCGCGATGAAGGGCGTGGACGCGGCGAATCAGCTGGCGGCGGATCGCTCGCTTCTGTCCATCCGTCCCGAGGCCAAGCTGGAGCTGGGCGGCAATGCCGTGGCCGCCGTCTCCGCAGCCATCCTGAAGGCGGGCGCGAATGCGCTGGGCATTCCGCTGTACCGGCACGTGGGCGGCGAGAGCGCCATGTATCTGCCCGTTCCGGGCGTGGCCATGGCGGCGGGCCATCAGCGCTACGGCGGCGGCATCACCACCCCCGGCGGCAAGCCCACCATGTCCGTGATGTGCTTCGGCTTCGATACCTTCTCCGACGCATCCTACGCCTGCTGGGACATTCACACCCGCTGGGCGAAGAAGATGGAGCAGCGCTTCGGCGGCATTCCCAACGTGCGCGACTTCATTGCCATTCCTGCGGGCGTATTCAAAAACGACGAGGAGATCTGGGAGGCGATGACCGAGACCATCATCGAGGCCGGCTACGAGGGCCGCGCGGGCTTCCAGATGGACGTCGCCACCGACACCTACCACAACAAGGAGGACGGCAGGTATTACGGCCTGTTCAGCGACAAGCCCATGACGAAGGACGAGCTGTACCGCTTCTACATGGACATGATCGACAAGTTTCCCTTCGTCATCCTGGAGGATCCCTTCAACGAGGACGACTATGAGACCACTGCCGCGTTTACGAAGGAGAGCGGCATCCAGGTGGTGGGCGACGATTTGTTCACCACGAATCCCGAGCGCGTTGCCCACGGAATCTCCCTGGGCGCGGCCAACACTGTGCTTCTGAAGGTCAATCAGGTGGGCACCATATCCGAGGCGATGGAGATGATCCAGTACGCCTACAAGTACGGCTATGCGGTCATGCCCTCCGACAGCCGGGGCGAGGGCGAGGCCATCGGCGACTATTCCGTGGGCATCAACGCGTGTTCCATCCGCGAGTGCGGCATCGGCCCCCGGGCAAACCGGCTGCTGGCCATCGAGGAGGAGCTGGGGCCGAGCGCCAAGTTCATCGGCGCGGCAGGTCTGAAGGGCTTCCGCAATCAGGAGCGCGCCAGAAAACTGGCCAGAAAGGGGTAAACTATGTACAAGCAGTATTATGACGGGCGGCTGGTCGAAGGACAGGGCAGGCCCATGGACGTAATCAATCCGGCCACCGGCGAGGTGATTGGCACGGTTGGCTGCGCGACTGCGGAGCAGACCAGGGAAGCACTTGCAGCCGCCGAGCGCGCGCAGAAGGCCTGGGCAAAGACATCGCTGGACGAGCGCATCGATTGGATGCTCAAGCTGCGCGAGGCCTGCATGGCGGAGCGCGAGAAGATCGTCGATCTGGTTTCGGCGGAATCCGGTCGCCCCTATCCGGCAGCCTGCGCCGACTTTGACTGGATGATGATCAGCTTCCAGTACTATTCCGAGGAGGCGCGCCGCATGTACGGCACCACCTTCAACAACCACTCCACCCCGAACGGCAATGTGTACCACATCGTCGAGCGCCGTCCCATCGGCGTGGTGGTGGGCCACGTGGCGTGGAACTATCCGCTGGGCAATGCGGGTCTGAAGATCGCGCCCAGCGTGGTCTCCGGCTGCGCATGCATCGTCAAGCCCTCCAGCCAGACCCCGCTGGCGACCCTCTACATCGGCGAGATCGCCGCGCGCATCGGTTTCCCGGCGGGCGTGATCAACATCCTCTCCGGCCCCTCCGGCGAGGTTGCAAGGACGCTGAACGAGAGCACCATCCCGAAGATGATCACGCTGATCGGCTCCAGCGAGACCGGACTTCAGATCATGCGCGAGGGCGCGACCTCGGTGAAGAAGTATTCCTTTGAGCTGGGCGGCAACGCGCCGGTGATCGTCATGGACGACGTGGATCTGGACGAGGTCGCGGCGAACATCGTCGCCAAGAAGGTGGGCTTCGCGGGTCAGACCTGCGTGAACTACAACCGCATCTACGTGCATGAGAAGATCTACGACGCGCTCTGCGACAGGGTCGCTGAGCACCTCAAGGGCGTGATTCTGGGCAAGGGCCGGGACGAGGGCTACGTCATGGGCCCGGTCATCAACATGGAGGCCCGCGACCGGCTGCTGGGGCTGGTGGAGGATGCGGTGCAGCGCGGCGCGAAGCTGATGATGGGCGGCGAGGTGCCCGCGGAGTTTGCCAGGGGCAGCTACATGACCCCAGCGCTTCTGAAGGACGTGACGGACGACATGCGCGTCTCGAAGGAGGAAATCTTCGGGCCCATCATCCCCATGCAGCCCTTCAGCGACTTCGATGAGGCGCTGGAGAAGGCCAACAACACCATCTACGGCCTCTCCGCCTACTTCTTCGGCCACCGCGCGCAGGAGATCGCCAAGGCGTTCGAGACGCTGGAGGCTGGTGAAATCTTCGTCAACGGCGCTCCGGGCACCGAGCAGACCCCGCACGCGGGCGTGAAGCAGTCCGGTGTGGGCTGCGACAAGAGCCACTGGTCGCTGGACGAGTATTACGACTTCAAGTATCTGGGCATGAAGCCCTGACTTCGGGAGGTTGGCCTCAATGAACGAAAAGAAGTTTGACATGATCGGCTTCGGAAATCCCTTTCAGGATCTGATCGTCGAGCTGGACAAGCTGCCGCCCACGAATGTGAACATCCGCATGCGCAACTACGTGTTTCAGGGCGGCGGCAACATTCCCACGGCGACGGTGGCGGCGGGCCGTCTGGGCCTTCGCGCGGCCATCCTGGGCGTTTCGGGCAGCGACATGTTCGGCCATGCCAACAAGGCGGACTTTGAATACAACAACGTGGACACCTCGCACCTGATGCTGGACGAGGGCAAGCGAACGGATTTCTGCGTGTGCGTGTCCGAGCGCGAGATTCACGGCAAGGAATTCATCAGCTGCCCCGGAACCTTCCGTGCGCTGGAGATCGCCGACCTGGACGAGGACTTCATCAAGTCCGCAAAAATCCTGCACATCGGCGACATGCTCACCGAGGCCAAGTTTCAGGCGGCAGATTGGATTCACGAAGCCGGCGGCCTGGTGAGCATCGACGCGGCCTACTACCGCCCGGACATCTATGAGAACTACCGCTATCTGGACATTTTCATCGCCTCGGAGACCTACCTCAACTCCATGTGTGCGGACAAGGGCGAGATGAGCTGCGAGCAGGCGGCGCGCTACATTCAGGCGCAGGGCCCGGACATCGTGATCTTCACGCTGGGCGAGCAGGGCGGCAAGGGCGTGTACGGCGACAAGTACTTCGAGTACCCCGCCTTTACTGTGGATGCGGTGGATACCACCGGCGCGGGCGACGTGTTCCACGGCGCGTTCAACTATGCCTACCTTCAGGGCTGGGATGTGCCCGCGTGCGCGCGCTTCTCCTCCGCCGTTTCCGCCATCAAGTGCACCCGCCTGGGCGGGCGCGCGGGCATTCCCACGGTGGACGTGGTGAACCGCTTCCTGGAGACCGGGGAGATCGACTATACGGAAATTGACGGGCGCGTCGCGCACTACCGTCAGGGCATGTTCAACCTCTGAAATAAAGACAGGAGTGAAATGAAATGCTGGATTATCATGTGAAAATCGGCCTCGTGCCCCTTCGTCGCGACTGCACGCCGCGCCCCGGCGCGTTCAACTGGGAGATCGCCGAGGAGCGCGGGCGCAAAATTGTCGCCTACATCGAGGAGCACTACGCCACCGAGAATGTGAGCTTTGCTGACCTCAAAGGCGTGATCGACGTGGAGACCTTCTATGCCGAGAGGGACGTAGAGAAGGTTGCAAACCACATGCGCGCGGAAAAGGTGGACGCGCTTTTGATGATCAACGCCAACTTCGGCTGCGAGGAGGCCGCCGCCCAGCTGGCGCAGGCGCTGAACGTGCCGGTGCTGCTGTGGGCGCCCATGGACGACCGCTTCGATCCCGACGGCATGCGCTACACCGACAGCCAGTGCGGCATCTTCGGCATCAGCCGCCAGATGCAGCGCTACAACATTCCCTTCTCCTTCCTCAATTCCTGCACCGTGGAGAGCGAAAAGTTTGCCGAGGGCCTGGATCACTTTGCGCGCGTGGCGTGCATGGTCAAGAACTTCCGCGGCATGCGCGTCGGTCAGGTGGGCATGCGCCCGAAGATCTTCTGCTCCGTCATCATCAACGAGGGCGAATTGATGCAGCGCTTCGGCCTGCACGTCATTCCCATCAACAACGCCATCGTCGAGGAGAAGTTCAAGAAGATCATGGCCGAGCGCGAGGAGGAGCTGATCGCAGGCGAGCAGGAGTTCCTGCGTCGCTACGATGTGGATGATTTCACCAAACCGCTGCTCAGGCGCATTTATGCCTTCGTGCTGCTGTTCAGGGAGCTGACCGAGGAGTACAATCTGGACGTGATTTCCTCCGAATGCTGGACGAGCATGGAGAAGATCACCGGCGTGCTGCCCTGCTCGGCCTACGGCTTCCTGCTGGATCAGGGCTATCTGGTCAGCTGCGAGAGCGACCTGCACGCCTCCATCACCATGGCGCTGCTTTCCTGCGCGTCCTTCGGCAAGGAGGTGCCCTGCTTCGGCGAATTCACCGTGCGCCATCCCTCCGACGAGAACGTGGAGCTGCTGTGGCACTGCGGCCCCTTCCCGTACAGCCTGCACCGGGAGGACAAGAAGCCCATCATCTATGTACAGTGCCAGTGGTTTGAGGCCCGGGAGGGAACCTACACGGTGGCGCGCTTCGATCAGGAGGACGGCAGGTACATGATCCTCAACGGCACCTGCGAGAGCGCCGAGGGCCCGTTCACCAACGGCAACTACATCTGGGGCCGCTTCAACGATCTGGACAGCTGGGAGCGCCGCCTGGTGGAAGGCCCCTACATCCACCATGTGGTGGAGATTCGCGGCGATTACACCCGGGAGATTCAGGAATTCTGCAAGTACTTCCCGAATGTCGTGCCGGATTCCATGAACTGAGAGGAGCAGAGCGATGCAGTCCAATTTGAAACAGATTCTGGCCCTGGCGGAGTCGAAGGGCGTCGCCATCCCCGCCTTCAACTGCTACAACGTGGAGTCCGTCATGGGCGTGGCCCAGGCGGCCCGGGAGACCGGCGCGCCGGTCATCTTCCAGATGTTCACCCGCATGATGGACACCGAATTCGGCACCTATGTGTCCGCCGCCATCCGCGAGGCCATCAATCTGCTGCCCACGCCCGCCGTGATGCATCTGGATCACGGCGCGGGCATTCCCCAGGTGCTGCGGGCGCTGCGCCTGGGTTGCACCAGCATCATGATCGATGCGTCCACCCAGCCGCTGGAGCGCAACATCGCCATCACCCGTCAGGCAGTGGAGATCTGCGGCGAATGCGGCGTGTTCGTGGAGGGCGAGCTGGGACACGTGGGCGGCACGGCAGATGAGAAGATGAGCGACTTCACCGATGTGGACGAGGCCGTGCGCTTTGCCAAGGAGACCGGCGTGGCCGCCATGGCGGTGATGGTCGGCACGGCCCACGGCGTGTACAAGTCCGCGCCCGTGCTGGACATCGAGCGCACCCGCACGATCCATGAGCGCACCGGCCTTCCGCTGGTGCTGCACGGCGGCTCCGGCGTGCCGGACGAGCAGGTGAGGATGGCCGTGGAGGCAGGCGTGCGCAAGATGAACTTCGCCACCGACCTGGTCTACGCCTTCTTCAACAGCGTCTATGCCAAGAACGGCGAGATTCGCGCCATGGACGTGTTCATGAAGGAGCCGGTGGAGAGCATCAAGCAGTACGCGATCGGCAAGATTCAGCTGCTCGGTGCGGACAAGCTGGCTTAGTTTCAGCCATACGGGAGCTGTTGCAGCATTTGCTGCAACAGCTCTTTCTTTGTTCCAAAAAAGCACCCAGCCAAAGACTGAGTGCTTGTGTGGAATGACTCAAGAAATGATACAATCCAGGGCTTTCATTGTGCAATAGGGCTTTCGTTTTGCAATGGGTGCATTTGGGTGCAGAAATCAGTTCTTGGGTGCAAATCAGGCTCGGTGGGTGCAATGACAAGCTTTCGTTTTGCTATTTGCTGTTTCGTCCACGATTGCCCTGTGTCGGGCGTTAGGACTGAGTGGGGCGTTTACGACCGACTCGCTAAAGCCCGAACGT
>SFNY01000125.1 GCA_004554085.1 Clostridiales bacterium | reverse complement strand
CAGCGCGCTGCATGTGGATGCGCTGATCTGCGGCGGCATCGGCGGCGGCGCACAGCAGGCGCTGGCGGCAGCTGGCATCCGGCTCTATGCCGGCGTAACCGGCAGCGCCGACGCGGCGGCACAGGCTCTGGCGGAGGGCAAGCTGGCCTGCAATGCCAACGCAACGTGTTCCCATCACGGGGAACATCACGAGGGCAGCTGCGGCAGCCACGGCTGCGGTCATCATTCCTGCGGGGAAAAGTGATATAGTCACGGAACGAATCAGGCAGGACGTGTATACTGATCACAAAGGAGGCGGTGAAACCATGAAGCAATACGTTTGCACCATCTGCGGATTCACCTACGACGAGGCCAAGGGCATCCCGGAGGCGGGGATTGCCCCGGGAACCCGGTGGGCGGATCTGCCGGAGGACTGGGTATGCCCGCTGTGCGGCGCAAGGAAATCCGATTTCAGAGAGAAGGCCGAGCCGGTCAGCACCGGCGCGGCAGCGGTGGACAAGCCCCACGTGGACAAGGAGCTGTCCGCCATGGAGATGAGCATCATCTGCTCCAACCTCGCCAGGGGCTGCGAGAAGCAGTACATGCCCCGGCAGGCGGAGGACTTCAGGACGCTGGCGGATTTCTTCCGCAGCAAGGCGGAGCCTGCGAAGGAGGCTGGCACGGACAGGCTGCTGGCACTCATCGAGCACGACCTGACCGTGGGCTATCCCTACGGCAATGCTGTAGCGGGCGAAAAGCCGGATCGCGGCGCGCTGCGCTGCCAGGTCTGGAGCGAGAAGGTCACCCGGATGCTGAAATCCTTGCTGACCCGCTATCAGGCCGAAGGAGAAAAAATGCTGGAGAATACCGGCGTCTGGGTCTGCACGGTGTGTGGCTTTGTCTATGTGGGCGACACTGCGCCGGAGCTTTGCCCGGTGTGCAAGGTACCCAGCTGGAAATTTGAAAAGGTGGAAGGGAGGGCCTGACCATGAGCGAAAAGTACGCCGTCCGGAATCTTCGCCTGTGTACCAAGGACTGCCTGTGTCTGTATGTCTGCCCCACCGGCGCCACGGACACGGAGAACAGTATCATCGACCCGGAGAAGTGCATCGGCTGCGGTGCCTGCGCCGAGGCCTGCCCCTCTGCGGCGATCTCCATGGTGCCCAAGGAGCTCCCTGTGCAGCAACCCAAGGAGGACAAGGTCGTGGAGGCGCTGCGCGGCCTGATTGGGAGCAAGGCCAAGGCGGAGAGTATCGCCGCCCAGCTGCCCGACGCGCTGAGCGCCGCCGTCGCAAAGTCTTCCCGCTTAATGGCGGAGGATCTGTGCCGCGAGGCGGGCTTCATGCTCCCGCAGAGCGGCAATACCAAGGCATTTCTTGAGAGCATCAAAACAGTTCCAGGTGTCCCGATCGGGGCCGTCGAGGATCTGCTTCACACCCTGAAATTCAACGAGAAAACGGAGGAAAAGAAAATGGAGAAGTGGAAATGTACCGTCTGCGGCTATGTACATGAGGGCCCGATGACCCCGGATTTCAAGTGTCCCATCTGCAAGCAGCCCGCCGAGAAGTTCGTCAAGATCGAGGACGCTGCCCCTGCGAAGAATCCCTACGCCGGCACGAAGACGGAGAAGAATCTCTGGGAGGCCTTCGCCGGCGAGAGCCAGGCCCGCAACAAGTACACCTACTTTGCATCTGTCGCCAAGAAGGCCGGCTACGAGCAGATCGCTGCGCTGTTCCTGCAGACGGCGGAGAACGAGAAAGAGCACGCCAAGCTGTGGTTCAAGGCACTGGGCGAGCTGGGCGACACGGCGGAGAACCTGCTCCACGCCGCCGAGGGCGAGAATGCCGAGTGGACGGACATGTACGAGCGCATGGCGCGCGAGGCTGAGGAGGAGGGCTTTGCCGCGCTGGCGGCGCAGTTCCGCGGCGTTGCGGCCATCGAGAAGGCGCACGAGGAGCGCTACCGCGCGTTGCTTCAGAATGTGGAGACTAAGGCCGTGTTCGAGAAGAGCGGCGTGATGGTCTGGGAATGCCGCAACTGCGGTCACATCGTGGTCGGCACCAAGGCGCCAGAGGTCTGCCCCGTCTGCAAGCATCCGCAGGCGTATTTCGAGGTTCGCAAGGAGAACTACTGAGGACATGCCTGCTGAGCAGGTCTGGCAGACGCATTTCCCTCACCTTTGATAAAGCATCAGCCCCATCTGATCAAGTATCATACTAATTTCTAATCAAAACAACCAACGATCCACTGCCGGCCAGAGATGGATTGGATAGTTTCTGCGGAGAGATTGCATATGGTTTCGCAGAGCCGATCTACAACCTTATTCAAGGAAGGAAATACTTGATTCCGAAAACCTCGGAGCCGTATTTCCTTCCAGATTTGTTCTATGGGGTTCATTTCCGGCGTATATGGCGGGATAAAGAACAAGCGAATATTATCCGGGATATCCAGTTTTGCGGATTTATGCCATGCGGCACCGTCGCAACACAGAAGAATCATGTCATTCGGATAAACCTTGGAGAGGGTACTGAGAAACACGTTCATGCACCCACTATCACAGTTAGGCATAATCAGAAAATGCCCTTCTC
>SFNY01000072.1 GCA_004554085.1 Clostridiales bacterium | reverse complement strand
CATCGTAGAGTGGGTACTGTTTCATGACAAGCTCTCTCCATTCAATATGCGGCGGGCACTTTCCGTCATTTTGATGCCCAGGCGCATGCTCATGCGCTGAAGGGCCTGATGTGCCTGCTGCTCAGTATATCCGCTGCCCTCGATCAGCAGCGCCTTCGCCTCTTCGATCAGTTGCTTTTCTTCGGGGGTTCTCCGGGGCATGCGCATGTAGTGCAGCTGCACCAGCATGTTGACCGCGCTGCTCAGTTCGCCCCGGGTGAAGGGCACCGGCAGGCGGAACAGCGCGTGGTGCTCGCACCTCTCCAGCTGATCCGGCTTGCCCAACACCAGCATCAGCACCTGATCCCCCAGGTCGTAGGCCAGCTCATCCACCGTGCGGTCCGGAAAGCGCGTGCCGCACACCAGGATGCCGTCGTGACAGGCGTCGAAGGCGCGCATGACCTCGTTTCCGGTCGCACACTTGCGGAACACCTGCAGGCCAGAGCCGTCCAACACGGACGCGATCTGTTCACACTTCTTCGGATCCGCAAATGCGACAATGATCTTGGCCATGATCTCACCCCTAAATCAACATTTTGTAAGATGTACACTGGGATCGGGCGATATTTTTGGTTTCGATTTTCCTGAAATGCCGCGGGCGCAGTTTTCGTTCTGCGCCCGGGATTTTCAAAGGCTCCGTTGCCCCGCACATGCGGAGCAGGGCGCATCGATCAATAGGTAATCAGGTACTTGGAGATCTCCCAGTTGCTCACATGGGTGCGATAGGCGTCCCACTCGGCGTACTTGCCCTCGGTGTAGTGGCTGACCACGTGATCGCCCAGAGCCTCGCAGATCAGCTCGTCCGCCTTCAGCGCGTCCACAGCGGCCTTCAGGGAGCCGGGCAGGCTCTTGATGCCCTTGGCGTCGCGGGTGGCCTCATCCATGGCAAAGATGTTCTCGGTGATCTCATCCGGCGGGGTCATGCCCTTCTCGATGCCGTCCAGACCGGCGGCCAAGCAGACGGCCAGCGCCAGGTAGGGGTTGCAGGTCGGGTCAGGGCAGCGCAGCTCCACGCGGGTCGCCTGACCGCGAGCTGCCGGGATACGGATCAATGCGCTGCGGTTGCTGGCAGACCAGGCCAGATAGCAGGGAGCCTCATAGCCGGGAACCAGGCGCTTGTAGGAGTTGACCAGCGGATTGGTGATGGCCGCCATGCCGCAGACGTGCTTGAGCAGGCCGGCGATGAAGGCGTAGGCCTCCTTGGAGAGCTTGCGGCTGTCGTCGGGATCGAAGAACACGTTCTTGCCATCCTTGAACAGGGACATGTTGGTGTGCATGCCGCTGCCGTTGATGCCGAACACCGGCTTGGGCATGAAGGTGGCATGCAGGCCGTTCTTCTGGGCCAGGGTCTTGACCGCCAGCTTGAAGGTCATGATATTGTCGGCAGCGGTCAGTGCCTCGGCGTACTTGAAGTCGATCTCGTGCTGGCCCTGGGCAACCTCGTGGTGGGAAGCCTCGATCTCGAAGCCCATCTGCTCCAGCGCCAGGCAGATCTCGCGGCGGGTGCTCTCGCCGTGATCCAGCGGGCCCAGGTCGAAGTAACCGGCCTCGTCGGAGGTGGTGGTGGTGGGGTTGCCAGCTTCATCGGTCTGGAAGAGGAAGAACTCGCACTCCGGGCCAACGTTGAAGGAGTAGCCCATATCGGCGGCCTTCTTCAGCACGCGCTTGAGCACGCCGCGGGGATCGCCCACGAAGGGGGTGCCGTCCGGATTGTACACGTCGCAGATCAGGCGGGCAACCTTGCCGTGCTGCGGTCTCCAGGGAAGCACCGTAAAGGAATCCAGATCCGGATAGAGGTACTGGTCGGACTCGTGGATGCGAACGAAGCCTTCAATGGAGCTGCCGTCGATCATGATCTGGTTGTTGACAGCCTTCTCAATCTGGGATGCGGTGATGGCGACATTCTTCAGCTGACCGAAAATGTCGGTGAACTGCATGCGGATAAACTCCACGTCTCCCTCGCGAACCAGGCGGATGATGTCTTCCTTGCTGTACTTACTCATGACTGCGACCTCCTCAAAAATCTGTCGGAAAATAGAAAAAGAGCAAACGGGACAACCAACATCGCCCCTTTGCTCTGTTGCGGGTATCATAACAGAATTCCCAACAGCTGTCAAGACTTTTTTGCAAGCGAGAAATGTTGATTTTTCGTTTCTTCGGCCCAATTCTGAGTTTTTACCTATATATGACGGCGGAAATGAATGTTAAATGAAATTAAACTTGCAATTCCCCATTGACAGCGCCGTCAGATTGTGATAAGATTCACCCAATTTCAAACGCAAACGCGATGAGGAAGAAAAGTAAGCAGGTTCGAATATTTCGAAATAATTTGTGGCCACAGAGAGCGGGCGGCGCTGAGAGTCCCGTGCACAAGCCTGGTGAAAGAACCCTTCCGAGCCCAAACCCAAAGCGATGGTGCAAGTAGGGGCGGCGTGCGGGCGGCACGTTACAACCGCCGGGGCTTGTTGGAGCCCGCTAAGAAGCAAATCAGGTGGCACCACGGATCGGCGGCATTCGTCCTGAAACAGAGGACGGGCCGCAATAAATTCGGAGGTGCTTATTTTATGTGTTCTATCTTTGGCATTGAAAGCAAGACGATTCCTATGGAGCAGATGCAGGCCAGCTTCGAGCGCACGATCTCCCGCGGGCCGGATATGTCCAGGCTGATCGAGGTGGAGTGCGGATATCTGGGCTTCCACCGGCTGTCCATCATGGGCCTGGACGAGCGCGGCATGCAGCCCTTCGAGCTGGATGGCAGCTACGTAGTCTGCAACGGCGAGCTCTACGGCTTCCGCCCGGTGCGCGAACGCCTGAAGGCGAAGTACAGCTTCAAGGGCGAGTCCGACTGCGAGATTCTGCTGCCCCTGTACCGGGAATACGGACTGGAGATGTTCAAGGCGCTGGACGCGGAATTTGCACTTATCATTTACGACGCGCAGCGCAAGTCCTTCGTGGCCGCGCGCGATCCCATCGGCATCCGCCCGCTGTACTATGGAGTGCTCAAGGACGGCGGCATGGCCTTCGCCAGCGAACCCAAGAACCTGGTGGGCCTGTGCGAGACCATCCTCCCCTTCCCGCCCGGCTGCTACTGGGCCGACGGCGAGTTCACCCGCTACGCCGATCCCGCCCACGTGGATCAGTTCCAGATGACCAGCATCGACGACGCTTGCAGCCATCTGCGTCAGCTTCTGATCGAGGGTGTGGAGAAGCGCCTGGACGCCGACGCGCCGGTGGGCTTCCTGCTCAGCGGCGGCCTGGACAGCTCCCTGGTGTGCGCCATCGCAGCCAAGTCCCTGGGCAAGAAGATTCGCACCTTCTCCATTGGCATGGACATCGACGCCATCGACCTGAAGTACGCCCGCAAGGTGGCCGACTTCATCGGCAGCGACCACACCGAGGTCATCATCAGCGAGAAGGACGTGCTGGATGCGCTGGAGCCGGTGGTGGAGCTGCTGGGCACCTACGACATCACCACCATCCGCGCCAGCATCGGCATGTACCTGGTCTGCAAGTACATCCATGAGAACACCGACGTCCGCGTACTGCTGACAGGCGAGATCTCCGACGAGCTCTTCGGCTACAAGTACACCGACTTCGCGCCCGACGCCGCCGCCTTCCAGGAGGAGGCCGAGAAGCGCATCCGCGAGCTGCACATGTACGACGTACTGCGCGCCGACCGCTGCATCTCCGTCAACTCCCTGGAGGCCCGCGTGCCCTTCGGCGACCTGGCCTTCGTGCACTACGCCATGTCCATCGACCCCGCCATGAAGATGAACACCTACGACATGGGCAAGTACCTGATCCGCAAGGCCTTCGCCGACGATCACCTGCTGCCCGAGGAGATTCTGTGGCGGCAGAAGGCGGCCTTCAGCGACGCGGTGGGCCACTCCATGGTGGACGACCTCAAGGCGCTGGCCGCGCGCAGCTACACCGACGCGGAATATGAGGAAAAGCGCATGCAGTACGACCACGCCCGCCCCTTCACCAAGGAGAGCCTGCTCTACCGCGAGATCTTCGAGAAGTACTACCCCGGACAGTCCCACATGGTCGCCGACTTCTGGATGCCCAACAAGACCTGGCCCGGCTGCGACGTGGACGATCCCTCCGCGCGCGTGCTGAAGAACTACGGCGACAGCGGCAAGTAATGTCCGTACAATGCGGACACGCCGCCGGACTTGACAAGCCGCCGCAAATCCATTACACTGGACACAGATGAATTTGCACAGCCTGCTGTGCCCGCCCCTGAGACGGAGACAAATTCTCCCGGGGCGGGCATTTTTCAGGCTGGAAACGGAGGAAGAAGCCATGATTTACAGCAGCTTTCAGAATGAGAAGCTCTCCCTGCTGGGCTTCGGCGCGATGCGCCTGCCCTGCGACGCGGAGGGCAAGGTGGACGAGCAGCAGGTGGCCGAGATGGTGCGCCTGGCCTTTGAGGGCGGCGTGAACTACATCGACACCGCCTGGCCCTACCATGGCGGCCAGTCCGAGTCCGTGCTGGGCCGCGTGCTGGCGGACTATCCCCGGGACAGCTACTACCTCGCCTCGAAGTTCCCCGGCCATCAGATCAGCGAGCGCTACGATCCCGCCGCAATCTTTGAGGAGCAGCTGCGCAAGTGTCAGGTGAATCACTTCGACTTCTACCTGCTGCACAACGTGTACGAAAAGTCCGTCCAGACCTATTCCGACCCCCAGTGGGGCATCGTGGATTACTTCCTGGATCAGAAGAAGCTGGGCCGCATCCGCCACCTGGGCTTCTCCAGCCACGCCGGCTACGACTGCCTAAAGGACTTCCTGGACCGCTACGGTGACCAGATGGAGTTCTGCCAGATTCAGCTCAACTACCTGGACTGGACGCTCCAGGACGCGAAGGCGCGCTACGAGCTGCTCACCCAGCGCGGCATTCCGGTCTGGGTCATGGAGCCCCTGCGCGGTGGCAAGCTGGCCAAGCTTCCGGAGGAAAGCGCCGCGAAACTGCATGCGCTGCGGAGTGACGAGGGCGTGCCCGCCTGGGCCTTCCGCTGGCTGCAAGGGCTGGACAACGTGAAGATGATCCTCTCCGGCATGTCCAGCGTGGAGCAGATGCAGGACAACCTGCGCACCTTCGTGGAGCGCAAGCCGCTGAACGCGGAGGAAAGCGCGGCGCTGTTCGACGTCGCCGAGACGCTTAAGAACAGCGTGCCCTGCACCGCCTGCCGCTACTGCTGCGACGGCTGTCCGCAGGGTCTGGACATCCCGAAGCTGCTCTCCGCCTACAACGACTTCCGCTTCGCCGTGAACTTCAACGTCACCATGGCGATGGAGGCCCTGCCCGAGGACAAGCGCCCCTCCGCCTGCCTCGCCTGCGGCGCCTGCGCCCAGGTTTGCCCCCAGAAGATCGACATTCCCGGAGCGCTGAAGGACTTCAGCGCGGCCCTCGCCAAGCAGCCCAGCTGGGCTGAAATCTGCCGCCAGCGCGACGAGGCCCAGCGCAAGAACCGCAGCTGAGCCGGACAACAGACCAATTCCATTTGAGACGCCAGCCGATACGATCTCCGGCTGGCGTCCGTTTGTCCCGCTTGCATTTTCTTAGCGCCGCGTTAGCCGCCCTCCCTCTCCCTTTCCGGAAAATTAGCGGCGATTCATAGTATAATTTTCCAGAGCGCGGAGCCGCCCTGCTTCCGCGCACAAAGTCCGGGCGGAGGGTCCCCCGCATTCCAACCCTCTGCCCGGGCATCCACGAGGGAGGCATAAAAATGCACAGCGAAGCGTATCTCGAAGCCCGTAAGGAATTCATCAATTGTCTCTGCATATCCCTGATCGGCCTGGGCGTTCCGATCTATCTGGCCTTCAAGGAGTGGCTGCCGGTGATGCGGGCGGAGAAGCAGAAGGAGCGCCAGGGAAACGCCTGAATCCCCATCCCGGAACCATTCCGCACACAATCACCCGAAGCATCCGGCTGCACCCGGATGCTATTTTGTTCCCGGATTTCGCCGCTAAACGCTTGTCCGCAGTCATTCGCGATGATATAATGCAGTCAAAGCGAAGTTACAGGAGGTTTACCATGGAAATCGGAATTCAGGGACGCATGTCCGTTGAGGTCACGGAGGAGCTGACTGCGGCGCGCGTGGGCAGCGGACTGCTGCCGGTCTACGCTACGCCGTCAATGATTGCGCTGATGGAGAACACCGCCTGCCAGAGCGTCGCGCCCTACCTCGAGGATGGTCAGGGCACGGTGGGCACGCTGATGAACGTCAAGCACCTCGCCGCCACGCCGGTGGGCATGACCGTGCGCTGCGAGACGGAGCTGATCGAGATCGACCGCCGCCGGCTGGTGTTCTCCGTGCGCGCCTATGACGATTGCGACTGCATCGGCGAGGGCGTTCACGAGCGCTTCATCATCGACAACGCCCGCTTCATGGAGAAGGCCCAGGTCAAGCTTGCAAAGGCCTGACCCCGGATGTTTAAAACCACAGAAGAGCGCCGCTTCCAAATGGAAGCGGCGCTCTCTTCGTCCCGCAGGATCATTCGCACGTCATTATTCCACCGAGGTGGGCGGCGCGCAGAACGGGCAGGCTCTGTACTTCATCTGAAGCACGAACTCCAGGGTAACCTTGGTTCCGCCGGAGAGCCCTGCGTCGCTGCAGCGGGCACTGTTGTGGTAGTACAGCAGATCGCTGTCCAGATCCACGTACACCGGCGTATCGCCCGGAGCGGAGTACTTGATGTCCGACTCCTCATAGGCCTCGGAGCCGCCGATGCAGATCGGGCACTCCTTCTTGCCCAGAGCCAGCGCCTTGGCGAAATCGCCCGAGATGGCGTCATCGCCCGCGCAGGTCTTGCTGCTGTGGTAGTACTTGTCGCTGCCGGAGCTGTAAACCGTCTTTCCGGCGCTGCCCGCACAGCTGGGGCAGGGGGTCTTGCCGTAGTTCAGCGCCGTCTCCAGCGTGATGTAGGATGCGCTGGAACCCGCACAGGTCTTGTCGGTGTGGTAGCGCTTGCCGCTGATGGAGGCATACACCTTGATGCCGGAGGTTCCGGCCTTGTAGGTGTCCTTCACCTCGACGGTCTGGGTCTTGGTCACGCAGTAGGGGCAGGGATCGAAGCCGTAGGCCAAGGCCTCGGCGCGGGTGCCGCTGGAAGCGCCGTCGCCTGCGCAGGACTTGGAGTAGTGGTAGTACTTGCCGCCCTTCACCGCATACACCGTGGTATTCGCGGAGGATGCGCAGGACGGGCAGCCCTTCTTGCCGTAGTTCAGCGCGGTCTCCAGCGTCACGCGGGATGCATTGGAACCGGCGTGGCTGCTGGTGGTGTGGAAGTACTTGTCGTCCGCGGAGGCATACACCTTGATGCCCGAGGTTCCGGCGTCAAACTTTCCGGAGGACACCATGTCAGGTGCGCTGGTAGCCTTGTCAGAATCGGTGTTGAGCGTTCCGTTCTTGTACTTCTCCTTGCAGGTGGGGCAGGCCTTCTGGCCCAGCGCCAGCGCATCCTCCAGCGTGCGCTTGGGGATGCCGCTCGAACCATTGCAGCTGCTGGTGGCGTGGAAGTAGGTGCCGCTCTCATAGGAGTACACCGTGCGCTTGGCCGCAGACGCGCAGGTCGAGCAGGCGGTCTTGCCCGCAGCCACAGCCTGCGCCACGGTGACGCGGCTCGCGCCGGTCATGCCGGAGCAGTTGGACTTGGTGTGGTAGTGCTTGCTGGTTACGGTGCAGTAGACGTAGTTTCCGGAGGAGCCGGAGCTGCTGCCGGAGCTCGTGCCTCCGGTGCTTCCGGTGACGGAGCTGGTGCCCGTCGCGCTGCTGCCGGTGCTGTCCGTGCTGCCGGTGCTTCCGGAGCTGCTGCCCCAGCAGTTGGGGCACTTCTTGTAGCCGTAGGCCAGCGCCGAAGCCAGTGTTCCCGCCTCCGCGTTCTTCATGCCGGAGCAGGTGGCGTAGGAGTGATAGTAGGTGCCGTTCTTGGTGGCATAGACCACGGTATCCGCACCGGAGCAGCACACCGGGCAGGCCGCGCGCTTGGAGAGCAGCATGGACTTCAGCGTGTAGCGCGTCGCGCCGGTCATGCCGGAGCAGGTGGCGTTGGTGTGGTAGTACTTGCCGTTGGGCGTGCCGTAGACGTACACGCCGCTGCCGTCGTCCACGGTGGACGGGGTCGTGCTGCCGGCGGAGGAGGTCATGCAGGTGGGGCAGCTCTTCTTGCCGAGCACCAGCGCCTCGCCCACGGTCAGCGTGTAGGCATTCTCCATGCCGCTGCAATCGGACTTGCTGTGGTAGTAGGTGCCGTTCTTCGTGGCGTAGACCGTCGCACCCGCAGAGGCACAGCATTTCGGACAGGCCTGCTTGCCTGCCAGCAGCGCCTGAAGCAGCTTGCCGGAGGTCGCGCCGCTCATGCCGGAGCAGGTGGAATTGCTGTGGAAGTACTTGCCGCCGGCAGTGGCCCACACTGTGATGCCGCTCCTGTCGGTGGTGGAGGAGGTTGCGAAGCGCAGGCCGGAGGTGGACACGGATTCCACCTTGCCTTCGATGCAGGCCGGACAGGGCTTCTTGCCCGCCTCCTCGGCGGCCTCCTTGGTGATGGTCGTCGCGCCGGTCATGCCGGAGCAATCCTGGGTCACGTGGTAGTACTTGCCGTTGGCAGTAGCATAGTAGATCTTCTGGTTGGGGTAGCACAGCGGACAGGGGGCCTTGCCCTGGTTCACAGCGACCTCCTTCGTCACGGTGGACAGGGATGCGCCGGCCTCAATGTTGGGGCAGCTCCCGCTGCTGTGGTAGTAGACGCCGGTGGCGGACATGACGACCGTGTCGGCGGAGGTGATCACATTGGCGCCGGTCGTGCCGCCGACGCTTCCGTTCGTACCCGCGATGGGCGTGGCCGTGGGATCCGCCGCCAGCAGATCCTGCGTGGCGTTGGGCGAGAGGCTGGCATCCGGGCTGGCCGCCGCAAATGCGTCCGCAGAGGCATCCGGCGTGGGCGTGGTCTCCACCGCCACGGTGGGCGTGGGCGTGACCATGGTGAGCGTCGGGGTGCTCTTGCTGTCGCCGGAGCCGGAGAAGATCGCCGACACCAGCAGCACGATCACGATGATGAACCAGATCGCGGACACCGCCGAGATGGCGATGCGGATCGGCTGGTCGAAGCGGTGCCTGCGCCAGAGCAGGTAGATACCCAGCGGCGGCAGGATGAACAGCAGCAGGTAGGTCACCCAGTCGTTCTCATCAATGTAGCGCAGCACAGGATTCTCGTCGGCATAGGCCTCGTCGCCGTATGCATCCGCATCCTCGTCCAGATAGCGGTCGTCATATTCGCCGTTCTCATCGTAGTACGCGCTGTCGTCATCGTAGTAGCGATCGTCCTCATAGCCGCGATCGTCCTCGTAGCCGTCGTCGGCATAATCCCGATCGTCGTAGTCGCGGTCATCGTAATCGCGCTCGTCGAAGTCGCGGTCATCGTCGGCATAATCGTTCCTCGAGGAAGGCTGGGAGAAGCGGCCGGTGTAGCCGTCGGCGGCGTAATCGTCATCCCCGTAGCCGTCCGGGCCGTAGTCGCCCTCCTGATAGGCTTCATCGTAGTCGTATTCGGGCGCAGCGTCCTGGCGCTTCCTGCCGAAGCGTAGCCGGTGGATCTCGCCGTCGCCAATGCGATAGGCAAATCCTTCTTCAGACTTATTGATTTTCAGTTTTCCCAGCTTGAGCGTCGCCATAATGCCTCCACCTCTATGTGTACAGTTCCTGAAACGGTTCCGCGAACCATCCTTCGGAGAGAAATAAAGCTTATGATACAAGGTACCATTACAAGCATACAACAGAACCCCCATGCTGTCAATCGGTATAAATCGAAAAAAAATAGCCACATTTTTGCGCTACCTGCATCATTTTGTCTTAATCATATTCACGAAGCTGTAATTTGGCGAAACAAATTTGAAATACATATAGTTATCGAAGGAAAGTCATAGTTTTCGGCATGTTTTATGCTATAATGATGTACAGAGCTACAAAGGTCCGGTCGAGCTGCGTCAGGCGCACAGGCCGGCCGATACGGAATACTGCTTGGAGGGAATACACATGGCAAAATCCAAAAAGGGACTGCGCATCGGCAATTACAGAATCACGCCCCTGGGACTGGGCGTGCTGGCCGTACTGCTGCTGATCATCATCGCGGTCGTTGTGCTGGTGGTTGTCCAGCCCTTTGGCGGCGAAGACGGCATCAAGCTGTTCTCCAGAGCCACGCCCACGCCGGCCCCCACCGCGACGCCCACGCCCACGCCGACCCCCACCCCCTCTCCCACGCCGGAACCCACGCCCCGCGCGGCGACGATCCGATCCCTGGGCGAGATCGCCATCCAGGACAACCTGCTGGCGGCGGGCAAGACTGCGGACGGCAGCTACGATTTCAGCCCCATGTTCTCCGACATCGCCGGCGTGATCGGCAATGCGGACTACACCGTGGCCGACGTCGA
>SFNY01000021.1 GCA_004554085.1 Clostridiales bacterium | reverse complement strand
CTCATGAATTGTTCCCTCATCAGCAGCAGACACGAGCATGCACAGCGCGCCCAGAGAGGAATCAACCAGATAGAAACCAGCGTCCAGACCACTGATCACCGCAGTACCATCTGCAGCATCTGCACTCGTACCAGTCAATCCAGATGGCATATGTGCAATCATATAAGCTGCGAAGGCCGCACCACCGGTCCAGTTTTCCGCATCGGTAAAAATAACGTTGCCAGCGTCATCCACCGTCATACTATCATCTGTTAGATCATAAGCTCTAACTGCAGTTGCCCACTCCGATACTACGCTATAGGAATACGCAGAACCCGAGTGCGTTACGTTAAAAATCTTGTATGCCGTATAAGTCTGGCCTTCAACCGCATTGGTGATCGTGATCGTCGCAGCCATTGCCGACGCGCCCATTGCCAGCACCAGAACCAGTGCGAGCATGATTGCAAAAATCTTCTTCATTGTTTTCCTTCCTCTCTACATTTTCTTTGTCCTGAGAATTCCTCCGGCAGAGCATCTTGCGCCTGCCGGCTTCCGTAGAGTCACCGTGGGATATACCGGATACGTTCGGACCGACTGCTCAGCCCACGTCCAGTCCGGCGAGTCGCGCTGCGGCGGATGATCTTCTGCCGCAGCATGCGCCTTCGCACAGGCGGGTCGTGCGCGTCGCACCCCAGGTCGCGGCGCAGAAACTACGCCTTGGGGTTACTCTCTCCCTACCCCCCTTCCGTGTCTGCGCCTGGAACCGTATCCGCACAAGAGGGCAACTGCCATGATGAGCAGTCCTCCTATTGTATAGGGAAGTGTGCCGCTTCCGCCGGTCTGGGGAAGCTCCGAGCCCGCCTGATTCGGCACCGTGAATACGTTGCCTTCATTGGTAGTGGCGAAAATTGTTTTGTCGGCCCCGCTAACCGCGCCCGGAACGATTGTGAATACAATCGGTTCGGCATTCAGATAGTAGCCCGCGGGTGCAGCCGTCTCAACCAGCTTATACTCGCCCGGGAGCAGGCCCGTGAACGAGATCGTGCCGCTCTCCCCGGTGGTCTGAGGATCGCCTGCATTCTCATACGTGCCGCTCGCGTTCTTCTTCATGAGCTGGAAGGTCGCGCCGCTCAGCAGAATCGTGTTGTTGCTGTTGTCCACCTTCCTGACGACGATGTCCACCGGCACAGGTTCGTTTCGAATCTGCGACAGGGAATTCATCTCGTCATAGCCGATGACATTTCCATCCGCATCCAGCACCGGTGCATAAATCTGCACGCCATCGGCGGACAGAACCACCTTGTACTGAGTCGCATCCCTGATGTAGCCCTCCGGGGCCTGCGTCTCCTGCATCATAAAGTATACGCCGTAGGGAACATTGCTGAATGTCACGTTGCCATTCGCTCCGGAGCTCGCCGTTCCCATCGTGTCCTGCAGATCCTCCGTGTACAGCGTGTACAGCGCAAACTCTGCACCCGAAAGCGGAATATCGTCGTAGCCGACCTTGGTGAACGAAATGTCACCCGTCTCGCTGCTGTTGGTCACCACCAGCATGGCGCTGATCGCGAACTCGGTCGCGCCCTCCGCATTCACCCGGGAAGGCTGCGTGCTGCTCGTACCATCGGCGTAGGTATAGAGCAGCGGACTGTACTGCACGACATAGTCCTCGTAGCCGTCCGCGTACTCATCGCTGGCGGCGGTATTGCCAATCCAGGTCTCCTTCACGCTGATGTTGAAGGCTTCGCCGTCCACATACAGCGGCATGTTGTTGAAGGTTGCCTGCCACGCTTGAGACTCCGGCCCATCCGCGTCCACCACGCCATCCAGCGTGAACGCATAGCTACCGCCCATGGAGATGCCGTTGCCGAAGAGCTGCATGGTGACCTGCTTCTGCTCCAGACCCGAGGCCCAGTTCTTTCTCACGATGAGCTGCATGGCCGTGGAATGGTTGCGAATGGTCAGCGTCTGGCCGTCCAGCGTGGCATTGGGATTGGTCTCCATGGAAACGCTTCCGCTTTCACCCACCGTGATCACAACCTCGACAGCATCATAGCCCGTCGGCGGATTCACCTCCACCAGCTTGTACGTGCCAGCGGAATTCTCGCCCTGCACGCCCACGATCTGCGCACTGCCGGTCGCATCGGTGGTGATCAGCTTATCCGCAACAAGATCATTGTTATCCTGCTTAAAGATGTAATAGACTCCGCTGTCATCCACATATACATCCTGCTGCACGTACACATCATCCACCTGCTTGTACAGCTTGAAGCTGATGTTGCCCATGCTGTGACCAGTTGCGCCGTCCACCTTGTGTACGACCAGCGTGTTGGTCGGAATGTAGCTGTTGCGCAGACCCACGGTCTGAATGGTTCCGGCTTCCACATCCGACGGATAGGCCTTCGCCGTGACGGTAACGCCGTTCGCATTGTCATACAAAACCCACTGACCGTCCGCAGAGGTACCGCTGTTGTTGATGGAAGACTGGGCGAATGTAGCGATGTTCGCATCACCCGTATAGTCGTAGTTGTTCTCCTTGACCGTATACGCAGCCTGGTACACATCCAGAACCCAGGTATAGGTCTTGGTATCCGGATTGTAATTGGTATAGCCGGTCGTATTGGTATCCGACTTCTCCTGCAAATTCAGCGTGAACGACTGCCGCTCGGCCGTGCTGTCCGCCGGCAGAACCTGCGTGACGGTGATGTTGTAGGCAGAATCGCCGGTCTGGTTTTGGATTGCCTCCACCGCCGTCTCATCACCGTAGAACGTCTTCTGAACCCGCAGCTGACCCTTCAGGGGAACGAGCAGACCGTCGATGTGCCATGCGTCCGTATTGTCGTACTTGAATACGAACCACCGGATCTTATAATTCGCCGTTGTCAGATTACTGATGGGAATACTGACACCATCGAGTTCAATGTTCGTATTATAGCCCGAGCCTGCACGACTTGCCCAGGTGCGCAGACGTGCCAGAACCTCCTCATCCGTCGGGAATCCGCCGATCGATACGCCATAAACGCCATCCGGATACAGACTGCGGATTATCGCATCGATTTCTACAGCATTCGTCGTGCTTGAACCGACAATGACATTCTCTTTCTCATTCGGGTCGCTAATCTTTGCATCGCCGTCGACTACATAGGTCGTATAGACAGCATCCGAGTACTCACCCACAGGAGTGGCGTTGTTGTTGCCTTCCGTATCCGCAACCGTCGAGTCAACGCGGACATAGAATGCAACCGTATCCTGCGCTTCCTTTACCGTTGAACTCGTTGCCGAACCGCCTGTGCCCCACAGCGATTTAAAGGTCAGCATTCCATCGGACGCATATTCCGCCATTGCTTCCTTGGTGATTGTATCACCCGGCTGAAGAACAATCTCGTTGCCGTCGGCATCCGTGATTGCCGTACCATCGCCCCTGAACAGCTGCCATCCTTCAAACCTGTAGGTGAAGAGTCTGTCTCCCTTCAGCACTCCATTTGCATAGTAATCATTGCGGGAAACCCAGGTTTCGCGCGTCGGTGCTTTCACGACATAGCCATCATCGGAAACCACCAATGCCTCGTTGAAGGTCTTGCTTGTGCCGTCATCGCTCACGACGGAAGCCGTCAGCTCCGATACGTCGGGTGCAGCTTCATACCACTCCTGCGAAGCTGCGCTACACATCGTGCCGATCTGTTCTAACTCACCCTCACCCGATACAACATAGTAAATCAAAACTTCGCCCGGGACACCTACCTTGATCGTGATCGGAGCGGTGACGCTATTGAAGGTATAGGTGATCGTGCCATCATCATTCGGAATTCCCGTATAGCTGCTCGAACCGGAAATAATCCATTCAACGCCGCTTTCCGTATCCTCCGGCGCCTTCACGGTGACGGTTGCCGTTCGACCGGTCAGCACGTACTGCACCGGCGGAATCTCGCCTGCCGCATAAACGTGATTGTTCGGATCCTCCACCGTCACGGTATAGAAGGTGTCGCTGGTGGTAAACGTACTCTTGTTCGCGTTCGTCTCCCCAGCCTCAGTTTGCCGGGTCGGCACATAGTATACGTCGCAGTTTCTTCCATCGCCCTTGTTCAGAATCTCTGCGAACGTCTGGCCGTCATACGCCACCGCGGGCATGAAGTAGATCGTTCCGTTGCCCACATGCGTATGGCCGATCACGCAGGAACCGATCTGGTAGTCCGCCGCCCGGAATCCATAGTCATAATAGATGGACTCCAGAAGCGCCGCACTCAAAACGTCCTTATTGCCGCCGGTCGGCCTCCAGGCATAATCAATCGTCTCAATCTTTACCCAGTTGTTGTTGACGCACACATAGAAGTTGACCGTTTTCTGCACCTTCGCCAGGCTCGAGGTACCCTGTGTCAGCGTCGCATTCTGATTGTGCAGCGCTCCATTTTCGTTATTGACGGCGGCGATCAGCTGGCTCGTGGTATACGTAACGCCACTCTGTGTCATCCAGGAATACACGGAATAATCCACACCGTTGATGATGAAGTCGGACAGGCTCAGCGTGTCGCCCTCCGCCAGTTCGATGGTGATGGTATTTCCGTCATCGCTCACCAATACGTATGCGGAAGATCCGGCGGACGGCAGCGCAAAGTTCGTCACGCTGGCGGTCGTGGTCTCATCGGCGCTCTCCTCCGTGCTTGCCCGCACGAGTATAATCCGATAGGTGTAGGTGTAAATCTCCATGTCGGAAATTACTTCTGCATCCAGATCGACCCGCGTCTTGTTGCCGCTTTCATCCACCGTGTACCAGATGCGATCCGCAGCATCCGAACCGTCGTGGATCGGAACATCCGACTCCACGAGCACATCGTGCAACGACTGACCGGGGATCGCAAGCAGTGAGATTTCGGCTCCCTCCGCACTATCCTCATTCACGTATTCATTGCCGTCCGGATCAATGTCGTGGATGGTGATCTCGTAACCGGAAACAACATCATAGCTTGCCGTGAAGGTCATGTTGGACTGCAGGACGAGATCATCCGCTGCCGCTTTCGTGGAATCATCCTCTGCGACAAACGTCCAGCATGCAAAGCGTCCGTAGCCCAGCTCGCCATCGACAGTCATTTCAATGAACTCCTCTGCCGCAAGCTGGGGATTCGCAGCCAGCACCTCGGCAAAGGTCGTGCCGGCGCGAACCTTGACCACCGCGTTCTCCGTTCCATCCATATAGATGAAGGTGATCGTCAGCGGCGCTTCAAACTGGGCATAGAAGGTGGTGACGTCCGCCGTGACCGTGTAGGGCCAGGTCACGTCCGCCAGCTTGCCGCTTGCATCCATGACCTTCCAGCCGCTGAGATAGTAGTTGGGGGGATAGCTATCCGCCGTCAGTTCCTCCTGCGCGGGCATATCCGCCTCCGCGATCTCCGTGCCGGAGAGCAGGCTGCTGTCCGCGTGGACGGACACCTCCACGCCATCCGAAGCATACACATACTTCACCGTCACGAAATCATTGCTGTAATCCGCCGTGAAGGTAACGTCATCGGTGATCACGGTATCCAGCGTCACCGTGTTCCCTGCCGCGTCGACCCACTGCCTGAAGGCAGCGTCCGCCGTGGACTGCGCGGTGGGCAGCGTGGCGACGGCATCGCCGTTTTCATCCACGGCGGTGCGCAGTGCCTGATTTGCAGCCACATAGCGCGTGTCAATCGTAATGTATTCCTCTGTATCGCTGTCGCCGTCCGCGTCGGCCACGTCCGCCTGCCGGAAGCTGACCACATTCAGCTTCGTCAGATCGGCAGTAAAGGTTCTATCCTGCCAGAAATTGTTGTATCTGCTCGGATAATAGCTCGATCCATTCTCATCAAGCCATCCATTGAACTGGTAGCCCGGCACCTGGATGGCCGCAAACACTTCATCCGGATTCTCCAGCGCATTGCCATCCATGTCCAGCGCGTCGTAATAGGTTCCGCCGCCCTTGACATAGTAGCTCTTGGCCTGCTGGGTCACGCCATCAAGCGCATACTGGAAGCTCAGCGTGTAGACCCTCTCATAGACCTCCGACACGCCCATCGCCCAATTGACGATGCAGCCGGACAGATCCTTGGTGTAGGTGCTGTCCGTCTCAGGCTGCCAGCCCATGAACATGTAGCTTCCAAGGAACGAATCCGCAGTGATGTGCTCTCCTGCGCTGTTCACGGCCTCTGCCAGGCTGTGGCCCGTCTGAACCGTATAGGTGCCCTTGATGATCTCGGAACTGGTGTTGCCGCCGGCATAGTCCCTGGTGTAGACCGTGACCGTCGCATTGAACACCGCCGTTAACGTAACATCGCTCGTGATGGGCGTTGTGCTGTCGACCCAGGTCTGGCCGCCGTCATAGCTCCAGCCCAGGAACTCGCAGTTGTACATCGTGGGATTCTCCGGCATCAGATTGCCCAGCGAAGCGCCAGTATTGATGGCGACAGCCGCAGGCGCCGTGCTGCCATCGGGCATCTCGAAGGACACCGTGACCATTTCGGGCGCTTCCTCCCATGCGGCGTACACCTTGATGGCGTTGCCGTACTCGGCGGAGACGTAGTCCCCCGTGATCTGCAGGCCCTCGGTGAAGGCCACCTGTGTTCCGTCGGACTTCAGCAGATACCAGTGATCGAACACCTTGCCCTGGGCCAGGCCAAAGCCGCAGCTTTCGTCGCTGAAGTTGGCGTTGACATGGGCGGCCAGCGGGATGTAATCCGAAGTCACGCTCTGGCCGATCGTAATCGTTGCGCTGGGATACAGGCTGGAAAGCGCCTGACTGATGCTGTGGTTCCCATCCGGGCTGCAGCAATAGTCGAAGTAATAGACTTCACTCTCGGAATACAGGCTCAGATACAGCGTGGTATCCGCATCAAAGGCCGTGTTGACCGAGCAAACCTTGCCGTTCGCGTCCACCCAGCTGTACGGCGATACGTAGCGGTTGGTATTGTTATCCGTTCCATTGTCCACCAGATTGGCAATGGTCAGCTTGAGGAAGGACAGGTCGTTGTCGCTCATGCTGGTTCCCGCGGGGATGGTGTACTGGATCAGCGTGCCGGTACCTTCCACCCAGTAAGCCTTGCCCGTGCCGAGCGCCGTGAAGCTGAATCTGCCGTCCGGATTCAGGCCGGCCACATCGGTGCTCTCGATCTGGACGTGGCTGCTTCCGGAGCCGGTGTCATGCGTGTAAGCGCTGTTGTTGATCACCAGCGAGATGATGATGTCGTCGGTCGCGCTATAGCTTGCAATGCCGCCGTAGAGGGCGGTCGCCAGCGCGGCAAACTCCTCGTCGCTGAGCTCGCCCGCATCATAGGCCGCGACGATGCGATCCTCCAGATCGGTCAGCGCCGCCTCGTCCCCCTCCGGAAGAGCTTCGATCTCCGCCACGAATGCATCAAATCCGACTTCGGTCGGTTCATCCTGTGTCGGACTCAGAGTAACATCCACGGGCATCTCCGTGGGCGCAACCGTCTGCTCAGGAGTCGCAGTGGGCTCGGGCGTCTCCGTGGGCGCAACCGTCTGCTCAGGAGTCGCAGTGGGCTCGGGCGTCTCCGTGGGTGCAACCGTCTGCTCAGGAGTCGCAGTGGGCTCGGGCGTCTCCGTGGGCGCAACCGTCTGCTCAGTTTCCGCGGTCTCGTTCAGATAATTCTCATAGGCAAGATTCAGCAGGCCGTAGCCCATGATCTGGCTGTCGTCGCGGACATAGCTGCAACGGCGCACAGATTTCCTGGAATTGCCCTCGATGGTTTCAATTCCCGTCTCAGTCACGTCCGTAACGATGCCTACGTGGTCGCCGTGCTGGTCGCCATCCCAGTCGAAGAAGACCAGGTCGCCGGGCGCAGGTTCACAGTCGCTTCTGTCCGCATACAGATCCATATGGCGCAGCTCGGAAATCCAGCGCACGCAGGCTATATCGCGGGAGAACGCACTTGCAGGCACGTCCGCCTTATCCAGGCAGAAGGACACGAACATGGCGCACCATTCCTGGTAGGCGCAGCCGTACCAATCGCCATACACGGTGTATCCCTGACGGGAACCGTCCTCACAGACGATGAAGCTTTCTTCACTCTCTTGATAACCCAGTTGGGTCTCCGCCACGGCCAGCAGATTCTCCGGCCAGCTCTCGCCGAGCTCGATGTCGGCAGCTTGCAGCCACTTGTCTGCGTCGCCGTTGGCCTTCAGCGCCACGGGAATTTCACAGCTCGCTTCGACCGACGTACCCAGCGCGTCGGTGACCGTCAACTGTGCGGTCAATTTACCGACCCTGGTCGCTTTTTCAGTGACCACGCTGATGGACTCGGAGATGCTCTGCTGGGATGCAAGCACATTTCCATCCTGTGCAACGGTCAGCTCGACAGTGGTCGGCTCCACACCGCCGTTGGCCGCCATATAGACGGTCACGCTATCGCCCACGAAGCAGGAGCGAACGTCCATCCATACGGATGCGGTCAGCTCTTCCACTTCCTCGACCGTCAGCTTTGCAGTAGAAGAATCCCTACCGGATTCGTTTTCGGCCGTCAGGGTCATGGTATAGCTGCCAGCCTGCGAGGCCGTCCATGCGACGGACTGCACATCCGCAGCCAGCGATCCACCGGCCACCACAGCGCCTGTTCCGTCGGCAATCTCATATGTAAGCACATCCGCATGTGCAACCGCAAAGCTCCAGGTCACACTCTGGCCGGCGTACACGTGATCCGCCGACGCGCTCAGATGCTCCAGCACCGGCGCGGGCACAGGGGTCGGCGCCTGCGTGGGCTCCTCAGTGGGCTCTTCAGTCGGTACCTCCGTGACAGGCGCAGCGGTCGGTTCCTCGGTCGGTTCCTTATCCTCAGAAGAGGCCGTCGGCTCCTCAGAAGAATCGACCACGGTCGGTTCTTCCAGTGTGGCCGGATAACAGGCATCGACATGCGCGTGTTCGCTCATGCCGCAGCACAGAACGCTGGAATAGCAGGACGAACCATGGCTGTGTTCCTCGCCCTCCTCCTGACCGCAGGTCAGAACATCCTGATAGCAGGCCGAGGTATGCGCATGCTCCGTTTTCCCGCAAATGGGATCCGGGGTCAGCGTAATGACCGGCTGTGTCAGACGCCAGAAAACGCTCGCGACGACCACAACGGAGAGCACGGCCACAATCTCCGCCATTCTCCTCCGTCTGACTTTATTCGCAAAGAATTTCTCAACTATCGACTTTTTCTTGTTGTTCATAATGTTCTGCCTTTCCTGATCGAAGCACAACTGCCGTCCAACTATTCTCCGGCTACTGGATGAAGCCGATATCCTTCAGCGGCCATATCCGCAGCAATACCTTACCAACAATTTCGTCCACATCAATACAACCGACCACAGAACTGCGGCTATCCACCGACGTAGCCCGGTTATCGCCCAGAACGAACACCTGTCCATCCGGGACCTGATAGGGATAGGTAATATCACAGATTCCATAGCTCAGATCCTGCACATATGGCTCGTCGATCAACGTTCCATTGACATACACATATCCGTCCTCGTCAATTTCGACCCAATCCCCTGCATTTGCAATCACGCGCTTAAGCAGGAGCTTATTGTTGTAATAAAAGCAGCAGATATCGCCTGTGCCGAACGTGCCCGTCTTTACGCCCATGATAATGTCGTCGGTGTTCAGATTGGGCTCCATGCTGGTACCGGAAACCTTCATAACCGGCAGATAGAGCATGGCCACGAGTACCGCGACGGCGGCCACAACAACCAGCGTATAGACCGTGCTGCGCAACGCACGATTGTAGGTTTTGCGGTTTTGAAGCCGCTGAAGCTCCGCTTCAATCTCCTCCAACGGCGGTAACGGCCTTCTCCCTTTCCTTTTTGACACTTCCGTCCTCCAAGTTCCGATGCATTATTCGGCGCTACCGGCATTGTGCTGCTCAATCTGCTGACGCAGCATCCGGCATTCCTCCACCATCTCCGCCACCAGCGCCTCAATCTTTGCTGCGGTCTCCTCATTTGGCTGATTCGCTGCATATTGCCGACGCAGTTCTTCCGATTCGCTCAGCTGACTCCGAAGCTGCTGTGCCTCTTTTTCCAACTCTACATTTCTCTTGCGCAGCTCATAGATCAGTTCGACCAACTCCAGCCGCTTCAGCTTGCGAAACGCCTTGTCCTGTATCTTCTTCATGCGTTGTCCTTCTCCCGCTTATGGTTTCAGATAACACGCCTATATAATACATAATATTCATTAGCTGTTTCTAAGTTTACTTCTTCTGAAAGGATTTGTCAACGCTGCTGCGCTCCCTATAATAATAATATTAATTATTTTACATTTAATTAACATGCTTCATCGACGCACATTTTATCCTGCGAACTTCGGCCTTCGTCGCCACAAGCTGTACAGTACAGGCAAAGGGATTAAGTTTGGTTTCAGATATAACACAGGAACACAGACAAACGCGATGCTCTATCCCGATTGTCCGTGTTCCAGAACTTCCAAATGCACTTTCAATAGTCAATGATGAAGAAACGAAAATACGAACTTCGGTCGGTTTTAAGTATGTACAAGCAGCCAATCAACACTTTGACCAAATACCGACCAAAGTTTGATTTTTTTCAGGACATCATCCGAAGTCTCTTGCTCTCAACAGGCCATAAATACTGCCTGTGGAGGAATTTCCAACAGCCAGCTGTGCACCGTTTTGTGCAGTGCAGATGCGCCGAAATGCCACCCGGCAGCATCATTTATGCATATCACTCAAATACTTCCAACGTATTCTGAGTATTTTGAACAGGAAAACCGCAGTCCGAACGCCTGACCTGGTCTTTGACCCCACACTCGCCTGCTGGAGCGTTCGCTCATAAGGACTCTGCCTCCCCACTACTGACCCTCTCGGAAGAAATTTTGGCCGGCAGGACTTACCTCTAAGGCGCGCCATGCTCACCGGACTTTTGCCGGTTTACGTGGATCGCTTTGCCCGCGCCTGGCATCGACTTGCAACCACAGACGCGCTCGGACTGCTTGCCTCCATTATAGGGGAAGCTGCGGTTTGCGTCAAGCGCATTCTCGCAAACATAACCATGCCCGGACAGAGCTTCCGTTGAAGCCGCATCCGGGCACTTTGTTACTTTGCCTGTTCCAGCAGGAAGTCCAGGGTAACCTTGTTGTAGCCCTCCAGATCCTCCCAGTGCTGCACGTGGCCGCCGTCCTTCACCATGTGGAGGCGGCAGTTGGGGATCGCGTTCACCATCTCCATGACCAGCGGCACGGTGGCCAGCAGGTCGTGATCGCCCGCCACCACCAGCACCGGTGCCTGAATCTTTCCCAGATTGGCCGACTCGTCGAAGGCGAGGATGGCGTTGCACTGGGCCTTGTAGGCATAGGCCGGCATGGGATTGGCCGCGTCCGCATCGTTGGCCTCGGCGTCCAGCAGATAGGCCTCGTTGCGATCCTGGAACACCGACGAGAAGATCATCCACTGGGCGACCCTGCCGAAGCTCCTGCCATCCAGTTGATCCACCGCGTCGCGCAGGAACTCGATGCAGCGCCGGAAGCTGACATTGCTGCGCGGGAAGGTGTTGGTGAGAATCACCGACTTCACGCGCTCCGGGTAGTAAATCGCAAGATACTGCGCGACCGCGCCGCCCATGGAGATGCCATTGACGTGGGCGCGCTCGATGCCCAGCGCATCCAGCATCGCGATCACGTCCGCCGCCATGTCCGCGATGCTGTAAGCCTCGCATTCGGGCTTGGAGCTGCATCCGGATCCGCGATTGTCGATCGCCAGCACCCGGAAGTGCTTCTCATAGCAGAGGATGTGCGGCTCCCACTTCAGGCTCGATGCACCAAGGCCCATCACCAGCACCAGCGGTTCGCCCTGACCCCGATCCTGATATCCGATTTCAATTCCGTTCGCAAAGATCTTTTTCACCATGTTCCTCTCTCGGCTCCTCTCCTGTGTGTCGTTTTCATCGGCCAGCCATCTTCATAAACAGGCCGTTATTTGCCGGATAGGCCTCCCGGAAGAGCGCGTAGTTCTCCCGATAGGCGCTGAAATTCGCCGGATTTGGCTCCGTGGGCGTGGGATTGTACTTCACCACCGCGCAGCAAGCCTCCTGGAGATCCCTGTACTCCCCCGCTGCGACCTGCGCGCACAGCACAGCGCCCATCGCGGCCTGCTCCCCGGTCTCCGCTAGGTACATCGGCATCTCGAACACGTCCGCCACGATCTGCCGCCAGAGGGCGCTGCGCGCGCCGCCGCCGGAGAGCAGCGTGTGCGCCACGGGCAGGCCCAGTCCGCGCACAATCTCCAGGCAGTCCTTCAGCGAATAGGCCACGCCCTCCAGCACCGCGCGCGCCATGGCGTTGCGGTCGTGTCGGAGGGTCAGCCCGATGAACGCGCCGCGGGCATTCTCATTCATGTGGGGCGTGCGCTCGCCGGTGAGATAGGGCAGGAAGATCAGGCCGCTGCAGCCCGGAGCAACCTGCGCTGCGCCGTCGTGCATGGAGCGATAGTCATCGCTTGCGCACACGCTGCCGTTGAACCAGTTGGCGGCAAGGCAGGCATTGAGCACCGCGCCCATGACGTACCAGCTGTCCGCCGGGGCGTGGCAGAAGGTGTGGGTGCGCAGCAGCGGATCGTAGAGCGGCCTGTCCGCCGCGACGAACACCTGACCCGAGGTCCCCAGGTTGACGCAGGAGCTGCCCGGCAGCAGCAGGCCGTTCCCCACCGCCTGCATGGGCTGATCTCCGCCGCCGAAGGCCACCAGCGTGCCCTCCGCAAGCCCAGTCTCCGCAGCCGCACGCCGCGTGACCCTGCCCGCGATCTCATAGGGATGGTGGCGGCAGTCCGGCAGCAGCGATTTATCAATTCCCAGCTCATGGATCAGCTCGTCGCTCCAGCGCATGCGCACGTTGTCGAACATCAGCGTGCTGCACGCGTCCGTGGGCTCGGTGCCGAACTCGCCGCAGAGCCGGTAGCGCAGGTAATCCTTCGGCAGCAGCGCATGGCGCGCGCGCCCGTAGATCTTCGGGCGGTTCTCCTTCACCCACATCAGCGACAGCGACTGGAAGCCGGAGTGCACCTGATTCTGCACCCAAATCCCCAGCTTCTCCACGCCGACGCGGGAGATGATCTCCTGCTTCTGCTTCGCGGCGCGGCCGTCGCAGTGAATGATCGCCGGACAGAGCACTTTTCCGTCGCCGTCCAGCAGCACCAAGCCGTGCATCTGGCCGGAGAAGCCCACGCAGCGGACGTCGGAGGGTCTGAGCGCCGCCTTGCCCAGCGCGTCGCCGATGGCGAGGCACATGGCGCGGTACCAAGCCTCGGGGTCCTGCTCCGCGTAGTTCGGGGCAGGCGAATTCAGCAGATACTCCCGGTATCCGATTCCCGCAATCCGGCCGCACGCATCCGCAATCACGGCCTTCAGACCCGTCGTTCCAAGGTCGATTCCCAGATCATAGGCCATCCTGCCACCTCCCATGTTGCTTCATGCTCACTTTACCATATTTTATCAAAACTTGCAGGATTGTGTCAATGCCGGGAGCCCTGTCGGGCCAAAAACAATTGGACACACCATCTGTCTTTTCGCAGATGATGTGTCCATTGTTTCAAGTCAGGGTACCGTCCGGAGCGCTGCAGTCACAGCGCTCCGGAAGCCTGACCCTTCACCGGATGGATTATTCGGCGTAGGTGCAGTACATGAAGTACTTGTAGCCCAGCGGGTTGGAGAAGTAGCCTTCCACGTTCTCATCCAGCATGAAAATGTCGGTGTAGAAGTACAGGGGGGTGATGCAGCCGGTGGACATGAGCAGATCCTCGGCTCTGTGCATCAGCTCGTAGCGGGTCTCGGTGTCGGTGCAGGTCTTGACCAGGCCGATGAGCACATCGTAGGTCTCCGCCCAGGTGCCGTTCTCAACCTTGACGTCGTAGCCCAGGTCGGTCAGATCCAGGCTGTACATGGCGATGTCCGCATGGGCATCCTTGCCGAACTGCACGTCGTTGTTGCCGGAAGCGGTGATCCACATATCCAGGAAGGAGATGGGATCGTTGTAGTCGGCCAGCCAGCCGTTGCGGGCGATGGTGTAGCCGCCGTCCTTACGGGTGTTCAGGAAGGTGTTCCACTCCTGGTTGACCAGGTTGACGGTGATGCCCACGGAAGCCCACACGCCCTGCAGGTACTCGCCGATGGCCTTGTGACCCTCGGAGGTGTTGTACAGGTACTCCATGGTGGGAGCGTTGGTGAAGGTGTAGGTGGTCTCGTCGTAGTCGTAGTACTTCTTCAGGATCTCGATGGCCGCATCCCAGTTGTCGATGTAGGCGTCGGCGGAGACGTCATAGTAGCCAACATAGTCCTCGGAGTCGCCGGCGTTCATGTAGAACTCGGAGCCATCCGCATCGGTCATGCCCATGGGAACGAAGCCCGGAGCGGGAACCTGACCAGCCTGGCCGATTTCCTCGACGATGTAGTTGCGGTCCAGCAGCAGGCTCATGGCCTTGCGGATCTCCATGTTGGCAGCCTCTGCCTCAGCGCCGGTCAGCTCGCTGTCGGCGGGCAGCAGGTTCTGGTTGATGTTCCAGCACACATAGTAGGTGCCGATCTGACCAGCAACATAGTACTCGGTGGGGTACTCGCTCTCCAGACGCTTGATCTCAGCGGTGGGAACGTCGTCAATCAGCTGCCAGGTGCGGTTCTCGAAGTTGGACAGCATGTTGTTGGCGTCGTCAGAGAGGTAGAACTCGATGACGTCCATGGTGACGGAGTCCGCATCGATGTAGGCCGGGTTCTTGGTCAGCGTGATCTTGCTGTTGTGCTCCCAGCCGGTGATGGTGTACGGGCCGTTGCAGATATAGGTGGAGGGATCGGTGGCCCAGGCTTCGTTAGCAACCACGTCCTCGCGGACCGGATAGTATGCCGGGAAGGCCATCAGCTCGTTCCAGTAAGCCACGGCATTGTTCAGGGTCACTTCCAGGGTCTTGTCGTCGGTGGCGGTGACAGCCAGCTCGTCCGGATAGCCCTTGACAACCTCGAACATGTAGCCGTAGTCGGCGCCCAGAGCGGTGGAAGCGGCGCGCTTCCAAGCGAACTCGAAGTCGCCGGCGGTGACTGCCTGGCCGTCGGACCAGGTCAGGCCGTCCTTCAGGGTGTAGGTGTAGGTCACGGTGCCGTCCTCGTTGGCAACGCCCTCGGTCAGCTCCTCGGCGGCGTCGGCAACGATGACCAGGTTGCCCTCTTCGTTCTGGGCCCACTTGGCCAGGCCGGAGAACAGGTGCGCGGTCAGGGTCGCGCCATCGACTGCGGAGTTCAGCGCGGGATCGATGGTGTCGGGTTCAGAGGCGATGCAGACAGCGATGGAAGTGGCGGATTCTTCTGCCAGCGAGATCGCGGAGCAGGACAGAACCATGGCCAGAACCAGCATGAAAGCAACAAACTTCTTCATGATGAGTCCCCCTTCTGAGATATGGAAATATTTATTCTTTGATGCCGATGCATCGAAGAAGCACATTGGGCGATCCGACGGACAGGCCCTCTTTAGGATGCCTCTTCTCCCCCGTCAACGGTAAAACCGTTGACGGGGATTTTTTCGTGAGGCTTACCGAACGAAAAACGGATCGCGGTTCGGATTTGCGCGCGGTGCGCTTGTGTGTCAGTTGATCTCCTTCACCCGATGGCAGGCGACGAAGTGGCCCGGCGCAACCTCCTCAAAGGGCGGCATGGACTGGGCGCAGGCCTCGGTGGCGTAGCGGCAGCGGGTGCGGAACGGGCAGCCGGAGGGCGCGTTCAGCGGGCTGGGGATGTCGCCGGACAGGGCGATGCGCTGGTTGGCACGGGCGATCTTGGGATCCGGCACCGGCACCGCGGACAGCAGCGACTGGCTGTAGGGATGCAGCGGATGGTTGTAGATTTCGTTGGCCTCGGCCAGCTCCACCATCTTGCCCAGGTACATCACGGCGATGCGGTCAGAGATGTGGCGCACCACCAGCAGATCGTGGGCAATGAACAGGTAGGTCAGGCCCAGCTTCTCCTGTAGGTCGTCAAACATGTTGATGACCTGCGCCTGAATGGACACGTCCAGCGCAGAGACGGGCTCGTCGCAGACGATGAACTCCGGATTCACCGCCAGGGCGCGGGCGATGCCGATGCGCTGGCGCTGGCCACCGGAAAACTCGTGGGCATAGCGGGAGGCGTGCTCGCTGTTCAGGCCAACGTGACCCATCAGCTCCAGAATGCGCTCCTGGCGCTCCTGCTTGCTGGAGTAGAGCTTGTGCACGTCCAGCGGCTCGCCGACGATGTCGGAGACCGTCATGCGGGGGTTCAGCGAGGAGTAGGGATCCTGAAAGACCATGGTGGCCTTCTTGCGGAACTCCTGGATGTCCTGCCGGGTCTTGATGGGCTTGCCGTCGAAGATCACCTCGCCGGCGGTGGGCTTGTACAGGTGCAGGATGGTGCGGCCCACGGTGGTCTTGCCGCAGCCGGACTCGCCCACCAGGCCCAGCGTCTCGCCCTTGTTGATGGTGAAGGAGACGTCGTCCACGGCCTTGAGGGGCTTGGAGCGGAAGAAGCCCATGTTGATATCGAAGTATTCCTTGAGGTTCTTGACCTCAACGAGCGGACGATTCTTGTTTTCAGACATTGTCCGCACCCCCTTCCAGGGTAATCGTGCCATCCTCGACGCCCTGCTTGATGTTCATCCAGCAGGTTGCCATGTGGTCGTCGTTGATGAGCATGCGCTCGGGGCGCTGGCTGAGGCAGACCTTCATGGCCGACTCGCAGCGGGGTGCGAAGGGGCAGCCCGCAGGCATGTTCAGCAGGTCGATGGGCGTGCCGGTGATGGGCTGGAGGCGCTGGCCCTTGGTGTCGGCCGTGGGAATGGAGCGCATCAGGCCCTTGGTATACTCGTGGCGGGGGTTGTAGAAGATTTCGTCCGCCGTGCCCTGCTCACAGATGGAACCGGCGTACATCACGACCACCTCGTCGCACATCTGGGCGACCACGCCCAGATCGTGGGTAATCATGATGATGGCCATGCCCAGCTGCTTCTGAAGGTCGCGCATCAGATCCAGAATCTGCGCCTGGATGGTCACGTCCAGCGCCGTGGTAGGCTCGTCCGCGATGAGGATGTCCGGCTCGCAGGCCAGCGCCATGGCGATCATCACCCTCTGGCGCATGCCGCCGGAGAGCTCAAAGGGATACTGCTTCAGGCGCTTCTCGGGCTGATTGATGTTCACCAGCCGCAGCATCTCCAGCGCGCGCTCCCGCGCCTGCTGCTTGTTGCGCTTGGTGTGCAGCAGAATCGCCTCCATCAGCTGATGGCCCACGGTGTAGGTGGGGTTCAGGCTGGTCATAGGATCCTGGAAGATGATGGAAACCTTGTTACCGCGCACGGTGCGCAGCACCTTCTCGCCGGCGTTGACCAACTCCTGGCCGTCCAGCTTCACGCTGCCGCCGATGATCTTGCCGGTGGGTGCGAGAATCTGCATGATGGAGTAGGCCGTGACCGACTTGCCGGAGCCGGATTCGCCCACGATGCCCAGCACCTTGCCCCGATCGAGCTGGAAGGAGATGCCGTCGACGGCCTTCACCTCGCCCGCATCGGTAAAAAAGGAGGTGCGCAGTTCCTTAACTTCAAGCAATGCCATATTCGCTCTCTCCTTTCATCACGCGTTGAGCTTCGGGTCGAAGGCGTCGCGCAGACCGTCGCCGAACAGGTTCAGGCCCAGCACGATCAGGCAGATCACCATCGCCGGGAAGATCAGGCGGTAGGAATAGGAGGTGATGCCGTTGAGCGCGTCGGAGGCCAGAGAGCCCAGCGAAGGCATCGGCGCGTTCACGCCAAGGCCCAGGAAGGAGAGGAAGCTCTCGGTAAAGATGGCGTTGGGGATTTGCAGCGCTGTGGAGATGATGACCACGGAGATGCAGTTGGGCAGCAGGTGCTTGGTGATGATCCACTTGCCCTTTGCACCGGTGGCCTGGGCCGCCAGCACGTATTCCTGCTCGCGCAGGGAGAGAATCTGGCCGCGAATCAGGCGCGCCATGCTCACCCAGTACAGAAGGCCGAACACGATGAACATAGAAATGATGTTCGAGCCGATCTTTTCAAGGATTGTGCCCTCCAGATTGATGACCTGCCTGAGCACCACCGACAAGAGGATGATGACCAGCATGTCGGGCAGCGAGTAGATGATGTCCACGATGCGCATGATGATCAGGTCGACCTTGCCGCCGCAGTAGCCCGCGATGGCGCCGATGGTCATGCCGATGATCAGCACGATGATGCTGGCAAAGAAGCCGACCGCCAGCGATATGCGCGTGCCGTAAACCACGCGGATGAAGTAGTCGCGTCCGTGGGCATCGGTTCCGAAGATGTGCGGGAACACGCTCTCGCCGTTGTCAATCTTTTTGAGCTCCGACTTGCCGTACTGGAAGGGCGCGAGGTTGTTGTAGGATGCGTCCGCCGGACGACCCGGCTGTAGACCCAGCATCTGGTCATAGGAATAGGGCCAGACATAGGGAAGGATGATGGAAGCCAGCGTGATGATGACGATGAGAATCATGCTCACCGTGGCAACCTTGTTTTTCAGCAGGCGCTTTACGCCGTCCTTGAAGAAGGTGGACGACGGACGCATCTTGGAGATATACTCCTTCTCCGCCTCGGTTGCAGGGCGGAAGGCGTCCGGATCAAGCTTCTGCTGGAGACTGAAGGGTTTATTCAGGTTCAACATTTCCGTTCGCCTCCTTTATTCAAAGTCAATGCGGGGATCGACGACCTTATAGAGGATGTCGGTCACCAGGTTCATCACGACGATCAGGGACGCCAGCACGATGGTGGTGCCCATGATCATGGTGTAGTCGCGATTGGTGATGCTGGACACGAACTGGCGGCCGATGCCCGGCACTGCAAAGATCTGCTCCACCACCATGGAACCGGTGACGATGAACGCCAGCATCGGCCCGACATAGGTGAGCACGGGGATCAGGGAGTTCTTCAGCGCATGGCCGAAGATAATCTTCTGTCCGGACACGCCCTTGGCCCGGGCGGTACGGATGTAGTCCTGCCCCAGCACGTCCAGCATGGAGGAGCGGGTCAGTCGGGTGATGTTCGCCATGGGCGACAGCGAAAGCGTCACCACCGGCAGTACCAGGCCCGCCGTCGTGGAGCCGTTGGCCGGGAACCAGCCCAGCTTCACCGACAGGAACAAAAGCAGGAAGGAGCCCATGATGAACGAGGGCATGGAGATGAAGGCCGTCGTCAGCACCATGATGAACTTGTCCAGCACGGTGTTGCGGCGCAGCGCGGCCACCGCACCCAGCACGATGCCCAGCACCGCTGCAAGCGCCGCCGCAATGAGGCCCAGCTTGGCGGAGGTGCGAAGACCGTCGTAAATGATGTCGTTGACCTGCCGTCCGCGCTGCTTCAGCGACGGGCCGAAGTCGAAGCGCGTGACAACATCCTTCAGATACGTCACGTACTGCTCGCCCAGGGGCTTGTCCAGCCCGTACTTGGCCTCCAGCGCCGCCTGCGCCTCCTTGCTGATGGCCTTTTCACTCATGAAGGGGCCGCCCGGAACCGCATGCATCACAAAGAAAGTGATGGTGATGACGATCCAAATGGTCAGGATCGCCAGAAGCACGCGCTTCAGAATGTAGAACATCGTCTTGGAACTCATCGTCATACCACCTTACACGCCGCCCTTCCCCGACAATGCAGGAGAGACCGGCTTTCATTGCGATCTGTGCACATCGCACCCATCGCTTACAATCATAGTCTTAATTGTACCATCATACGCCGAAGCTTATAAGTTTGTATGCGTTTACTCTATGTTTCATTTTTGTGAATTTATCGTATTTCCAACAATTCTATAGGGTTTTTTTGCGATTTTTGGATGGTTTGCTGCAAATCCATCGAACAGAGGATCAAGCAGAGGTCAAATTTTAATTCACATAGCTCATTTCAGCCGCATGCCAGTTGCACATTTTGACCCGGATTCTGCAAATGTATGCAGTTTCCAGCAAATAGCCCGCCCCTTTTGCTTGGAGCGGGCCGCGATTCCCTTTCCTGACGGAATCCTCTTCTTCTCTCCGGCAGAGCGGAGGCGGTTCTGCGATCGGACTCCCCCGTTGGATCAGCGCCTGAGTCCCTTCGCGCGGCGCTTGGCGATGGCATTGTAGACCGCCATGGCCACGATGGTCGCGATATAGGGGATGCACTCCAGCAGCTGCTGCTTGATGGCGGTGTTCTGCAGTACCTGGGCCAGCGCCTTGGTGAAGCCGAACAGCGCGCTGGACAGCAGGCAGCCCAGGGGATGGCCCTGGCAGAGGTTGTTCGCCGCAAGCGCCACGTAGCCGCGCGCGGCGGAGATGTTCTGGATGAACAGCGTGACCGAGCCCAGCGACAGCAGGCAGCCGGCCAGGCCGATCATCGAACCGGACAGCGTGGTGGCGACGATCTGGTAGCGCTCAACGTTCACGCCCAGCGAACTGGCGGCGCTCTTGTTCACGCCGATGGCGCGCAGGCGGAAGCCGATGACGGTCTTGTACATGATGACGTACATCACCACCGCCAGCACGAAGGCCGCGTAGTCGATGATCGTCAGCGAGGAGAACATGGTGCTCACCACGGGGATGTCCTTGATGACGGGCAGCGTGATCTTCGGCAGGCCCTTCAGCGTGGGATCGGTCACCGTTCCCTTGGTGTTGAAGATCATGGACAGCAGGAAGGTGGTGAAGCCCAGCGCGAAGGTGTTGATGGCCATGCCCACGATCATCGGTTGGCCCTTGAGTTTGACGATGAAGAAGGACATGATGAAGGTAGTCAGCATCGCAACCGCCATGGCCACCAGCACGGACAGCCAGATGTTGCGCACGAAGTACTGGGTGAGGAAGGCGAAGAACGCGCTGATCAGCAGCGTGCCCTCCAGAGCGATGTTGAACACCTTGACCTTGGAGCATACGCCGGCGCAAAGCGCGACCAGCAGAATCGGCGAGGTCTGTCGGATGACGGTTGCAAATACGGATGCGAGATATTCGATGCTGATGGTCATGCCTTGCCGACCTCCTTCCAGGCCTTGCGGGACTTGTGATTCCTCTGCGCGATGCGAATCAGGCGCACGGACATCAGCAGCGTGATGATGCCCTCGATCATGTTGCAAACCTCCACCGGGATGATGGTGCTGCGCTGCATGGCGCTGCCGCCGGTGGAAAGTCCAGCCAGAAGGATCGAGGCCACCGCCGTGCCAATGGGGTTGAAGTTGGCCAGCAGTGCCGCGACCATGCCGCTCCAGGCGTAGCCGGTGGTGAAGATCATCTGGTCGATGTAGCGGTATTTGGAGCCCAGCGCCTCGAATGCGCCGCCCAGGCCCGCCATCATGCCGGAGAGGATCAGCACCAGATACAGCATTCGCCGGGCGTTGATGCCGCCGTAGAGGGCGAAGCGCGCGTTCAGGCCGTTCATACGGGACTTGTAGCCGAAGGTGGTCTTTTTGAACAGGAAGTAGGTGATGGCCACGGCGATCAGGGCGAACACGAAGCCCCAGTGCACCGAGCCGGAGAAGATGGCCGGGATGCGCGCTTCGGTCGCGATCTTGCCGGTCTGGATGGCGTTTACGTCCAGGGCGGTGGGATCCTTGACCACGTAGTTGGTCATGTAGCTTGCGAAGTTGTTGGCGATATAGTTCATCATCAGCGTGGAGATGATGAAGGTGACCTCGAAGCGCTCGTAGAGCCAGCCGGAGAAGGCCGAGTACAGCGCGCCCGCCACGCCTGCCGCCAGGATGGCCACGATCACGCGCAGCACGCCCGGCAGCGGCAGGTAGTAGGCGATCAGCGCAGAGCAGAACGCGCCCAGGATCATCTGGCCCTCGCCGCCCATGGCCTCGTAGCCGGATCTCCAGGCGATGCACACCGCCAGGCCGCCCATGATGATGGGCGTGGCGCGCTTGAGGGTGTCGTTGATGTAGAAGCTGTTGCCGAACGCACCCCGGATCATCGCGCCATAGGCAGTGAACACGTTCTCACCGCAGATGATGATGACCACCGCGCCCAGCAGCAGGCTGATCAGCACGGCGACCAGCGGCTGCGAGAAGGAGTCGGCGATGTTGCCCAGGGACTTCTTCCAGTTCCGATTCTCATTCATTTTCGATCGAACCTCCCACCATCAGCAAGCCGAGCCGCTTGTCGTCCATGCTGTTGCGCTTGAATTCGCCGTTGATTCGGCCTTCGTAGATGACGTAGATGCGATCCGAGAGGCTCATGATCTCGGTCAGCTCCGAGGAGACCAGCAGCACCGCCGCGCCCTTTTCGCGCCGCTCGATCATGCGCTCGTGGATGGCCTCCATGGCGCCGATGTCCACGCCGCGCGTCGGCTCGCAGCAGATCAGTACCGGCGTGTCCAGACTCATCTCGCGGGCGACGATCAGCTTCTGTGCGTTGCCGCCGGAGAGCTCGCGCATCTTCTGGGTGGACGAGGACGCCTTCACGCCGAAGTCGGAAATCAGCTTGCGGGCGTATTCGCGAATCTTCTTCTGGTGAATCAGGCCCTTCTTCGAAAACGGCTGCTGATCCTCGCGGCACATCAGCGTGTTCTCCTCCAGCATGCCCTCGGTGGCGCTGCCCCAGACGTAGCGGTCCTCGGAGACGTGGGCCAGGCCCGCGTTGCGGATCTCCCGCACCGGGCGGTTGGTCACGTCCTTGCCCTGCACCAGCACCTGTCCAGCGGAGGACTTGGCAAGGCCGGTGATGCAGTTGATCAGCTCGGACTGGCCGTTGCCGGATACGCCCGCGATGCCGACGATCTCGCCGGCGTTGACGTGGATGTCGATGCCCTTGAGCACCTCGCGGCCGTCCTCGATGAACCTGAGGCCCTTCGTCTCCAGCAGCGTGCGGGTGGCCTCGATGGGCTTGATGTCGCTGTTGACGATCTGGCGGCCCACCATCAGGTAGGCCAGCTCCTCCATGTTGGTGTCTTTGGTCATGCGCTCGGCCACCACCTTGCCCTGCCGCATGACGTACACGCGGTCGGAGACGTTCATGACCTCCTGCAGCTTGTGGGTGATGATGACGATGCTCTTGCCTGCGGCGGCCAGCTGCTTCATGGTCTCCAGCAGCGCATCCACCTCCAGGGGGGTCAGCACCGCGCTGGGCTCGTCGAAGATGATGATCTCGGCGCTCTGGTACAGCACCTTCAGGATCTCCACGCGCTGGCGCAGGCCCACCGGACAATCGGCGATCTTCGCGCGGGGATCGATCTTCAGCTGATATTTATCGGAAAGGGCCTGAACCGTCTCGATGGTCTTTTTCATGTCCATGAACGGGCCCCTGTGAATTTCGTTCTTGAATACGATGTTCTCCGCCACGGTCATCTGCTCGAAGAGCATAAAGTGCTGCTGCACCATGCCGATGCCCGCGGCCATCGCGTCGGAGGGGGTGCGGAAATGCATAAGCTTTCCGTTGACGTAGATCTCGCCGGAGGTCGGCTTGACCAGTCCGTAGAGAATCTTCATGATCGTGGATTTGCCGGCGCCGTTTTCGCCGACGATGGCGAGGATCTCGCCGCGATTGAGGTGGAGGCTGACGTTGTCGTTGGCGCAAAGATTGTCGTACATCTTCACGATGTTTCGCATTTCAAAGATCATGGATATCGCTCCTCGTTCCAATTGAAGGCCTGGGTGTGCCGGGCAAAAAGATGTCCGGCGATCGCTCGTCGGCCATTCATTGAAGAACCAGCCCTTTGGAAGGGAGCCAAAGGGCTGGCGAAATGTGGGAATTAGAACTCGTAGTCCTCCATGGCGGGCAGAACCAGCACCAGCTCGCCGGAGACGATCTGATCGACGACGGCCTGGCAGCCGGCGATGACTTCCTCGGTCATGATGTCGGCGTTGAGGTAGTTGCCCTCGTTGGTGATGTGGGTCGCGCCGATGCCGCCGTCCATGAGGTTGGAGACGATCAGGCCGGTGGTCCAGGCGTCATTGAAGTAAGCATCGATCACCTGCTGCATGGAGACGCCGGTGTTCTTCAGCTGGGCAGAGATGATGTAGGGGTTGTCCGGCGTGGTGGCGTCGGCGTCCTGCGCGATGGAATAGATGGGGGTGCCTGCCTCGGCCAGCTCCAGAGCGGCCTGGAAGATGCCCTCGTTGCCGGCTGCTGCGCCGCCGAAGATGTAGGTCGCGCCTGCGGCGGCCTGCTGCTTGGCGTACTCAAAGGGCAGCGCGGTGTCGGTATAGCTGTTGGTGAAGTTGAAGATGAACTGTGCATCGGGGTTCACGCTGCGAACGCCCTCGCAGAAGCCCCAGCGATACTTGAAGGATCCGCCGCCCTCGAAGCAGCCGATGTAGCCGTACAGATCGCTCTCCGGGAAGGCCATGCCGGCCATGACGCCCATCAGATAGGCGGCCTGCTCCTCGTTGTAGGAGATGGACATGACGTTCTCGTTGCCGGCGTCGGTGTCGATGACGGCATACTTGCAGGCATCCGGATACTCGGTGGCCATTTCGTTGGCCAGCTCGCCGGACTGCCAGCCCACGCCGATGATGAGATCGTAGCCCTCGGCCACGGCGGCGCGGTAGTTGGACTGCCACTCGTCGGTGTCAGAGCACTCCATCAGGCTCAGGGTGTAGCCGTAGGTCTCCTGCAGATCCTTGGCCATATCCACGGCCTGGGTCAGGAACATGTTGGTGCCGACGGGGTCGCAGATGACGGCGACCTTCTCGCCCTCCGCCATCGCGGAGGAAGCCAGGGTCAGAACCAGGGCAAGCACGACCAGGAAAGATGCCAGTTTCTTCATGATACTGTAGCTCCTTTTGGAAAGGTATTTATTCAAAGCCGTACGGCTTCAAATGCAGCATGATCCGAACATTTCAAGCGGAATAACCACAACTATTCGTATTTATCTTAGCATAGCAAGCACGGAATGTCCAGTTATATTTTAGTTGAGCCTTCATATTTTCGCGTTTTTGCACAGGGAACCAACGTTTGCAGCGTTGACGCAGGCGGAGACGGCGTGTTACAATGTACAGGATAGAAAACACAGAAACTGCCCGCCGCGCGCGGGCATGCGGGAGGAACGCCATGAGCTATACCTACGAATATTTCCAGAAATCCGCCGACTATGTCAAGAGCATCGTTCCCTACACGCCGGAGGTGGCCCTCGTGCTGGGCTCCTGCCTGGGCCCGTTCGCGGACACCATCGAGGATCCCATCGTCATCGACTACAAGGACATCCCGAACTTCCTGATCTCCACCGTCGATTCCCACGCGGGCAAGCTGATCTTCGGCACGGTGGCGGGCAAAAAGGTGGTCTGCATGTCCGGCCGCTTCCACTCCTACGAGGGCTACGACTTTGAGCAGCTGGTGATCCCGGTGCGCCTGTTCAAGCTGCTGGGCGTGAAGGCCACCATCCTGACCAACGCCGCCGGCGCGGTCAACGAGTCCTACCGTCCGGGCGACATCATGATCGTCAAGGATCACATCAAGCTGGCGGGTCACAGCCCGCTGCGCGGCCCCAACGTGGACGAATTCGGCCCTCGCTTCTTTGACGTGACCAACATGTACACCCCTGCGCTGCGAAAGCTGGCGAAGGACTGCGCCGAGGGCATCGACCTTAAGGTGCACGAGGGCGTGTACTACTTCTTCACCGGCCCCCAGTTTGAGACCCCCGCAGAGATCCGCGCGGTGCGCATTCTGGGCGCGGACGCGGTGGGCATGTCCACCGTCACCGAGGCCCTGACCGCCGCCCACTGCGGCATGCCGCTGATGTGCCTGAGCGTGATGACCAACATGGCCGCAGGCGTGCTGGATCGCCCGCTGACCAACGACGAGGTGGACGAGACCGCCAAGACCATCGCCACCCGCTTCAGCGCCTATGTGACGAAGATCATCGGCCGCATCGGGGAGGTCGAGCTGTGAAGAGACTGTTTGTGAACGCCGGAATCCTGGCCTGGGAGAACGATTCCTTCCATTATATTGAGAACGGCTGTCTGGGCGTGGACGGCGACGCGATCTGCTACATCGGTACGGATCGTCCGGCGGAGGAATACGACGACGTGCGCGACATGTCCGGCCGCCTGCTGATGCCCGGCCTGATCGATTGCCACTGCCACAACGGCATGACCCTGCTGCGCGGCGTGGGCAGCGACCTGCCGCTGCAGGAGTGGCTGTTCGACAAGATGATCCCGGTGGAGAACCGCATGACCGCCGAGGACATCGCCGCGGGCAACGAGCTGGCCATGATGGAGCTGATCGCCTCGGGCGTGACCTCCTTCTCCGACATGTACATGGAGGCGCAGACCGCCATCGCGTCCAACGAGCGCATCGGCATGAAGATGAACGTCTGCCGCGTGGTGCAGAGCTTCGACCCCAACGAGCGCGTGGAGGACTGCTTCCGCATTCCCGAATCCATCGAGCTGTTTGAGAAGTACAATGGCGCGCAGAACGGCCGCGTGCGCATCGACTTTGCCGTGCACGCGGAGTACACCGCCACCACCCACATCATCCGGGCCTACGCCGACCGCTGCCGCCCCTACATCGAAAAGGGCGCGCGGATGCAGATTCACCTGTCCGAGACACAGAAGGAGCACCGGGAGTGCATCGAGCGCCACGGCATGACCCCCGCGGAGTGGTTCCTGGACACCGGCATCTTCGACGTGCCCACGGGAGCGGCCCACTGCGTGGCGGTGACAAAAAAGGACATGGAGATTCTGAAGGAGAAGGGGGTCAGCCCCATCCACAACCCCACCAGCAACCTGAAGCTGGGCAGCGGCTTCGCGCCCATCCCCGAGATGCTGGACATGGGCATCAATGTTGCCCTGGGCACCGACGGCGCGGCCAGCAACAACAACCTGAACATGTTCGAGGAGATGCACCTGGCGGCGATCATGCACAACGGCTACCGCAACGACGCGGTGATCATGAAGCCGGAGCAGGTGCTGAAGATGGCCACCGTCAACGGAGCACGGCTTCAGGGCCGCGACGACACCGGGTGCCTTCAGGTCGGCAAGAAGGCGGACATCATCGCCATCGACCTGCGCAAGCCGCACCTCTACCCCAACTTCGATCCCATGGCGCTGCTGGTCTACTCGGCGCAGGCGAGCGACGTGTGCATGACCATGGTGGACGGAAGGATTCTCTATGAGGGCGGGAAGTTCCTGACCCTGGATCCCGAGACGGTAATGAACAACGCGAGAGCCGCCGTGAAGCGGCTGTACGGGGAGGCAGAATAATGGAGAGAGCAGACAAGGGCCTTGCATTCATGCTGCAGTACGAAAACGTCGCCTGGTACGATTCCGGCGAGGTGCGCATACTCGACCGCCGCGTGTATCCGCGCAGGGTGGAGTTCGTCACCTGCCGCACCCATCAGGAGGTCACCCAGGCCATCACCGACATGGTGACCCAGAGCGCAGGCCCCTACACCGCCGCCGCCATGGGCATGGCGCTGGCCGCCTACGAGTGCCGGAACATGAGCGCCGCCGATCAGGTCGCCTATCTGGAGAAGGCGTCCTACACCATCTCCCACGCGCGCCCGACCACCGTGGAGCGCATGAAGCTGGTCACCGAGGGCAGCCTCGCCGCGGCGAAGCAGGCCATCCTCGAGGGCCGCAACGTATCCCAGGCCATCGTGGACAACACCGTGGAGTCCAACAACCTGCGCTACAACAAGATCGAGAAGATGGCCCACTATCTGGTGGACATGTTCCCCAGCAACGGCGCGGTCATGACCCAGTGCTTCGGCGAGACCATCGTCGGCCAGATGCTGAAGGTGGCCAAGCAGCAGGGCAAGAACATCCGCCTGTTCTGCCCCGAGACCCGCCCCTACTTCCAGGGCGCGCGCCTGACCGCCACCGTCTGCCACGACATGGGCTTCGACGTGACTGTCATCACCGACAACATGCCCGCCTTCGTCATGCAGAAGGAGAAGATCGACGTGTTCACCTCCGCGGCGGACGCGATCTGCCTGGACGGCCACGTGGTCAACAAGGTCGGCACCTTCCAGATCGCCATCGTGGCGAAGTACATGGGCGTGCCCTATTTCGTCACCGGTGCGCCGGACAAGGGCCATCCCACCGTGGACACCATCAACATCGAGATGCGTGATCCCGACTTCGTGCTCCAGGCCATGGGCGTCAAGACCGCCTGCGACGGCGTGAAGGGCTACTATCCCAGCTTCGATATCACCCCGCCCCACCTGGTCAGCGGCGTTGTGACCGACGCGGGCATCTTCTCGCCCTACGATCTGCACCGCTACTTCGCCTCCGGCAACGAGGGCGAGTACGGTCAGCGGGATCTGTGCGTCTGACGGCACGGCCGTCGGCGAGCATGCTGCCGCGCTGATGCGACGGATTCCACGGCGCTATGGCAGCGCCTTGAATCCTTCCTTGCAGCTTCTGCGGGGCAATAATTTCATACCGACGTTCTTGCCGGCCATTGACGCAAGCCGGCAAGAACTGTGTTTTTGTTGAAGAGGGAAGTTCTCCCTTTGAACGCTTTACTTTTGGAGGAATCTCTGATGTACAATCCGAACGAGAAGGGCTTTTCGACCAACCAGATTCATGCAGCGCGCCCCGAACCCGTGGGCCCCGCGCCGCTGGCGACCCCCATCTACCAGACCTCGACCTACATCTTCGCCGACACCCAGCAGGGCGCGGCCCGCTTCGCCGGTGAGGAGGACGGCTACATCTACACCCGCCTGCACAACCCGAACGGCGACGAGGCCGCCGCGCGTATCGCCTGCCTGGAGGGCGGCGAGGCCGGCATGCTGACCGGCTCGGGCATGGGCGCGATCACCGCGACCCTCTGGACGCTGCTCAAGTCCGGCGATCACATCCTCTCCGACTGCACGCTCTACGGCTGCACCTACGCGCTCTTCACCGAGGGCCTGCCCCGCTTCGGCGTTGAGACCACGCTGGTGGACTTCTGCGATCCCGAGGCCATCCGCAGCGCCATGCGCCCCGACACGAAGGTGGTCTACTGCGAGACGGCCACCAACCCCGACCTGAAGATCATCGACATTGAGATGGTCAGCCGCATCGTGCACGAGATCAACCCCGAGGTCATGCTGATGGTGGACAACACCTTCACCTCGCCCTATCTGGTGCAGCCGCTGAAGCTGGGCGCGGACATCGTGGTGCACAGCGCGACGAAGTACTTAAACGGCCACGGCGACGTGATTGCGGGTGCGATTATCACCAGGAAGGAGCTGATCGAGAAGATCATCCCCTGCGGCCTGAAGTACATGACCGGCTGCGCCATCGGGCCCTTCGATTCCTTCCTGATCACCCGGGGCCTCAAGACCCTGGACATCCGCATGGACCGCCACTGCGCCAACGCGCTGAAGGTCGCCCGATTCCTGGAGGGCCACCCGGCGGTGCGCCGCGTGTGCTATCCCGGCCTGGAGAGCCATCCCCAGCACGAGTTGGCCAAGCGCGAGTACCAGCACGGCGGCTTCGGCGGCATCATGTCCTTCGAGCTGAAGTGCGGCCGTGAGCGCGCCGCCGAGTTTGCCAACGGCCTGAAGCTGTGCACGCTGGCGGTGAGCCTGGGCGACGCGATCACGCTGATCGAGCACCCCGCCAGCATGACCCACAACACCTACACCATCGAGGCCCTGGCGGAGATCGGCATCAGCGAATCCCTGCTGCGGCTGTCGGTGGGCCTGGAGGATCCGAACGACCTGATCGCCGATCTGAAGGCGGAGCTGGACAAGATTGAGGTGGAATAATATGGATTACAAGAAGCATCTGGTTGAAATGGCCAAGAAGGCCTACGCGGACAAGATGTTCGCCGCCACCAGCGGCAATCTGTCCATCTACGACCGGGAGAGCGGGCGCATGTACATCACGCCCGGCTCCTATCCCTACGAGATCATGACCCCCGAGGACGCGATGGTCATCGATCTGGACGGCAACATCCTGGAGGGTGTGCACAAGCCCTCCTCCGAGTGGCGCATGCACGCGGCGGTCTACCGCAGCAACGATACGGTGAACGCCCTCGTGCACACCCACTCGCCCTATGCCACGGCCTTCGCCATCAACAACATGTCCATCCCGGTGGTGCTCTACGAGATCGCCTTCTTCCTGGGCGGGGACATCCCCTGCGCCGAGGGCGCGCTCCCCGGCACCGACGCGGTGGGCGAAAACTGCGTGAAGGTACTCAAGGATCGCTATGGCTGCCTGATGGGCAACCACGGCGCGCTGGCGGTGGGCGACACGCTGGATCGCGCCTACACCCGCGCGGTGTACATCGAGGACGCTGCCAAGGCTTACTCCATCGCACTGAGCCACGGCCCGGTGAAGGTCATCGACCGCGCCGACGTGCAGAGGATGCTCGGCAAGTGACGCACAGCTTCCATTAAGCCGCATCTGTCAGACAAAAGCAGGGAAACCCAGTTCAGAAAGAATCTGAACCGGGTTTCCCTGCTTCCAACAGTCTCGTATCGCCGCTTCCGGCAACTTCAGCATCACTCAGTGATGCATGATTTCGGAGATTGCATCCATGATCTTGTCGTGACAGCCCCCGCAGCCCGTCGAGCAATGGGTGATCTGCTGCACCTCATGGAACATCTTCTCCAGATCATCAAAGGACGATGCCTTATGCATCGCATCCTCGACGTCGAAATAGGAGACCTGCTTGCACTTGCAAATGACTCGGTTTTCCATACTGATTCCTTCCTTACAATACTTTCTTGACCTGGAATGCACATTCCACTACATAAATTATACTACCTTGTCCCCTACATTTCAAGCAAAACCTGAATTTCATCTGAAACTCATCTCGCACCTGCACAGCGCGAGTGGGTCTCCGCATTGATCGCCGGTCGCCCGTTGACCGCGCAATGCAGGAGGTTCACAGATCCTATAGCCGCCCGGTCCGCCTTCCGCAAGAGATGATTCTCTGGCGCCATCTGCTCCACGATTACCGGATTCATCTTCTGTGGCTTCTCCCGCCGCTTTAACGTTCCCGCACGGTTGTTTATCCCGACTTTCTCACCCACTTTTCAGCTTGGTTCTTTCGCTCGTTTATAAAAAAAGGCCCCTGACTTTGCTTTGTCAGTGGGCCGAATCACCCGTTGAACGGGTGTTTATGATTTCATCTGGCTTGCCGCCATCCTTATGACAGGTGCAGCAGCCACAGTTTGCGCAGTCGCCGCAGCAGCCGTGGCCCTTGCCGTGACCTCCGCCGCAGCCGCAGCAGTTGCCCCGGTTACGGACGATGTGCACCACCGCCGCGACCAGCCAGACGGTCAAAACGCCGAGAACCAGCCAGGATCCAAGGTTCATCGTATCACCCCAGCAGTTGTAGAATCAGGTTGAACAGCAGGCTGATGACCCAGGCGATGCCGCACTGGGAGAGCACCACGACCGCCGACCAACGCCTGCCCAGCTCCCGCTTGACGGACGCGATGGCCGCCACGCAGGGCGTGTACAGCAGCGAGAAGGCCAGGAACACCAGCGCGGACTGCGGCGTGAACAGCGTGGACAGCGCCGCCGTGGAGCCGCCCAGCAGAACCTGGAAGGTGCTGACCACGCTCTCCTTGGCGGTAAAGCCGGTGATCAGCGCCGTGGAGACGCGCCAGTCGCCCAGGCCCAGGGGCCTGAATATGGGCGCGATCAGTCCGCCCACCAGCGCAAGCAGGCTGTCCGCCGAATCGGACACCACGTTCAGGCGGGTGTCAAAGGTCTGCAAAAACCAGATCACCACCGTGGCCACGAAGATCACGGTGAAGGCCTTGGTCACGAAGTCCTTGGCCTTCTCGCCGATGAGCTGCAATACGTTGCGGGGCGTGGGCATGCGGTAGTTGGGCAGCTCCATGACAAAGGGCACAGGTTCGCCCTTGAAGGCGGTGCGCTTCAGTGCCAGCGCATACAGTATGCCCACCACGACGCCGCCGAAATACAGCCCCAGCATCACAAGCGTGCCGTTCTTCGGGAAGAACGCCGCCGTGAACAGCGCGTAGATGGGCAGCTTTGCGCTGCAGCTCATGAAGGGCGTGAGCAGGATCGTCATCTTGCGGTCGCGGTCGGAGGGCAGGGTGCGGGTGGCCATGATCGCCGGCACCGAGCAGCCGAAACCGATGAGCATCGGCACCACGCTGCGGCCCGACAGGCCGATCTTGCGCAGCAGCTTGTCCATGACGAACGCCACGCGGGCCATGTAACCGCTGTCCTCCAGCATGGACAGGAAGAAGAACAGCACCACGATGATCGGCAGGAAGCTGAGCACGCTGCCCACGCCCGCAAACACGCCGTCGATCACCAGCGAGTGCACCACCGGGTTGATGCCGTAGGCAGTCAGCGCGGAATCCACCAGGCCGGTAAAGGCGTCGATGCCCAGCGACATCAGGTCGGAGAGCCAACTGCCGATCAGGCCGAAGGTCAGGTAGAACACCAGCGCCATGATCAGAACGAAGGCCGGAAGCGCCGTGTACTTGCCGGTGAGCACCCGGTCAATCTTCTTGCTGCGCAGGCGCTCCTTGCTCTCGCTGGGATGCACCACGGTCTGTTCGCACAGGCTGGTGATGAAGCGGAAGCGCATGTCCGCCAGCGCCGCCATGCGATCCTGACCGCTCTCCTCCTCCATCTGGGTCACGATGTGCTCCAGCATCTCAATCTCGTTGCCGTCCAGCTCCAGCTGATCCAGAATCGGCTGGTCGCCTTCGATGAGCTTGGTGGCGGCAAAGCGCGTGGGCAGCTTTCTACGGCGGGCATGGTCGTCGATCAGATGCATCACCGCGTGGATGCAGCGGTGCACCGCGCCGTTGTCGTCGCCCGCGTCGTCGCAGAAGTCCATGCGCCGGGGCCGCACATCGTAGCGCGCGGCGTAGAGGGCGTGCTCGATCAATTCATCGATGCCCTCGTTCTTCGAGGCGGAGATCGGCACCACCGGGATGCCCAGCGCCTGCTCCAGGGCGTTTACGTTGATCGTGCCGCCGTTCTGGCGCACCTCGTCCATCATGTTCAGCGCCAGCACCATGGGCATGTTCAGCTCGATCAGCTGGCAGGTCAGGTACAGGTTGCGCTCGATGTTCGATGCATCCAGGATGTTGATGATGCAATTCGGCTTGCTGCGCAGCAGGAATTCCCGGGTGACGATCTCCTCGCTGGTGTAGGGCGAGAGCGAATAGATGCCCGGAAGGTCGGTGACCGTGGCCTCGGCGTGGCCTCGGATCGTGCCGTCCTTGCGGTCCACCGTCACGCCCGGAAAGTTGCCCACGTGCTGGTTGGAGCCGGTGAGCTGGTTGAACAGCGTGGTCTTGCCGCAGTTCTGGTTGCCCGCCAGCGCGAAGCGGATGGATTCGCCCGCAGGGATGACCTCGCGGGGCTTGACGTTCAGCTTCAGATCGTTCTCCGCCACGCCGGGGTGCGGAATCTTGACGCGCGGGCCCTCCTTGTGGCGGAAGGCATGGGCCTCGTGCACGTCCTTGAGCTCGATCTTCGCGGCATCCGCCTTGCGTAGCCCCGCGTGCGAATCTCCAGCGGATCGCCCAGCGGCGCGGCCTTGATCATCGTGACCTCCGTGCCGGGGGTCAGGCCCATGTCCAGTATGTGCTTGCGAAGGGATACCTCCTCGCAGTTGACCGTGTGTATAATGGCATCCTTGCCGGGTGCAAGCTGATCCAGTGTCATCAAATCGCCCCTTTCCGACATTTCACGCCGAATATGATAGCACAACGACCGACATTTTGCTATAACGGTTTTGTGAAATCAAGATTGCAAGCGCATTTCACGCGCGGTACTTCAGCAGCACCGTCTCCACCAGCACCGCCAGGCGGTAGAAGAAGATCAAATCGCGCTTCTCCTCCCCGTCCGGGCTGCGGGTGATGACGTCGTTGACGGCGGCCTTGTCCTCCTTGCGCAGCACATACGGCGTGAGAATCTCGATCTGCTCGCTGCGGCCCATCAGCAGCCGGTTCGCCAGGGACTTCAGCTCGTCCCCGCAGCGCTGGGCCAGCGCAGCATCCTCCCGGCACAGCAGCTCCGGCACCGGCGTCTCCAACAGCGCCTTCAGCACCAGCTTGTCGGCCTTGTTCTTCAGCATAACCCTTCCTCCTTCGGTTTCCGCTTTCTTCCAGTATAACCGAGGGGCGCGGCGTGCGCAAGTCGCTTTCCTTGCTTTTCATGCGGGAATGTGCTATTCTATGACTTGTGCGGCGATTTTCTGCCCAAACTACAAGGAATCGGAGAATTCGCCCGGTGCGACCTCCGCGAAAATCATACAGGATGGAAATATGAACGAAATCAACGAATCACTCTACGAAATCATTCAGCGCGCCAACGTGCCGCGCACGATCAACGAGCTTGCCGATCTCTCCGGCATGGACTACGCCGCGCTCCAGAGGGATCTGGACGCGCTGACCGCCTGCGGGCGCATCGCTCTCTCCAAGAAGGGCAAGTACGCCCTGCCGGAGAAGCTGGGCATGGTGTCCGGCGTTGCGGCGTTCCTGCACAACGGCGCGGCGGTGTGCAGACCGGACGACGGCTCGAACCAGCTGCGCATCACAGACGGACGGCTGCGGCCCATGCCCGGCGACCGCATTCTTGTGCGGCCTGACAACGCAGGCGGCTGCACTATCGAGGCGATCTGCAGCCGTGAGAAGCGAACCCTGGCGGCCTGCGTGCGCATCGAGCACATGGGACGCGGCAAGGGGCGACGCATCGCTGCCGTCGAGCGCCTGCGCGCCACCGCCGTGGCCTGCGACCCGCGCATTCCCTACGCGATTGATCTGGACGGCGATCTGTCCTTCGTGCGCAACAACGAGATCGCCCTGCTGGAGATCGACGAATATCCCCAGGCAAACCGTCCCATCCGTGCACACGCGCTGCGGGTGCTGGGCAACGCCGGGAGCATGCTCTCCCGCCTGCGCGCCACCGCCGAGGAACACGACTTCCCCACCGAATTCCCGCCGGATGTGGAGGACGCTGCACGGTCACTTCAGTGGGAACCGATGCCGGGGCCCGATGCGCAGCGCATCGACCTTCGGGATCGGGTGATCTTCACCATCGACGGCGCTGGTTCCCGGGATTTCGATGACGCGGTGTCCATCGAGTCCCTGCCGGACGGCGGCTACCGCCTGGGCGTGCACATTGCGGACGTGTCCCACTACGTGCGCCCCGGTTCCGCCGTGGATCGGGAGGCCTGCAGCCGCGGCACCTCGCTGTATCTGCCGGGCTACACCGTGCCCATGCTGCCCGAGGCGCTGTCCAACGACCTTTGTTCGCTGATGCCGAATGTGGATCGGCTGGCCATGAGCCTGTTCATGGACGTGTCCCCCGCCGGACGCGTGGTGGATCATTTCTTGACCCGCTCGATCATCCGTTCCCGGGCGCGCCTGACCTACGACGGAGTGAACCGCTTCTTCGAGGGCGACCCGGAGCCGCTGCCGGAGGAGGTGGCGGAGTCGCTGCTGACGATGCGCAGGCTGGCCCAGCGCCTGCAGGAGCAGCGCAAGGAGCGCGGCGCCGTCGACTTCGAGATGGAGGAGGCCGCGTTCGTGCTGGACGAGAAGTACGAGCCGACGGAGATCCTCTGCCCGAAGCGCGGCGAATCCGAGCGCCTGATCGAGGAGTTCATGCTGCTGGCGAACCAGACTGTGGCGCGCCTCGCCATGGACACCCAGCTTCCCTTCCTCTACCGCATCCACGAGCGCCCCGACCCCGACCGCATCCACGCGCTGGAGGCGTTCATGAACCTGGCGGGCGACCCGGTGTACCTGGGCGAGCATCCGCACCCGGGCATGCTGCAGAAGATACTGGACAAGCACGCCGACGACGGCCGCATCGAGGTCATCCGCCGCACGATGCTGCGGGCCTTGAAGAAGGCGCAGTACAGCGAAAAGCCCGTGGGCCACTACGCGCTGGCGCTGTCGGACTACTGCCACTTCACCTCCCCCATCCGTCGCTACCCCGATCTGGTGGTACACCGGATGCTGAAGCTGCTGCTGGACGGCGGCATGGCGGGCATTGCAAAGGCGGAGAAGCGCATGCCGGAGCTGGCGAAGGACTGCTCTCAGCGCGAACAGGAGAGCGTGCGTGCGGAGCGCGAGGCTGACGACATGCTCAAGGCCGCGTGGATGCGCCATCAGATCGGCCGCAAGTTCAACGGAACCATCTCCGGCGTGACCTCCTGGGGTGTGTACGTCACGCTGGACAACACCGTGGAGGGCCTGGTGCACGTCTCCGACCTGGACGATTACTACGTCTACGACGACCGCCGTCAACAGCTCATCGGCTCGGAGCGCGGGCAGATTCTGCGCATGGGCCAGCAGGTGCGGGTGCGGGCGCTGAGCGCAAGCGTGGAGCGCGGCGAGATCAATTTTGAGCTGGTGGGCGTTCTTGCGGACGCGCAGGCTTGATTTTTCCGCCCATCGGGCCTATAATTGTGGAAGAATAACCATTGTGAGCGAGGCGCACATGAAGGACATCATTGGAATTCTGGATTCGGGGGTCGGCGGCATCAGTGTGCTGCGCCGGGCGGTGCAGCTGCTGCCGAACGAGAATTTTCTGTTTTACGGCGACAATGCAAACGCCCCCTACGGCCCGCGGTCGCTGGAGGAGATACGGATTTTATCCCGTCAGGCGACGGATTATCTGCTTGAGAGGGACGTAAAGGCGCTGGTAATCGCCTGCAACACCATCACGTCGGCCTATGCCGAGACCCTGCGCGCCGAGGTCTCCATTCCGGTCATCGGCATGGAGCCCGCCGTGAAGCCTGCGAGTCTGGCCCGCAGCGGCGGCAAGATTCTGGCGCTGGCAACCCGTGCGACGCTGTCGCTGGAGCGCTTCTCCCGGCTGATGGAGCACTACGGCGAGGGCGTGATCCCGCTGGAGGGCAAGGGTCTGGTGGAGCTCGTGGAGGCTGGACGGGCGAATTCCCCGGAGGCCCGCGCGGCGCTTGCCGCCATCTTCGAGCCTTACCTCGATCAGCAGATCGACGGCATCGTGCTGGGCTGCACCCACTATCCCTTCCTGCGGCGGCAGATCGAGGCCTTCTTCCCGAAGGCGCAGATCTTCGACGGCCTGGACGGCACTGCGCGCCAGCTGAAGCGCCGCCTGGAGGATGCGGGTCTGCTGACAGAGCAGAACGTGCCCGGTCGGGTGATCTTTGAAAGCTCCGGCGGTGCAGACATGCTGGAGCTGATGCGGGAGCTGCTCACGGCGGAGCTGTAACCTACATAACGAAACGACGGAACGCAATCTGCGTTCCGTCGTTTCGTTATCTCTGGATGAACTCTGGGATGATCTCCTCCTGATAGCTGTCGTCCGCGTCGTGCACCTCCTGGAGAACCTTAAAGATCTCCTGCATCTTGTAGTCGGTGGCGGTGATCACGTCGGCGCACTCGCGCAGCTCGTCCACGATCTTCTGAGGAACCTCCTCGGTGGCCTTGTAGCGGATGCCGTGCTCCAGCGTGGCCCAGAAGTCCATGGCGACGGTGCGAATCTGAATCTCCACCGGCGTAAACAGCTTGCCGTGGGACATGTACACCGGCACGTCCACCACGATGTGCAGGCTGCGGTAGCCGTTGGGCTTGGGATTTTCGATGTAGTTCTTCTCCAGAATCAGCGAGACGTCGTCCTGCGCCAGCAGCAGATCGGCGATGCGGTAGATGTCATCCACGTAGCGGCAGACCACGCGCACGCCCGCGATGTCGTGCAGGTGCTTCTTGGCGCTGGACATGGAGATGGGCGCGCCGATGGTGCGCAGCTTCTTGATGATGCTGGGCATGGATTTGACGCGGCTCTCGATGTGGTGAATCGGATTGTGCCGGTTCCGATAGGAGAATTCGTTGTTCAGCGTCTCCAGACGGGCATTGATCTCCCGAATAGCCGCGGCATACACGCCGCGCATCTGCGCATAGTCCTGGCGCAGGGACTCCAACGAATCCTCAAAGGGCTCCATCGTCCCCCTGAAGCTCAGCTTTTCCTCCATGATCGCCGCCCTCCTTTGCCGCAGGTTCCACGCTCAGCACGTCCCAGGGCGTCAGCATGCAGATCAGCTGCTCCGACGCCGAGCCCGTCTCGGTGACAAACACCATGCCGAGCCTGCTGTTCTTCTCCGTATATCGTTCAAAGGCCTTGCGCACGCTGAGGATGGACGTGTCCGCCGGGATAAACATGTAGCGCTCACCGGCGCGCCCGTTCAGGCGAATCCGCTCGCCCAGCTGGGAGATGCGCGCGTCCGGCGCGAGGCCGTCCAGCCCAGCGTCCGCGAGGTAGTCAAACACGCTCTTGATGCTGAACACGCCGACCACGCTGCCCTGCTCCGTCACCGGTACGTGGGAATAGCCGTTCTTGCGCATGTTCCGCATCACGCCGTAGATGGAATCGTTCATGTGCGCGCTCAGCACCTGACTGGCGGGCGTGCCGAACCTGCAGGCCTCGCGCGGCTTGCGCACGTACTCCGTGATGGCCTCCAGACGATCGATCATCTCCTGGGAGGGCTCCACCACCGCATTGCCGTCGTCGCAGGCGTTGTGGGAGAGCAGGTTGCGAATCTCGCGCAGCAGATCCAGATCCACGCGCACCGGCTCGGAGTCCTCGTCCCGGATGTACTCGTACACCACGCTCGGCCCGCCCGTGTGGCGGCCGTCGTAGCGCTTCTCCAGCAGGCCCTCCAGAATCCGGTACTTCTGCAAAAAGATCTCCGCTCTCGACATGTCCGCTCCTTCCGGCAGATCAGCCCTGCCGCGCCTCCTTCGCCTGGGGCGAAAGATCCATGAACCAGGTGTACTCGCCCTTCCAGCCCAGCTTCACCGTGCCCAGCGAACCATTTCTCTGCTTGGCGATGATCAGCTCCGCGATGTTCTTCTCCGCCGTCTCCGGCTCGTAGTAATCCTCGCGGTGCACGAACATGACCACGTCCGCATCCTGCTCGATGGCGCCGGATTCGCGGATGTCCGAGAGCATCGGGCGGTGGTTCGAGCGCCCCGCAGGCGCTCGGGAGAGCTGCTGCAGTGCGATCACCGGCACGCCCAGCTCGATGGCCAGGGATTTCAGCGCGCGGGAGATCTGCGCGACCTCCTCCTGACGGCTGCCAAAGTTGCCGGACGCGCTCATCAGCGAAAGATAGTCGATCATGATGATGTCCAGACCGTGCTCCAATTGCAGTCTGCGCGCCTTGGAGCGCACCTGGGAGACGGTGATGCCCGGCGTCGCGTCCACATAGATGGCCGCGGGGCCGATGCTGATCATCGCGTCGCAGAGCTTGCCCCAATCCTCGTCGCCGATCTGACCGCGGCGCACCTTCTGCATGTCCACGCGCGCCTCGGTGCACAGCATGCGCATCGCCAGCTGCTCGGCGGGCATCTCCAGCGAGAACACCGCTGCCTTCTTGCCGGTGCGAATCGCCGCGTTTTCGATGAAGTTCATGCCGATGCTGGTCTTGCCCATGGCGGGTCGCCCGGCCACCAGGATCATCTCGCCCGGATGGAAGCCGGTCAGCAGCTCGTCCAGCTCCGTATAGCCGGACTCCACGCCGTCCACCTTGCCGTGGTTCTTCACCAGCAGCTCGATCTTTTCAAAGGTCTTGAGCAGCACCGGCTGGATCGGCACCAGCTCCTCGCCGCCCTTGCGCATGGTGATGTCGTAGATCAGCTTTTCCGCTTCCTCCAGCACCTCCTGCGTCTCCCGATCCCCGGCATAGCAGGCCTTGGTGATCTTTTCGGAGGCTGCGATCAGCTTTCGAAGCGTGGACTTTTCGTCCACGATCTGAATGTACGCCCGGGCGTTGACCGCCGAGGGCACGCTGCGGCTCAGCTCGATCAGATAGGCCGCGCCGCCCACCGCGTCCAGCTTGCCCCGCCGCGTGAGTTCCTCGTCCAGCGTGACCAGGTCGATGGGGCGCGCCGCCGAAGCCAGTGTCTGCATCGCGGCATAGATCTCGCGGTTCGCGGGATCGTAGAAATCGCCGGGCTGCAGCGTCTCGATGGCGAGCAGGGCAGCCTCGCGGGAGCGAAGCATCGCGCCGAGCACGCTGCGCTCCGATTCCGGATGGCACGGCACGCTCTGGGCGTTTCCTGCGGCGACGTATCCTTCCATTTGTAAACTCCCTCCGGCCTTACTTGGCCACGACCTTCACGTTCACGATCATCCGCGTGGAGATGCCCGCCATCAGCTTGTAGTTGAAGAAGGCCTGACCCGCGTTCTTGATGGGCTCCTCCACCTCGATCTTGCGCTTGTCCACCTCGATGCCCAGCTGCTCGCGCATGGCTGCGGCGATCTGGTCGTTTGTCACGGAGCCGTAGATCTTGCCGTTCTCGCCGCCGCGCACGCTGAGCTGGATGACCTTGCCCTTGAGCTCGCGGGCCTGCTTCTCAGCCTCGGCGCGCTTGACCTCCTCGCGGTGCTTGTCGGCGCTCTTGGCGCGCTCCACAGAGTTCAGCGCCTCCGCCGTTGCCTCCTTGGCCAGCTTCCGGGGCAGCAGGAAGTTGCGCGCATATCCGTCCGAAATCTCCAGAATCTGATCCTTTTTGCCGGTTCCCTTCACGTCCTGAAGCAGAATTACCTTCATTTGAATTACCCCTTCCGATCAAAGATATCATTCGTTCTGATTTTTCTGTGAAAGCTGTTTCAGTGCGCCGCGACTGCCGAACACAGCCGACGCGCAGCCGTAGATGGCCAGATAGAGCGATGCGCCGAACCAGGCCAGAACTGCCAGCACCGCAAGCACGCCGCGCTGCATGCCGACGCTCTTGCCCGCCTGATGCAGCCTGCGCGCAAAGGACGACAGCGCCTGCACACAGAAGGCGACGGTGGCAACGTCAAGCACCGCCTGAAACGCCACGTCCGCGCCCTGCGCGCCCGACTCACTCAACACGAGGCTCACGAGCAGGATCAGCAGCAGGCCGCCGGTGGTCGAGGCAGGCAGCGCCCACTCCCGAAGCGGCCTGGAATCCGCGCCCCGGCCCGCAGCCATTGTGGGTACGCAGATCAACGCGGTGACCAGCGCTCCACTGAAGAGCAGCCCCGGCAGGTTGTACTGGTACACCGGCACCAGCTGTGCGATGGCCCGTTCAAAGTAGTCGATGAAGCCCTCCACCGTCATGCCGGAGGTGAACTCCGCCGGTAGCGACGCGAGCAGGTTGTTCAGCGAATCCGTGGGCAACGTGCGCAGCGACCGGGGCAACAGTTGAAGCGCGCGGGCGATGGTGTCGCCGCCAAAGCTGATGTACAGCAGCCCCACCGACAGCAAAACGCCCAGCATGAAGGACGCAATGGCGATGCGCAGCTGCTCGAAGAACGGCTTTGCCGACGCAAGCATGAGCGCGATCAGCGGCAGAATCGACGCGCAGACCGCAATCCACATGCCCATCGCGCCCAGCAGCATGGCGTCCGCCATGATCTGCAAAAGCGCCGCAAACAGCGCGGGACCCCTTCCGAACCAGCGGTACAGCAGTGCGATTCCCACAGAGGGAGCAAGGATCACCGGCAGCAGCCACATCAGTTCCGCAAGCACGGTCAGCGGCGCCGCAAGCGCCAGCAGCGCGCCAAGCAGATAGCCCAGCGCGAGCCATCCCCTGCCCCTCGTCTCCTGCTTCCGAACCTGATTTCCTTCCAATGCGCCGACCTCCGCTCGAATTCCGGATTCCTGCGACTCGCGCAGGCTAGACCATCCTAGTTTTTAGTATACCACATTTCCTCCGTCCCTTCAAGGTGAAGGGGCCATTTTCTGCGGATCACGGCGCTTTTGTTAATATTCAACAAAGTCCAGGTGAGCCGGAAGGGAGAAAACGGGCGGAAGCCCCGAAGGACCTCCGCCCGCGCACCCCATTCTGAATCAGAGATGTTGATCCAGCATATCCACGGCCTCGAAGTTGCCCTGCTCCACGGCCGTCTCCATCAGCTGCTCCACGGTGTCCGCATTGGCATACTGAATGAACTGCTCCACGTGCGCCCAGTCCTGCTTCTCCGCCAGATCCCGCAGCAGCGCATCCGCAAAGGCCTCTCCGCAGCTGGGCAGCAGCAGATTGAGCGCCGCATAGTTCCCGGACTCGTAGGCGCGATTGCCAAAATCCGCCGCCTGCTCCGCAGGCAGCGTGGACGCAAGCTGGGCGGCCAGCTCATTCTGGCCCGCATTCAGGGCGCGACCAGCAATCTCCGCCGCGCAATCGTCCAGCTTCAGCTGAACGGCGTGGTCCAGCAGCCACTGCCAGTTCTCCGCATCCGCCGCCACGCGGGCGACGCGCTGCTGAAGCGCATCCTCCAGCTGCCAGGCATTGTCGCCCAGCCAGTCCCACTTGCCCTCCGAAATGGCGGATTCCACGATATCCCCATCGGCGTAGCCCTCCAGGTTCTCGCAGACCCAGGCGTGCATGCCCTGCGCGTTCGCCTTCGCCGCGATGCGCGCCTTCAGCTCCGCGTCGTCCGCGATCTCCGAGATGTGCGCGGCCAGCCAGTCCCACTTGCCGTCCTCCAGTGCGCGCTCAAAGGCCTTCTTGCGAATCTGCTGCGCGCGCTCCGAGCGCACGCGCTCCACCTGAGCCTCCGGCGCATCGGCGGCGAAGTCGTTGATGGCGTTAGAGACCTCGTTGACCACGTTCTCACCGAAGCGCCAAGCCTTGCGCACCACCTTCTCCATGCCCTTGCCCAGGCCGTCGAAGGCCTGACCCACGCCCTTGCCGATGTCGTCAAAGGCCTTGCCGATGTCGTTGATGGTCTTGTTGAACGCGTCGCCGCTGTCCTGCACCGTGGCCTCGCCGTTGGCGATGGCCCGGGCCAGCTTGTCCACCGACTCCCGGCTCATGAAGGGCGCCAGGCGGCGCAGCGCGTCCCAGTTCATCTGGGGCTGGTACTTCGCCAGCAGCGCCTCCACGCACTCCGGGCGCACGAAGGGCGCAAGCCGCGCCAGCTGCATGGCCGTCACACTGCCCTCCAGCTTCATCGCGATCTCCTCCACGCCCTCCTTCGACATGAAGGGGGCCATCTGCAAAAGCTGCTGAATATTCATATGCTTCTCCTCTCCGGGGACTTCGCCCGCGTCGACGCTCTGCTGCGCCTCTGCGCAGCGCTCCTCCGCCTCCAATGTGCGCTCCGGCTCCGCGACGCCGTTGAGCAGCTGCTCCACCGTGACGCCGAAAAACTGCGTCAGCTCCAGCATCGTCTGTATGTCCGGCAGCGCCTGACCGCTCTCCCACTTGGATACGGCCTGGTGGGATACCCGGAGCATGGCGGCCAGCTGCTGCTGGGTCAGGCTGTGCTCCTGGCGGAGGGAGGCGATCCTCCGGCCCACCGCGCGGTTCTCGATCATCTTGCTTGCCTCCTTGCTCTCCGGGCGTTGCGCGCCCGTGGTCGTTTCGTCAATTGGAATACTCCTGATGGCATTCCATCACTCTCTGAGCTTCGGACATTTGCGTTTTCGCTGTCCGTGGCTGCATCATAGCATTTTCTATTTTAATTTGCAAGCAACTATTAGTTGAATTTCGTAAACTCCAGGATAAATGTTAGCACTCATCTAAATCGAGTGCTAATTTTTGCTTGACTTTTGGAATTGCGGTGATAAAATGAAGCCATCAAAGAAACCTGGAGGTGAATCCCACATGTTTGGAAAGGGAACCGTATCCATCAATGCAGAGAACATCATGCCCGTCATCAAGCAGTGGCTGTATTCCGATAAAGACATCTTTGTCCGCGAACTGGTGTCCAACGGCTGCGACGCGATCAGCAAGCTGAAGCGGCTGGTGAACAGCGGCGAGGCGCAGATCGAGGAGAACCCCGAATACCGCGTGGACGTGATCACCAATCCGAAGGCCGGAACCATCCAGTTCATCGACAACGGCCTTGGAATGACCGGCGCCGAGGTCGTGAAGTACATTGCCCAGGTGGCCTTCTCCGGTGCGACGGACTTCGTTCAGAAGTACGCCGCCAATGACAAGGACGGCGAGGGCAGCGGCATCATCGGCCACTTCGGCCTGGGCTTCTACAGCTGCTTCATGGTCTCCGATAAAGTCGAGATCGAGACGAAGAGCTACATCGAGGGCGAGCCCGCCGTGCGCTGGACCAGCGAGGACGGCATGGAGTACAATCTGGAGGAATGCGACCGCACCGAGCGCGGCACCTGCATCACCCTGCACATCTCCGAGGAGGACAAGGACTTCCTGAACCTGTGGACGCTGCGCTCCACGCTGGAGAAGCACTGCGCGTTCATGCCGGTACCGATCTTCCTGTCTGAGATCAAGTACGAAAAGCCCGAATCGGAGAAGAAGGACGGCGAGGAAGCCGAGACCGCCGAAGCTGCCGCCGAGGAAGTCGCCGAGGTGGAGAAGCAGTCCGAACCGCAGCAGATCAACGAGACGAACCCGCTGTGGATGAAGCGCCCCAACGAGTGCACCGACGAGGAGTATCTGGAGTTCTACCACAGCGTGTTCCACGATATGGACGATCCGCTGTTCTGGATCCACCTGAATGCCGAGTATCCCTTCAACCTGAAGGGCATTCTCTACTTCCCCAAGCTCAAGAACGAGTTTACCGCCAGCGAGGGCGTGATCAAGCTCTACAACAACCAGGTGTTCGTGGCCGACAACATCAAGGAGGTCATTCCGGAGTTTTTGATGCTGCTGAAGGGCTGCATCGACTGCCCCGACCTGCCGCTGAACGTGTCGCGCTCCTTCCTGCAGAACGACGGCTACGTGAAGAAGATGTCCGCCTACATCACCCGCAAGGTGGCCGACCGCCTGATGAGCGAGTTCAACACCAAACGCGAGGACTACCAGCGCTACTGGGACGACATCCATCCCTTCGTGAAGTACGGCTGCATCAAGGACAATAAGTTCTATGAGCGCGTGAAGGGTGCAATCTTGTACAAGACCACCGACGGCAAGTACATGACCCTGTCCGAGTACGCCGACGCGAACTGTGACGGCGAGGAGCGCGTGATCTACTACGCCTCCGACGAGAAGCGCCAGGCCCAGATGATCAAAATGTACAACGATCAGGGCAAGGACGTGGTGCTGCTGAACACGCTGATCGACACCAACTTCATCAGCTTCCTGGAGTACGACGCCGGCGAAGAGAAGCTCAGCTTCAAGCGCGTGGACTCCGCCTCCGACGGTCTCACTGAGGACGGCGAGGTGGACGAGGATGTGCGCAAGGCTCTGGAGGAGCGCTTCCGCACCGCCATGGACGACAAGGAGGTCGCCGTGCAGCTGAAGCCCTTCAAGGCCGAGGACGCCATCGCCATGATTACCGTGGACGAGCAGAACCGACGCTTCACCGAGATGAGCGAGCGCTGGGGCGGCGCAAGCATGAAGCTTCCTGAGAAGCGCACGCTGGTGCTGAACAGCAAGCATCCGCTGGTGCAGTGGCTTGAGAAGGCCGAGGACGGCGAGGACACCCAGGCGATCTGCGCGCAGGTAGCCGACCTTGCCGAGATGGCCCGCCAGCCGCTGGTGGCCGACCGCATGGTGGACTTCCTCAAGCGCAGCAACCAGCTGCTGACGAAGATCATCGAGAAGTAAACAGAGAGCCGGATCACCCTTCAAATGGGCGGTTCAGCCCATCAAAGAAGCCGCATTTGCAATGCGCTTCAGCCCACTGACAAAGCCTGCTTCTCCTTGTTGAAGCGGGCTTTAAACATGAGCAGGAGAGAAAAGGACGAAGCTGCGAGCCTCTTGATATTCTGAACGGCGGCGGTCAGGAAGGACTGTTCGCGCATATTTTGGATGCCGCGCATGCGGGCATAGCGAAGGCCATGGTTGACCTTGGCCTCCGCGAAGGAGCGTTCAATTGTCTCTTTTCTCCAGTTGTAGATGCGCCTGCCATTCTCCGACTTGGTAAAGGCAATGACGTCATCCAGGGCATCCTGCCATACATGTCTCTCCACCATCCTTCGCGTCATACTTGCGCCAAAGCATTCTGTGCGACGTGGGCAGGCCTTGCAGGTTTTGCTGTCGCAGAAGTATTGGCGATAGCCCTCGCGGGTGGTGGTCTTCCAGTAGAGATGCTTCTGTTCCGGGCAGATGTAGGCGTCGAAGTAAGGGTCGTATTTAAAGCGATACTTGCCGTAGGTCGGCGTCTTGTGGGTGTGCCTCCGGTAGCCAATGACGCCCTGGATTCCTTTCTTCTCCAGAAGATGGGCAATCCAGGCGTTGTGGTATCCAGCGTCCAGGCCCATGTACTTCGGCAGCTTTCCCAGCCGTGCCTGGATTTCGTCGAGGATTTCGGGGATCGGGGTGACGTCGTTGATATTGGCGGGCTCGATGTGGACGTTTACAATGACGTTGCGCTTGCTGTCCACCGTCCGGTGTTCGCTGTAATGGAATCCGTCCGGCTTTCCCTCCCGGCTCTGCTGGCCACTCTCCGGGTCGGTGGTGCTCTGCATCCGCTTGGTCGTTCCGCCGCCCTTGTGATCCTCATCGTCCCGGTCGAAGGGCTTCTTTCCCAACACCTTCCTGTCCAGCTCCACCTGTGCGTCCAGCTCCTCCATGTACGCCTTCGGCGTCTGCTCCACGTCCACCAGCTTCTTCTTGTGCTTGTTTGCCTTGCAAAAAATGACCGCTAACGTTTCTTTGGCAACGGTCTGAAGCCGCATTTGCAATGCGGCTTCTTTTCATGCTCCGATCAGGCTTCGCCGGGGATCATTGCCGCGCAGCGCTCACTGCCCCTCCGCGCGGGCGCGCATTCGATTCAGAATCTTCCGCTCCAGCCGGGAAATCTGCACCTGGGACACGCCCAGCACCTGTGCGATCTCGCTCTGGGTGTTCGACCGGAAGTAGCGCAGCACGATGATCGTGCGCTCCTGCGGAGTCAACTCCTTTATCAGCTCCGCAAGCAGCAGCCTCCTGTCCACCTCGCCCATGCTCTCCTCCCCGATCACGTCCATCAGCCGCAGCTCGCCGTCGCCGCCCACGGGCTCGTACAGCGACTTCACCTCCCGCCGCGCGTTCAGCGCCAGCACCACAGCCTCCCGGTCGAGGCCCGTGCCCGCGCTGATTTCGTCGATGGTCGGTTCCCGCGCATGCTCACGCTGGAATTCCTCCCGGAAGCGCTCGATGCGCAGCGCGTCGTCGCGAATGGCCCGGGAGACGTGCACCGGCGCGTCGTCCCGCAGAAAGCGCCGCACCTCGCCCAGAATCACCGGCACGGCGTATGTAGAGAAGCGCGTACCCACCGAGGGATCGAAGCGGTCGATGGCCTTCAACAGACCCATGCAGCCGTACTGAAACAGATCCTCGTACTCCGCGCCCCGGTCCCGGAAGCGGCGCAGCACAAAGTGCACCAGCGGCAGGTTCTCCTCCACCAGCTCCTCCCGCGCCCGTCGATCTCCCGCCCGGGCGCGCTCGAGTTTTTCAAGATTTCCGTCGTAAGCTTGCGCATTCAGGCCCGTCGCGCAAAGCTGTCTTCGCGCACATTCAGCTGCTTCGCCAGCCGCACCGTGGTACCGTGGCCCACCGCCGACTGCACCTCCACCCGATCCATGAAGCTCTCCATCACCGTAAAGCCCATGCCGCTGCGCTCCTCCCCCTCCGCCGTGGTGTAGAAGGGCTGCCGCGCCCGGTCGATGTCCGCGATGCCGCAGCCCCTGTCGCTCACGTCCACCACCACCAGACCGTCCTCCCGACAAATCGCGTGCAGCCGCACCGTGCCCTGGGCGTGGGCGTAGCCGTGCACGATGGCGTTGGTCACCGCCTCGGACACCGCGGTCTTCACGTCGGCCATCTCCTCGATGGTGGGATTGAGCGGCACCAGAAACGCGCTGATGACCATGCGCGCAAAGCCCTCGTTCTCGGGTATGGCCGGAAAGTCCAGCCGCATTTCATTTTTGTTCTGCATAAGCGCTCCTTCCCTCACGCCATCCGGTCCACGATCTGATACAGTCCCGACATCTCAAAGATCCGATCCACACGCGCGTCGGCGTTGATCACCGCCACGCTTCCCCCGCGGCGCTCCAGCAGCTTGTACCGCCCGATGATCAGCCCGATGCCCGAGCTGTCCATGAACCGAAGCTGCTTCAGGTCGAGCACCAGGCGGCGGATCGAGGGATCCTTCAGCAGCGCATCCAGCTCTGGCCGGATACGGGACGCGGCGCTATGGTCCAGGTCCTCGCTGAGCCGCACCGTGAGCGTCTGGCGGGTTCTCTCATAATCCAGCATGCAATCACCCTCCTTGCGCCCCCTATATTCCACAGCCGCGCTGTCACATCCTTCCATGAAAAAGTTCGACTTTTGTCGAATCGGCGGAATCGTCTGACAATTTCCTGAAACTGCCGGGGATGGAGACTAAAACCTGCCGAAACCGGCAAGACTGAATGCTATGGAAGGGAGGGATCGCCGTGCGCAGGTGGATCTGGACGGGCGCGATCGTCGCGCTGGTGCTGCTGCTGGGCCTGCTGATCTGGCAGCTGGACATTCCCAACTGGCAGCAACTGGATCTGGAGCGCATCCGCACCCGCCCGGAGAGCACCACCGTCTTTGACGCACAGGGGGCGCGCGTGGGTACGCTCAGCGCCGTGCAGCCGCGCAGCTCCGTGCGGCTGACCGAGGTACCTGAAAATGTGATTCAGGCCTTTCTGACTGCGGAGGATCAGCGCTTCTACAGCCACAGTGGCGTGGATGTGAAGCGCATCTTCGGCGCGCTCTGGCACGACCTGACCACCCTCTCTCTGGAGCAGGGCGCGTCCACCATCACCCAGCAGCTCATCAAACTCACCCACCTGAGCAGCGAAAAGACCCTCTCCCGGAAGGTGCAGGAGGCTTTTCTGGCGCGCAAGCTGGAGCGCGTGATGAGCAAGGACGAAATTCTGGAGGCCTATCTGAACACGGTGTACTTTGGAAACGGCGCATACGGCATCGGCAGCGCCGCCCGTGCCTACTTCGGCAAGGACGTTGGCGAACTCACGCTGGCGGAGGGCGCGCTGCTGGCTGGGGTCATCAAGTCCCCCACGAACTATGCGCCCCATCTGAACCCGGAAAACGCCCTCGCCCGGCGGGATCGCATTCTGGACGCGATGCTGGAAGCCGGGGCAATCGGCGAGGAAGCGTGCGCAGCGGCGAAGTCGGAGCCGCTGAATCTGAAGCTGGCCGAGCCGGAGCAGAGCGCGAACAGCTGGTACATGGATCTGGTGCTGGAGGAGGCCATGGATGCGCTGGATGCGGACGCGGAGGAGGTTCTCTCCGGCGGGCTGCACATCTACACCGCGCTGGACGTCTCCCTTCAAGCCAGTGCCGACGCGCTCTTTGAGAACGGCGCGAACTTCCCCGACCCCGCCGCCGACGGCACACCCGTACAGGCCGCGATGATCGCCATGGACACCTCAAACGGCGAGATCGCCGCCGTGGTTGGCGGACGGGCGTACGAGGTGCAGCGGGGCCTGAACCGCGCCACGCAGATGCAGCGCCAGCCCGGCTCCGCCATCAAACCAGTCTCCACCTACGCCGCCGCCATCGAAAACCACCAATTTCTGCCCTGCTCCATGGTGCAGGATGTACAGCGGGAGTTCGCCGGGAAGTACCTGCCCGGCAACGTGGGCGGCAACTACTACGGCACCGTGACCCTGCGGGAGGCGCTGTCGCGCTCGCTGAACGTGGCGACGGTGGATCTTGCCGACCTGATCGGCATCCAGAGCGTACGCAACGCCATCGCTTCCTTCGGCATACCGCTGGCGGCCCAGGACGTGAACCTCTCCTTGGCCCTGGGATCCATGACCTACGGCGTGTCTCCGGCGCGGCTCTGCGCGGCCTACTGCGCCCTCGCAAACGGCGGAACGCGCGTGGAGCCCCACGCCATCCGGCGCATCACCGATTCAAACGGCAGGCTGCTCTACGAGGCCGGCATCCCGGACGAGTGCGCCGTTAGCCCCCAGACTGCCTTTCTCGTGACCGATATGCTGCAAACCGCAGCCACCAGCGGCAGCGCCAAGGCGCTCGCCTCTGTGGGCGTGCCCGTGGCGGGCAAGACCGGAACCGTGGGCGAGGCGCAGGGCGGCAACCGGGACATCTGGACCGTGGCCTATGCGCCGGAGCTGGCGGTGGCGGTGTGGATGGGCTACGATTCCCCTGACACAGACCACGCCATGCCGGACTACGCCGGGGGCAGCAGCTACCCTGCACGGCTCTGCGCCGCGCTGCTCGGAGCCGCAGATCTGTCCGGCGTGCCCTTCGAGGCCCCGGAGGGTCTGGTTCCCGCGATGATCGACCGCGAGGCGCTGAGTCTGTACGACCAGGTGCTGCTGGCCGCCGCCAACACCCCCGAGGAGTACATTCAGACGGAGTGGTTCCGGGAGGGACAGGTTCCCACTCAGACCTCCACGCTCTGGGAGGCACCGCAGATGGTGGACGATCTCACGCTGCTCAGCGGCGAGGACGGCGCGCCTGCGCTGGCCTTCACCGCCCGCGACAGCACCGCGGAATATCTGATTTTGCGCAAGACGGATGCGGGCAGCGAGGTTGCCGCGATCCTCAGCGCGGAAGCGGGCAGCGTCATCGTCTGGGCCGACCCGGAAACCAAGGGAGAAGCCTGCCGTTACAGCGTGCTGCCCCGCCACAAGCTGCTCTACGAGAGCGGCACTCTGCTCACCGGCATGGAGAGCGCCGAGGTGCGCTACAGTCCCGGCGGGCTGCTGGGCCGCATACTGGGATAGCATTGCACAAAAAAGGAGCTGTTTCAAAACGATTTGTCGTTTCAAGACAGCTCCACAATTGCCATGCGGCGGGGTGAAGGCACCCCGCCCTACTTTTGTCGTTTGGGTACGGCCCCTACGCAGTTTTTTTGTATGTTTTGATTTTATTCCACCGGCGCGGGCTCCAATGCAGGTTGCTCCGGCACGGCGGTGAATTTAAGCTTCTCGTCCTCCACGCTGGCCAGCACTTTATCGCCCAGGCGCACGTCGCCCAGCAGGATCTCCTCGCTCAGCGCGTCCTCCACCAGGCGCTGGATGGCCCGGCGCAGCGGCCGCGCGCCGTACTTCAGGTCGTAACCGGCCTTGGAGATCAGCCGCAGGGCCTCCTCGCCCACCTCCAGCTGGATGCCGCGATCCTCCAGGCGCAGGCACACCTGATCCAGCAGCAGCCGCGCGATCTGGTCGATCTCGGTCTCGGTGAGGGCGTGAAACACGATGATCTCGTCCACGCGGTTCAAAAACTCCGGCCGGAAGATCTGGCGCACCTCGTCCATGATGTTCTCGCGCATCGCGTCGTAGGTCTTTTCGCAGTCCTCCTGACCGCCGAAGCCCAGCGCGCGCTGCTTCTTGATCGTGTGCGCGCCGGCGTTGCTGGTCATGACGATCACGGTGTTCTTGAAGTCCACCACACGGCCCTGACCGTCGGTGAGGCGGCCGTCCTCCAGAATCTGCAAGAGCAGGTTGAACACATCCGGATGGGCCTTCTCCACCTCGTCAAACAGCACGATGGCATAGGGCTTGCGGCGCACCTTTTCGGTCAGCTGACCGCCCTCCTCGTGGCCCACGTATCCGGGCGGGGAGCCGATCATGCGGGAGACGGAGTGCTTCTCCATATATTCGCTCATGTCGATGCGGATGAGGCTGTCCTCGTCGCCGAAGAGCGCCTCGCCCAGCGCCTTGCACAGCTCGGTCTTGCCAACGCCCGTGGGGCCGAGGAAGATGAACGAGCCGATGGGACGGTTGGGGTCCTTCAGGCCAGCCCGCGCGCGCCGGACCGCCCGGGCGACCGCCTTCACGGCCTCCTCCTGGCCCACCACGCGCCTGTGCAGCGTGTCCTCCAGGTGAATCAGCCGCTGGGCCTCGTCCTGGGTCAGCTTGCTCACCGGCACGCCCGTCCAGATGGACACGATGTGCGCAACCTCCTCCTCGCCGACGGTCTCCATCTTGCTGTTTAGCTTCTGCTCCCACGCGCTGCGGCGCTCGTCCATCTCGTTCTGGAGCTCCTTCTTGCGGTCGCGCAGCCTAGCGGCGGTCTCGAAGTCCTCGTTGGCCACGGCCTCCTCGGTCTCCTTGTTCAGCGCAGAGAGCTTCAACTGCTGCTCCTTCATGTCCGGCGGCGCGGTGAAGGCCTGGATGCGCACCCGGGACGCGGCTTCATCGATCAGGTCGATGGCCTTGTCCGGCAGGCAGCGGTCGGGAATATAGCGGTCGGAGAGGTACACGGCGGCGCGCAGGGCCTCGTCGGTGATGCGCACGCGGTGATGCGCCTCATAGCGGTCGCGCAGACCCGCCAGAATCGCCACGGATTCCTCCTTGGTGGGCTCGCCCACCTGTACCGGCTGGAAGCGGCGCTCCAGCGCGCCGTCCTTTTCGATGTGCTTATGGTACTCGCCCAGCGTAGTCGCGCCGATGCACTGAATCTCGCCGCGCGCCAGCATGGGTTTTAAGATGTTCGCCGCATCGATCGCGCCCTCGGACGCGCCCGCGCCCACGATGGTGTGCAGCTCGTCGATGAACATGATGATGTTGCCACTCTTTTTGATCTCGGCCATGGCGTTCTTCAGGCGCTCCTCGAACTCGCCGCGGTACTTCGCGCCCGCCAGCATAGCCGCCAGATCCAGCGACACCACGCGCTTGCCGCGCAGAATCTCCGGGATGTTCTCCTCCACGATCAGCTGGGCCAGGCCCTCCACGATGGCGGACTTGCCCACGCCCGGCTCGCCGATGAGCACCGGGTTGTTCTTGCGCCTGCGGGAGAGGATCTGCACGATGCGCTCGATCTCCTTCTCCCGGCCGATCACCGGATCCAGCTCGCCCGCACGTGCCGCCGCGGTCAGATCCCGGGAGAACTGATCCAGAATCGGCGTCTCCTGCGCCTCGCCTTCACCCTGCGCCGCGCCGTCGTCCGCGCCGCTCAGGATGTGCAGCAGCTCCTCGCGGGCCTTGTTCAGATCCAGACCCATCTTGATCAGAACGTGCGCAGCCACGCCCTCGCGTTCGCGCATCAGCGCCAGCAGCAGGTGCTCAACGGAGACGTAGTTCTGCTTCAGCTCCCGCGCCTCCCGCACGCTCTGCTCGATCACCTTCTTGGTGCGCGGCGTGTACACCATCTGCTTGCCCTCGATGCTGTCGGCGCCGCGGCCCAGGATCGCGATGATCTCGTTGCGCGCGCCATCCAGCGTCACGCCCCGCAGGATACCCGCAGCCGCGCCGGGATCGGTGAGCACGCCTAGCAGCAGGTGCTCGGTGCCCACATAGGATCGGCCCAGCTGCGCGGCCTCGGTCTGCGCCGCGATCAGTGCGCGCTGTCCACGCTCCGTAAACTTTGCAAAATATGCCATTGAATTTCCTCCCAGGTGTCAGGTTTCCTCGCCAGAAAGTGCGGAGAGCTCCTCGCGCAGAATCTTCGCGCGCAGAATCTCCGCCTCGCGCTCGCCGATCAGATGTCCGGCGCGCACGCCCAGCGAGCCCGGCTGCAGATCCATCATCAGCAGATCCAGCGCCGGTATGGGCAGATGCAGATAGCCCAGACTGGCGGCATAGCGGATGTCCGAATACCGCCGCATGAATTCCTTTGTGCTCATCAGTCGCGCGTGCATGGTCTCGCCCCAGGAACGCAGCAGCGCGTCCTGCAACTGAAGCATGTCCTTCTTCTCGGCGTTTTCGCGCATGGCGCGCTCATGATTCACGATCTCCTCCGTGGCCGCCACCAGCGAGCGGATCACGTCCTCCTCGCTCCGGCCCAGGGTGGCCACGTTGCTCATCTGATAGAGCTGCCCCTGGGCCTCCGCGCCGTTGCCGTACATGCCGCGAATCGTCAGGCCCAGCTTCGCCACGGACTGCATCACCGCGCCCATCTGTCCCGCCTGCGCCAGCGCCGGCAGGTGCAGGATCACGCAGGCGCGCATGCCGGTGCCGGTGTTCGCCGGACAGGCCGTCAGAAAGCCCCACTGGGTGTCGAAGGCGAAGGGATAGTCCTCGCCCACCTTCTCATCCAAGCTCAGGGCCATCTCGGCGCTGCGCTCCAGCTGCAGGCCCGGAAGCAGGCCCTGGAAGCGCACGTGGTCCTCCTCGTTCATCATCACGGAGATCGTGCCCGCCGAGGAGACCATCGCCGCCGAGCGGCTGGAGAACTTTAAGAGGTCGTAGCTGATCAGGTGGTGCTCCACCAGGCGGTTGCGGGCGTCCTTCTCCAGATCGTTCATGCGCAGCAGCATGAAGGACGCGCCGTGCTTGCTGGAAAACACCGACTTCGCCGTGCGATCGATCACCTCGTTGGCGTACTCCGGTGTGAGCTTCGGCGAAAAGGGCAGATCCTGATAGTTGCGGGACAGGCGCACGCGGCTGGAGATCACCACGTCCTGATCCGGCGCGCAGACGTACTCACGCATGGAAGTCGCCTCCCTCCGGATGGATCCAGCTTTCGATGCGCTCCGGCGGCGCGACGTGCACAGCCTTCTCCCGCTGCTCCAGCTGGGCGCTCAGCGCGCGAATCGCGTCGCGCAGCTTGGCGGCCTGCTCGTACTCCTCCGCCGCCACGGCCCGCTGTAGCTGCTGCTTCAGCCGGTCGATGCTCATGCGGATGGAGACCCCGCTGTGCACCCCGCCGGGGACGCGCCCCGCGTGCTGGGTGTTGCCGTGGATGCGCTGCAAGAGCGCCGTCATGGGCTCCCGGAAGGCGTCGTAGCACGCCGCGCAGCCCAGCATGCCGCACTTGCGGAATTCGCCGTAGGTCATGCCGCACTGCTCGCAGGTGATGGACTCGGTCTCGGGATCGACCTCCTCCTTGCCCGCGCCCTTCTTGCCGTCGATCAGATTGTTCAAAATGCCCGCAAGATTCTTGATGTCGATGCCGGGCAGCTGCTTTTTGTACTTCGCCATGCAGGCCGGACAGAGGTTGCGCTCCGTCCGCTCGTCGTTTCTTATGGTTACAAAGTGAAACACCGCGGGGTTCACGCCGCACTCTTCACACATCATTTTTCAAGCACCTCCTCGGCATTGCGGAACACCTGAATCAGCATATTTTTGAACACCGCCGCACGGAGCACGTCCTTGCCGCTCACCGGCAGGCTCAGGGCGTTGCGCCCGGTGGCCGCGCGCATCAGCGCCGCCTCGTTCGGGGTGGCCAGCTTCGCGTCCACCAGATTCTCGATGATCGCGTTCGTCGTTTCCTCGTCGATGGAATTTCCCACGCGCTTGAGCAGCGCGTCCAGAAGGTTGCCCTCCTGGCGGGGATGCATGCGCACGATGCGCACGTAGCCGCCGCCGCCGCGCCTGGATTCAATCAGATAGCCGTGGTCCACCGAGAAGCGCGTCGCCAGCACGTAATTGATCTGGGACGGCGCGCAGCCGAAGTGCTGCGCCAGCTCGTTGCGCCGCAGCTCGATGTGCGCGTCCTCGCTCATCAGTTCCTTGATAAATTGCTCAATCGTATCGCTGAGCTGCGCCATGTTTTCACCTTCCTTCAGGCAAGTGACCGCCGTCACCGGCGATGTTTTGACCATCTTTGACTATTATAGCGCCAATCGCGGCATTTTGCAAGAGGAAAAAGAAAGAAACGAGCGTTTGCGGCCCGCTTCATCCATAGTTTTACAGATTTTCCAGAAATTTCAGCACGACTCTGGCCGAAGTTGCTGCCGCCATGGGCATGAACTCCCGATATTCCATCTCATGCTTGCCGGAGGTGGTATCGGAAATTGCGCGGATCACGGCGCAGTCCACGCCGTTGATGAAGCACACCTGAGCGATCGCGCCGCCCTCCATCTCGCAGGCGGAGGCGTCGAACAGCCGCACGATGCGGTCCTTCCGGGCCTGATCATCGATGAACTGGTCGCCGCTTGCGATGCGGGCGCTGTACGCGCGCACGCCGTCGATAGACTGCGCCGCGCGCAGGATGCCGTCCACCGCCCACTCCGCGCAGCGGAAGTAGGTCTGATTCACGGTGGACACGAAGCCCACGGGGTCGCCCACGGCGGAGGTATCCACGTCGTACTGCACCAGATCGGTGGCCACGCAGATGTCGCCGATCTCCAGCGGCTCCCGCAGCGCACCGGCCACGCCGGAGTTGATGATCAGGCGCACCGGCCAGGTCAGAATCATGGTCTGGGCGCACACGGCAGCGTTGACCTTGCCCACGCCGCACCTGCACAGCACCACGTCCACGCCCCGCAGCCTGCCCAGCACGTAATCGTAGCCGCACAGCTGTCTATGTACCGCAGGCCGCTCCGTTTCCTTCAAAAGCAGCTCGATTTCCCTGTCGAGCGCACACAAAATACCAATCATAGCTTTCCCACCTCTGAATCTATCAGTTCAAATGCGTGCCAGCAGTGCCACCGCCTGGGCGGAGATGCCGATCTCCTCGCCCTCGAAGCCCATGCGCTCGGTGGTAGTGGCCTTGACGTTTGCGCAATCCACATCCACGCTCAGCGCTGCGGCGACATTGGCCCGCATTTTCGGTATAAAGGCCGCAAGCTTGGGCCTCTGGGCCACGATGGTCACGTCCGCATTCTCCACCCGGTAGCCGCGAGATCGCACGCGCTGCATCACCTGTTCCAGCAGCAGCATCGACGAGATGCCCTTGTACTGCGGGTCGCTGTCCGGGAAGTGGCGACCGATGTCACCCTCGCCCAGCGCGCCCAGCAGTGCGTCCATCAGCGCGTGCACGGCCACGTCCGCGTCGGAATGGCCGTCCAGGCCCCGATCGTGGGGAACCTCCACGCCGCAAAGCACCAGCCTTCGGCCCTCCTTGAGGCGGTGGGCATCGTAGCCCGTGCCGATGCGCATTTTCGGCGCTCCGGTCAAGCGGCGGAAGTCCTCCGGGTTGGTCAGCTTCACGTTTTTCTCCGCGCCCGGCGCATCGCTCAGGTGCACCGTGCCGTATTCGTGCTCAAAGAGCATTGCGTCGTCCGTCACCTCCAGACCCTCCTTCATCGCGTGCGCGTGGGCGCTGCGCAGCATCTCACAGTTGAAGCTCTGGGGCGTCTGCACCGCCCGCAGCTCGGAGCGCTCCGGCGTGGTCACGCGGCCCGTTCCCGGCTCCACATGCTTGATGGTGTCCACCACCGGGGTGGAGATCACGCCGCTGCCGTATTTCCGTGCGTCCTCGATGGTTGCCCGGATGATCTCCGCTGTCACGAAGGGCCGCGCCGCGTCGTGCACGGAGACGATTTCAACGCCCTCCGGCAGCGCCTGCAGGCCGTTGTAGCCGCTCTCCCTGCGGGTTTTTCCGCCCAGCGCGATGCGCTTGACCAGGGGATTCTCCCCTTCCGTCTCCACGATCTCCCGGTACCTGGGCAGATCCGCCTCGGAGAGCACCAGCACTGCGCCGTCGTAGGCTCTGGACGCCGCCAGCGCGTCCAGGCAGCGGGAGAGCACGCTCCTGCCCTGCCAGCGGAAGAACACCTTGTTCTCCTCCAGACCCGACCGCGTGCCCCTGCCCGCGGCCAGCACCACGCACCAGACGCTCATGACTTTGCCCGGTACATCGAGGACGCGTCCTGCTTGGCTGCGTGCTCCGCGATGCTCACAATCTCATACTCGTGGTACTGCTCGCCGAAGCGGATGCCTAGCACGTCGCCGGGGCGCACGGACGTGCCCGGCTTGCCCTCCTTGCCGTTGACAGTGATGTGCCCGGTGGAGCAGGCGTCGTTGGCCACGCTGCGGCGCTTGATGATGCGGGAGATCTTCAGGAATTTGTCCAGGCGCATGGAGCTGATTTCCACGCGCTCCACAGGCTTTTTGGCTTCCATCGCTTTTCTGCTCATTTTTCCTCCATAGTTTCACAAAGGGGGCTGCTCGCAAGAGCAGCCCCCGGATGATGGCGCGCCGGGGCGATGTGCGGATGTCATTCAGCAATTCTCCGCCGCCTCAGCTGCCGTGCCGCGCTTCACGCGCAGCGGCTTCAATCAGAACTGATCCTTGAAGCCCTTGCCGGCCTTGAACACCGGGGACTTCTTGGCGGGGATTTCGATGCTCTCGCCGGTGGACGGCTTGCGGCCGGTGCGCGCCGCGCGCTCCTTGACCTCAAAGGTGCCAAAGCCCATCATCTGCACCTTGTCGCCCTCCTTCAGCGCCTCGATCACGCTGTCGGTAAACGCATTGAGCGCGGCCTCGGCCTGCTTCTTGGTCAGATCGGTCTTCTCTGCAATCTTAGCGATCATGGCTGCCTTGTTCATAGTAAATGTTTCCTCCAATCGATGCCGTATGGTTTTTACGCACAATGAAAAGCATATTCGATGCTTTCCAGCCAATTCCTGCCGGATCGATGTACTTTTTCACAATTTTACGCGATCCCAATATTCTTCGGCGCGCGCCTCCGGTGCGGGCAGGGGCGTTCCCTGCTCCCTGAGTGCCTCCTCCAACTCCGCAAAGCGCTCCACGAATCGGTCCGCCGCCTCGTTGAGGGCGATCTCCGGATCCACCTTCTTCACCCGCGCCAGCGCGCAGAGCATAAGAAGCGCCTCGCCCAACGCGCGCTCGGCATCGTCGGAGCCTGCGGCAAGTTCGATGCGCTCCGCCGCGTCCCGGGAGATGGCCTGCGCATCCGCCTGCATCACGCCTGCACGCGCGGCCTTGTCGATCAGCTTGCGGCCCCGCAGCAGCGCCGGCAGGCTGTGACCCACCTCTCGCAGCACCTCCGCGTAGGTTTTTTGGCCCCGCTCCTTCATCTTGTTGCGCGTCCACAGATCCAGCACCTCGTCCGCGTTCCCCGCGCTGTCCACACCGAAAATGTGGGTGTGACGCTGGATCATCTTGTCGCAGATGGCCGTGATGGAATCCGAGATATCGAACTCCCCGTGCCTGCGGGCAATCTCCGCCTGCATCACCACCTGCATCAGAATGTCGCCCAGCTCGTCGTAGAGGTGATCCATATCGCCCTGGTTGATCGCGTCGATGGCCTCGTAGGTCTCCTCCAGCATGCAGGTTCGCAGACTCTCATGGGTCTGCTCCCGATCCCAGGGACAGCCGCCCGGCCCCTGAAGGATGCGCATGATCTGCACCAGCTCGTCAAAGCCGAAGCGCTCCAGCTGCATCAGATCCCGCTGCGCCGGAATCAGCGCGCAGCAGCGGTGGTCGTAGCCCTTCAGGCGGTCCAGATCGTACAGCGGCGCGCGCGCCACACTGCCGTCGCCCATCAGCACCAGGCAGCGCGTCTCGTCCGGGTAGCACTCCATCAGCTTCAGCTTGACCTCCGAGGCCAGCTCCCGGCTGTTCAGCTCGCGCACCAGCGCGTTGTCCATAGCGGAGAGCCGGAAGCTCTCCCAGTCGGAGGCTTCCAGCATGCGCGTCGCGCCGTCCAGATGCGCCAGCAGCGCACCCTCCACGCTCGGCCCCGCAATGACCTCCATCCGCACGCCCAGCGCATTCAGCGCGCACACGCTGCGGTCGCGCACGTCGTAGACGGCATAGACCACATTCGAGCGCTGCGCAGCCTCCATCACATGCTCCGCCGCCTTGCGGGCGTGCTCGTCGAAATCCTCGATGCGCTCGTAGAGTTCGTCCAGCGTCTCGTAGGAAACACCCTTGTCCGTGAGCCACTGGGCGCAGCCGATGTGAGCGGTGTGCAGGATCACCCGCGCGCCGCCCGTGAGCGCCTCCGCCGCAGCAAAGGTCAGCTGCCCGACCTCCAGGCCCACGCCTACAACCGTAATCCGGTTCATATTCATCACATCCAGTTCGTGGAAATTGAAGCAATATGAACATTTTACCACAAAGCGGCCCCGGCTGCAAGGGACGCGCGGACTACTGTTCCATCTGCCGCCCCACGATGCTGGCGGTGGTCTCCGCCACCTTCTGATCCACGTCGCTCATCTGCGTGCCGGACTCCCGGCTGAGCAGAATCAGGCTGCCGATGATCTCGCCGTCCGCGAGGATCGGCGCAACGATCTGCGCGGAGTAGGCGTCGGCGTGATCGTCGTTGGTCACGGGAATCATCCGCGCGCCGGAGGACAGGTTCAGCATTTGCAGCTGGCGGGATTGAAGGATCTGATCCACTTCGGGACTGAGCGCCTTTTCAATATACTCCCGCTTGTTCGCGCCCGAGGCCGACACCACCGCGTCCCGGTCGCTGATGAGCGCGATGTGACCCAGCGTGCGGTAGAGGGAATCGGTGTAGTCCTTGGCGATGGTTGCGATCTCGCCGATTGGGGAATACTTCTTCAGAACCACCTCGCCGTCGTGATCGGTAAATATTTCCAGCGGGTCGCCCTCGCGAATGCGCAGAGTTCGTCGAATTTCCTTGGGGATGACGACGCGCCCGAGCTCGTCGATTCTGCGGACGATGCCTGTTGCTCTCATATGGATCTCTCCTTAATCTCAACTGACGCCTGGATTTTGTCAGGCCTTCCTATTGTTCGCATCGAAAGACAAAATATGCAATTGGGGGCTGGTGCTTTCTGGCAGGTGAAGCCACATATGCATCCATGTGACACCACACACAGGTTTTGCACAGCCGCGCATCTTCAGGCTTGAATGCGGCCCCGGAATCGTGTTATAATGTGCGTTGAATCCGGACAATGTACCGACATACAGAGGAGCTTCATGCAAAACGAATTTTCCCGCCGCGCCGCGCTGAAGACCATCGTGCTGCTGGCGTGGCCCACCGTGCTCGAACAGATTCTTCAAACCATCGTGCAGTACGTGGACTCGGCCATGGTCGGTCGGATCGGCCCCCACGCCACCGCCGCCGTGGGCTGCACCGCCACCATCAACTGGCTCATCAACAGCTCCACCTCGGCGCTGAGCATCGGCTTTCTCGCCTACATCTCCAAGGAGCTGGGCGCGCGCAGGCCGGACAACGCCCGTCGCGCCAGCGGTCAGGCGACGCTGGCCGCGCTGGTGGTGGGCGCGCTGTTCACTTGTCTTGCGCTGACGCTGAGCGGGCGCATCCCCCTGTGGATGAACGCCGGAGAGGACATCGCTGCAGACGCATCCCGCTACTTCTTCATTCTGTACGCGCCGATGCTGTTCCGGGCGGTGAACATCGTCTACGGCACCTGTCTGCGCGCCGCCGGGGACACCCGCGCGCCGCTGCGGGTGAATCTGATGGTGAACCTCATCAACATCGTGCTGAACTACCTGCTGATCTATCCGTCGAGGCCCGTGCAGCTGTTCAGCCTGACCTTCACCATGCCCGGCGCGGGTCTGGGCGTGACCGGCGCGGCGCTTGCCAGCGCGATTGCGTTCACCTTCGGCGGAATCGGCATGGCTGCCGTGCTGTGGCGGCATCCGCTGATCTCGCCCAAGGGCACTTCTCTGCGACCGGACGGCAAAATCCTGCGCCCCTGTCTGAAGGTGGCCCTGCCCTGCGCGTTGCAGCGCTTCGGCACCTCCTTCGGCTACGTGGCCTTCGCCTCGATGATCAACGGCCTGGGCACCACCGCCATCGCGGCCCATTCCATTGCCAACACCGCCGAATCGGCCTTCTACATCCCCGGCTACGGCATGCAGACCGCTGCGGCCACCCTCTCCGGCAACTGCTACGGTGCGCGGGAGCCCCAGCGCATGAAGCGCCTGTGCCGGATGATGATCGCGCTGGAGGTACTGCTGATGGCCCTCTCCGGCGGCACGCTGTTCCTGAGCGCCCGGATGCTGATGGGCCTGTTTACACCGGACGCGGCGGTCATCGATCTGGGCGCGCGGGTGCTGCGCATGGTGGCCGTCACCGAGCCGGTCTACGGGCTGGCGGTGATTCTGGAGGGCATCTTCCAGGGCGTGGGCGACACGAAGAGCGCGTTCTGCTTCAATCTGCTGGGCATGTGGGGCGTGCGCATTCTGGGTACGTTCATTTCGCTCAGGTTCTTTGGCGGCGGACTGACCGCGGCCTGGGGCTGCATGATCGCCCACAACCTGCTCCTGGGTGCGCTGCTGCTCACCCGCTATCTGCGCGGGAACTGGAACCCGCTCAAGCGCGAAATGAACCAGCTTCAGGAGGTTGCCCATGGAATTTGATCACGAGGTGGAAAAATCCATCACAGGCTGCTTCCGCAAGACCATCTGGCGGCCCTTCATGTCCGCCGTCAAGGAATACCGGCTCGTCTCGGAGGGCGACCGCATCGCGGTGTGCATCTCCGGCGGCAAGGACTCCATGCTGCTGGCCAAGTGCATGCAGGAGCTGAAGCGCCACAGTCCGCTGTCCTTTGAACTAACATTCATCTGCATGGATCCCGGCTATGCCCCGGAGAACCGCGCGCAGATCGAGAACAACGCCCGCCTGCTGGGCATCCCGCTGGAATTCTTTGAAACAGATATTTTCGCCGCAATCGACGAAATGGACTGCAACCCCTGCTTCATGTGCGCGAAGATGCGCCGGGGTTACCTCTACCGCAAGGCGCAGCAGCTCGGCTGCAACAAGATCGCGCTGGGCCACCACTTCGACGATGCGGTGGAGACGCTGATGATGAGCATGCTCTACGCCGGACAGCTGCGGGGCATGCGACCCCGGCTCAGGAGCGAGAGCGTGGAGGGAATCGAACTGATCCGCCCGCTGTACAAGCTGCGCGAGGCGGAGATCATCACCTGGCGGGAGCACTTCGGCCTGCGCTTTCTGGCCTGCGCCTGCCGCACCACGCGCAATGCGGAGCTTCGCGCGGACTGCAGCGCGGATTCCAAGCGCCTAGAGATGAAGGAGCTGATCCGCTGCCTGGACGCGATCAACCCCGACGCAAGCCGGAACATCTTCCGCAGCGCCCACAACGCCATGCTGGACAATCTGAACGGTTGGAAGCAGGGCGGCGAAATGCACACGCTGCTGGAGGAATTCGAGGATTGAAAGGGAGACGGTTCGATCTGCGCCGTCTCCCTTAGCTTATGGGAAATCCCGGCAGGAAAGAGCCTGCCGGGATTGATTGCTTTGCTGCGGGATGAGGGCATCCCGACCTACGGAGATAAGAGCGGCTGTCTCAAAGCATTCACTCTGTTTTGAGACAGCCGCCCTGTTTGTTTATTCTACGGGAACGAGGCGAATCAGCGCGAAGCGCCCAACCACCTGTGCAGTTTCCGACGCAACGTCCGGCTCCTCGCCTTCCTTCACAAATTCCAGCGTGAAGCTGGCCATGCCGTCCTCCACGGTGAAGGGCAGCTCAGTCTCCTCGCCCTTTTCGCCCTGGAGCAGCAGCACATAGCCCTCCAGCAGCTCGGCGGGCAGGCTGAATTGCAGCTCGCCCTCGAGGATGAGCATCTGTCCGTCATTCTCAAAGCACAGGCTCATCAGCATTTCGCCGTTCTTGAGTTCGCCCTTGCGCAGCACCAGGTTGCCCTCGGGAAGCACACCCGCGACGGCAAGCGCCACGGTCTCTTTCACCAGCTCCAGACGGGAGCCATCGTTCAGCTCACCGGTGACGGGAGCGATCCAGAGTGTACGTGCACCCTTGCCCTTGCCCACACTCAGGGATGCGCGCTCCAATTCGCAGCGGGTCTTGCCGACATAGCCGCAGCCCTCGCGCAGACAGGTCGCGCTGCTCGTGCCGTCGCCATTGGGCGTCCACTCGCCGTACTGGTGTCCCAGCTTCGCGATTCGATCCGCCACATAGCTGTCGGCGCAGCGGGAGCAGGTATAGGTCGTGTAGCCGCCCTTCACGCAGCTTGGCAGCGTCTTTTGGGCGCTGTACTCATGTCCCAGCACGGGCACGATCTCCTGCTTCAGCAGAACCACATTGCACACCGCGCAGTGCTTGCCCTCGGTGAGGCCCGTTTCCGTGCAGGTCGGCGCGACCGCCGCGTCGACGACCTCGCTGTGACCCTTCGCAGGCACAAGCTGCTGCTTCACAAGAACTGCCTTGCACACCGCGCAGTGCTTGCCCTCGGTGAGGCCCGTCTCCGTGCAGGTCGGCGCGACCGCCGCGTCGATGACCTCGCTGTGGCCCTTCGCGGGAACCACGCTCTGCTTCACCAGTACCGCCTTGCACACCGCGCAGTGCTTGCCCTGGGTCAGGCCCGTTGCCGTGCAGGTCGGCGCGACCGCAGCGTCGATGACCTCGCTGTGCTTCTTCATCGTGCCCACAGCCATCCGCGTGCGGGTCTCCTTGCAGCCGCCCGTTCCATAGCGCACGCACCTGGCCGTCTCGGTGCCATCTGCGGTGCAGCTCGCGTCGCCGTTGTACACGTAGGTTTCGAACTCGTGGCCCTTCGCATTCACGGTCTGCTGCTTCACAAGAACCGTCTGACACACAGAGCAGTGCTTGCCTTCGGTCAGGCCGGTTTCCGTGCAGGTCGCAGCCACTGCCGCGTCGATGACCTCGCTGTGCTTCTTCATCGTGCCCACAGCCGTCCGCGTGCGGGTCTCCTTGCAGCCGCCCGTTCCATAGCGCACGCACCTGGCCGTCTCGGTGCCATCTGCGGTGCAGCTCGCGTCGCCGTTGTACGTGTAGACTTTGAACTCGTGGCCCTTCGCATTCACGGTCTGCTGCTTAACGATCACCTTCTGGCAGACCGTGCAGTGCTTACCCTCGGTCAGGCCCGTAGCCGTGCAGGTCGCGGCCACAGCGGCGTCCACAGCGGTCTTGCCGTGGCTGCAAGCAAGCTTGCATATGCGGCAGACGCCAGTGGCCGGATCGTAGTCGTGGGCGCAGGTGGATTCGCAGATTGTGCAAACGCCGTCGGCCCAGTCGTGGGCGCAGGTGGATTCGCAGATTGTGCAAACGCCGTCGGCCCAGTCGTGGGCGCAATTCATTTCACATATGACGCAAACGCCGTTCTCCCAAATGTGAAAGCACGGCTCGTTACAATCGGCGCACTTGCCGTCAACCCATCTGTGCGGTTTCGGGTTATCATCAACGTACGTGCGACAGCAGCTCCATGTCAGATAATGAACATCACAGCCTACCGATACCCATATCTTTTCATTCTTTCCATCGCCGTGGGTACACACATAGTTACAGTCATAACATGTGGCGTTGGACATATTCCTGCTTGTGCGTGGTCGCCGACGTTGAAATCCATTGCAGCTTGCAGCTGTCCTCATGCTTGTTCGGGTTGGTGTGGGAGGTTCTGCAGACAGAACACTGCGCTGCCGTTGTGCACGTTGCGCCCTCGGGGGCATTCGGGCAGTGGTAGCCACAATTGAGGCAAACGCCTGCCGCGTATTCCATGTGCTCACAATTTTCGTTGCAAACCGTACAGACGCCGTTGCTCCAGCTGTGCGCCTCAGCTTTTCCTGAAATAGGCCTGCTTGTGCGTGGTCGCCGACGTTGAAATCCATTGCAGCTTGCAGCTGTCCTCATGCTTGTTCGGGTTGGTGTGGGAGGTTCTGCAGACAGAACACTCCACTGCCGTTGTGCACGTCGCGCCCTCGGGGACATTCGTACAAGGCAGCTTGCAGATCTTGCAAACGCCATTCTTTTCGCTCCAGTCGTGCTCGCACACATAGTCGCAGTCCAAGCACTGACCGTTGCTCCAGTTGTGCGCCTCCTCCGCGACCTCCACCTTGCCGCAGGCGCTCCACTCCTTCTTGTGCGTGGTCGCCGTCGTAATCCATTGCAGCGTGCATCTGTCATCGTGATTGTCAGGATTCAAATAATCCCAATTACAGATCGGGCATTTTTTGCCTTGCCAGCACGTCAAACCAGTAAGATCATGATTCTCTTGATTTATCAATACATCCATTCCGCATTGATAATTCGAGCATTTCGCGTAGATCCTATGACCCCAATTGTAAGCAAAGGTTACGGTACTTGATAGAGTACCTATTTGGCAATATGGACACTCATCACCCACATCCAACGCCAGCGCCGTGCCGCTCAGACAGCTCAGCAGCAGGGCCGCGATCAACAGGAACGCAAGTCGTTTCTTCATAATTTTCATCTCCTTTCACGTCATTCAAATAATTTCCTGTTCAAAGATATAAGAAAGCCCTCCGGGACGCGTCCCGGAGGGCTTTTCATCACCATGCGAATCAATAGCGGCTCTGACGATTCGCCTCGAAGCAGGCGCGGCAGTAGACCGGACGATCTCCGCGGGGCTGGAAAGGAACCTGGGTGGGCTGGCCACAGCCATCGCAGATCACATCGTACATCTGACGTTCGCCACGGTTTGCGCCGCCATTCTGGGCGCGACGTGCCGCACGGCATGCCGGGCAACGGCCGGGCTCGTTCTGGAAGCCCTTATCCGCGTAGAACTGCTGCTCGGAAGCGGTGAAAACGAATTCTGCGCCGCACTCACGGCATACCAAAGTCTTGTCTTCGAACATGGAAAATACCCTCCTAAATGTATGTGCCCATTCGACGTGTTTCCTTTGAGCCGAGTCCAATCTCATCGGTAGGCATTCCACCGGAGGGATACGGTATCGAAGTTCTCTAATCGGGGCTAGAAGTATTATACCACAAGGCACCCCCGGTTGTACAGCCTTTTTCTGATTTTTTCCGGGGAGAATTTTCTGATTCCGTTTACAAAAGGGGCCTTTCTGTGGTCGGATTTACGCCTGTCCGCTGTTTTCGGACGGACGTTCGCCGATGGGCTTCGGCTGGGGTGCGGGCCTTGACTCTGCGGCTGCTTCCGGCTTCGGCGCGCGATCGCGCGGCTGCTCCTTTGGCGCGCCCTCGCTCTCCCGACGGGGCTGCTTCGCGCGCGGCTGCTCGCCGCCCTGCTCCACGCCCTCGCCCTGCGGCTTCTCCGCGCCCTCGGCCTTGCCCTCGCCGCGCTTGCGGCCGCGTCCGCCGCGCCTGCGGCTGCGCTTGTGCTCCTTCGGAACCTCCTCCCCCTCGGCCTCTGCGGCCTCGGGCGCGTCGCTGGTCTCCTTCAGCTTCTCCAGGAACTGGTCGGTGGACAGGTTCTTGGGGGCCTTCTGGTGGGGATAGCGCTTCTTCTTCGGCTCCTCCTCGGTCTCCTCGCGCTGCTCCGGGATGGGCGTGCGCTTGCCCTGGGGCTTGCGCTCCTGGGGCTTGGGCATCTCCCGGATCGCCGGCGCGTCGTCCGGGCCGGGCTTACGCACCTCGTCCATGGAATACTCGCGCACCTCAAAGCTGTCGTCCTCGCCCACGCGGATGCGCACCTTCACGCGCTCCCGGATGGCGTTGATCTCCGTAATCACGCCCACGCCGTCGGGGGTCACGATGTCCTTGCCCACGCGGGGCACGCGCTTGAGCGTCTGCTCGTAGGTGTCCTGCTCGTACTTCAGGCAGCACATCAGCCTGCCGCACAGGCCCGAAATCTTCGTTGGATTCAGCGACAGGTTCTGCTCCTTCGCCATCTTGATGGACACCGGCTGGAAGTCGCCCAGAAACGCGCCGCAGCAGATGGGCCGCCCGCAGGAGCCCAGTCCGCCCAGCATCTTCGCCTCGTCGCGCACGCCGATCTGGCGCAGCTCGATGCGCATCTTGAACACGCTGGCCAGATCCTTCACCAGCTCGCGGAAGTCC
>SFNY01000071.1 GCA_004554085.1 Clostridiales bacterium | reverse complement strand
AGAAATGGTTTGAAGTATTCTCCAAACCGAACATCGAATGTGTGACGGCAACGACTTATGAACGGCAGTTGCGTCGGCATATCTATCCGGTGCTGGCGGGAATCAATGTGGAGGACATTGTGCCCGCTGATATTCAGCGAATTTTCAACGGCATGGACGGCGCGAAGGAAACAAAAATCAAAGCAAAGAATGTTCTGAATATGGTGCTGGAACAGGCGGTGGAGGATGGATTGATTCCAAGAAATCCGCTATCTTCCAGAAGCATTCGCATCACAGGACGCGCCAGCAGGCCCACAGAGCCGTATTCCGTGGAGCAGATGCGTTTTCTGGTTCAGGGTATCGGACGGGTTGAAAAGGCGCAGGACAGGGCGTATATAGCCTTACAAACGCTTCATCCGTTGCGGTTGGAGGAAGTGCTGGGCTTGAAGTGGAAGGACATTCACTTTGACGATATGACCATTCACATTGAACGCGCCGTGACGCATCCAAATAGAAACAAACCGCTTATGAAGGAGACAAAGACCGAGGCCAGCAGGCGTGTGATAAACCTTGTTCCACACATAGTTTGTCATTTGGAGCGAGGCGCGCCCGAGGATTTTGTGCTGGGAGGGCGTGAACCGCTTTCCTATACGCAGGTTCGGAGGATGTGCGAACGCATTGAAAAGGACACAGGCTTTGAAGAAGCAATCACGCCGAGGCGGTTCCGCACCACGGTTCTGACCGATTTATACGACACGACAAAGGACATTAAGCAGACACAGCTTTCGGCGGGACATACTTCTGCGAACATGACGCTGAAACATTATGTGAAAGGCAGAACGAATCATATTAACACGGCGATGCCTATTGCTATCGCTTATGGTTTGGAAAGCTGACGCGAAAACTGATTTCTGAAAAGTCCGAAAACGCCTGTGGGACAGGGCTTTTGAAGGCGTTCAAGTGGCGAAAAACTGACGAATTTGCTGACAAATTCGCATAATAAGGATGCGAGGTCATAAAAATGAAGGGTTCCGATGCGGAATCCTTCAAAAACAGGCCAAAACAAAGGAAAAGGACTCGCATTTCTGCAAGTCCTTATGGAGCTGATGGCCGGATTCGAACCGGCGACCTCATCCTTACCAAGGATGCGCTCTACCGACTGAGCTACATCAGCACGTCGTCTTTCCTTGACGCGAGATTGATTATACTACATCTCACATCAAAAAGCAAGGGGGATTTTCAAAGTTTATTGTAACTTTACAATGGAAGCGGAGAGGAGCGACCGGAAGGGGCGGTGGGGTTATGAGGACGGAGCCGGCGTACCTCGACGAAAGAAGGAACGCGATCGCCACGAGAACGGATCGGGGGGCAGGAAAAGCAAGGGCTATCCGGAGGTCTGTGGCGGAGGAGGGGAAGCGCGCCATGAAGCGGCGCCGCGACTCTGCACCCGATCGCAGCCCAATCCCCCACGCAAGGATGAACAATCCAGGGCCATGTGTCCGGGAGGGCTGTGCGGCCGAGCTTCAATTCTTGTCTATACCGCCTGTTTGTGGTATAATCTACCCCGGTAAAGGATGACCGGGCGATGTACCCGGAAAATTGGAGGAAGGATCATGAAGCTGTACATTGATGACGTGCGCGTGGAAAAGCTGAATGAGCTGATCGACCTGTATCCGGTGGACGGCGTGACGAGCAATCCCTCGGTGCTGATGCGGGGCGGCCGGCCGCCGGTGGAGGTGCTGAAGGAGATCCGCAGCATGATCGGGCCGGAGAAGATGCTGATGGCGCAGGTGATTTCCACGCAGGCGGAGGATATGATCCGGGAGGCCCATCGCCTGTTGGAGATCCTGGGAGCCAGCGGCGAGAACTACTTCGTCAAGCTGCCCGCCAATCCCCAGGGAATCAAGGCGATCAAGGCCCTCTCCGCGGAGGGAATCCGTTGCAACGCCACGGGCATTTACAGCGTGGCCCAGGGCCTGCTGGCCGCGAACGCCGGCGCGCTGGCGATGGCGACCTACATCAGCAGGATCGACAACCTCGGCGGCGACGGAATGAAGGTCACGCGGGACATGCAGGCGATCCTCAACGCCTATCCCGAGTACCGTGCACAGATCATCCCGGGCAGCATCAAGACGGTGCAGCAGGTCGTGGAGTGTGCGAAGGCCGGAATTGCGGGCGTGGCCGTGAGCGTGGACGTGTGGGAGCGCTTTATGCAGAACGCCTGCGTGGATGCGGCCATCGACGGCTTCAACCAGGATTTCGAGACGCTCTGCGGAGAGGGAAGAACGTTCCTTGACCTATGACGGCGCTGCCGGAGGGAGGAAATTCGCGGACGAGCGTGAAACAGGCCCATTTTCGCCGGAACGAACCGAAATGGATTCGTTCCGACGAAATGTTTTCGGGGCATGCGCCGCTTTGTGAACCGGCGCATTTTGAGGTTAAATCTGGGTTGACATTTATGGTGAAAAGTTGTATTATTTTTAGTAACAGCGCGGGGAGAAACCCCATAGAACGCGCAAAAAATTGGATTTACTTTGGAATGGACCGATAACAATAACGGAGGTAGAAGAAAATGGGAAGACCTGTAACGCTCTGTACCTGCCAGTGGGCGGATCTGCCGTTTGACGAGCTGTGCGTGCTCGCCAAGAAGATGGGCTATGACGGCCTGGAGGTTGCCTGCTGGGGCAACGGCATCGATATCGACCGCGCCCTGACCGACGACGCCTACGTCGCCTGGATCAAGGAGAACCTGGAGAAGAACGGCCTGATCATGAAGGCGCTGGCCTGCCACATCATCGGCCAGTGCGTGGGCGACGCGCCCGATCCGCGCCTGAACAACTTTGCGCCCGTAGCGCTGGCGGATCAGCCCGAGGCCATCCGCAACTGGGGCATCGAGACCATGAAGAAGGCCCCCGCCGTGGCGGAGAAGTTCGGCGTGAAGATCATCACCGGCTTCACCGGCTCCCCGATCTGGCGCTATCTCTACTCCTTCCCGCAGACCACCGAGCAGATGGTCGAGGACGGCTTCGACGAGATCGTGCGCCTGTGGAGCCCCATCCTGGACGAGTTCAAGAAGCACGGCGTGGTGTTCGCGCTGGAGGTGCATCCCAGCGAGATCGCCTTTGACTACTATTCCACCAAGAAGCTGCTGGAGAAGTTTGCGGACCGCCCCGAGTTCGGCCTGAACTTTGATCCCAGTCACCTGATCTGGCAGGGCATCAAGCCGCACCTGTTCCTGCAGGACTTCATCGACCGCGTGTACCACGTCCACATGAAGGACGCCGCAGTCACGCTGGACGGCCGCAGCGGCCTGCTGGGCTCCCACATCGACTTCGGCGACCTGCGCCGCGGCTGGAACTTCCGCTCGCTGGGCCACGGCGACGTGAACTTTGAGGAGATCATCCGCGTGCTCAACGCCGCAGGCTACGACGGCCCGCTCTCCGTGGAGTGGGAGGACAGCGGCATGGACCGCATCGACGGCGCCACCGAGGCCGCAGCCTTCGTGCGCAAGGTGGACTTCAAGCCCTCCAACATCAAGTTTGACGACGCGATTGCAAACTGACCTGCGAGGATAAGGAGATAGAATATGGCTAAGAAGATTCGTTACGGCATGGTTGGCGGCAGCATGCAGGCCTTCATCGGCGAGGTGCACCGCAAGGCCATCAACTTTGATCCCCGCGTGGAGCTGGTTGCAGGCTGCTTCAGCACCCGCGAGGCGCTCAATAAGGAAACCGGCGAGACCTACTGCCTGGATCCCGAGCGCGTGTACGCTGATTACAGGGAGATGGCCGAGAAGGAGGCCGCCCGCGACGACGGCATCGACTTCGTGTCCATCGTGACCCCCAACAGCACCCACTATCCTGTGGCCAAGGCCTTCCTGGAGGCCGGAATCAACGTGGTCTGCGAAAAGCCGCTGTGCTTCACTGTGGAGCAGGCGGAGGATCTCAAGGCGACTGCGGAGACGAAGGGCCTGCTGTTCGGCGTGACCCACGGCTACACCGGCTACTGCATGTCCCGCGTCATGCGCGAGATGGTCGCCGAGGGCAAGATCGGCAAGATCGTGTCCGTCAACGCGGAGTACGCCCAGGACTGGCTGCTGGATGAGCTTGATCCGGACAACAAGGCCGAGCTGAACATGGCCGTGTGGCGCACCGATCCCAAGATGACGGGCGCGTCCAACTGCGTGGGCGACATCGGTACCCACATCGAGAACTACGTGGCCTTCATCACCGGCCTGAAGATCAAGCGCCTGCTGGCCACCACCAACACCTACGGCAAGGCCCTGGATCTCAACGCCAACATCATCGTGGAGTACGACAACGGCGCAAACGGCGCGTACTGGTGCAGCCAAGTGGCCGCGGGCCACTGCAACGGCCTGGCGATGCGCATCTACGGCGACAAGGGCTCGCTGGAGTGGGCCCAGGAGACGCCGGACGTGGTGCGCTACACGCCCAAGAACGGCGCGCCCCAGCTGATTCAGCGCAACACCGCCGCCGTCACCGAGAAGGCCGGGGCCTGCGCGCGCATCCCCTCCGGACATCCGGAAGGCCTGTACGTCGCCTTTGCCAACCTCTATCAGAACTACGTCTCCGCACTGATCGCCAAGCGCAACGGCGAGGACGCGTCCCAGTTCATCTATCCCACCGTGGACGAGGGCATCGAGGGCGTGAAGTTCGTGCATGCGGTCGTCGAGAGCGCCGCGAACAACTCCAAGTGGGTTGAGATGTGATTTAAACCGATACTTAGCGACTATATCGGCATTCTGCCGATGAAAAATAGGAGGATAACCATGAAGAAGATTGTTGCTCTGTTGCTCGCTCTGATGCTCGTGTGCTCCGCAGCTGCCCTCGCAGCCGGCACCGACATCGCCATTCTCGTTCCCAATGCCGACCACGGCTGGACCGGCGCGGTTCTGACCTACGCCGAGGAAAAGGCCGAGGCCATCAACGCCGAGGGCAAGTACACCGCCAAGGTCATCTCCTCCGCCGATCCGGCGAACCAGATCTCCCAGGTTGAGGACATCATCGAGAACGAATCCGCCAAGACCATCGTCATCCTGCCCCAGGACAACACCCTGGAGACGACCATGAAGAAGCTGGCCGACTCCGGCATCCCGTTCGTCATGTTTGACCGCGTCATCGACACCGTGGCCGAGCAGGCGGTTGCCTCCGTCAAGGGCGACAACGAGGGCATCGGCGCGGAGACCGCGAAGCGCTTCATCGCCGCCGGCATGGTTCCCGGCGACAAGATTCTGATCATGCCCGGTGACAACTCCTCCGTGCCGCAGATGCGCAACGACGGCTTCTTCGGCGTGCTGCTGGAGAACGGCTGGACCCAGGAGCAGGTGGACGCCATCGAGTCCACTGCCTACACCGGATGGAGCCGCAGCGAAGGCAAGAAGCTCTTCACCGAGTGGCTGGACAGCCGCACCGTTGAGGAGATCGCCGAGTACAAGTGGATCTTCACCCACGACGATGAGATCGGCATGGGCATTCTGGAGGCCCTGAAGTCCTCCGAGATCGACACCGCCAAGAAGGAAGCCTTCCTCTCCGCCGGTGTGCACCTGGCCTCTTCCTCCGGTCTGAACGAGATGTACTCCGTCATCAAGGGCATCCATCAGAAGGACTACGCCGCTGAGGTTGCGGGTCTTGCCGACCTGTTCACCGTCACCTACGATCCGGCCATGATCCAGATCGCCTGCGACGACATGATCGCCTACCTGGACGGCGGCGAGGTCGCCAAGGATCACGTGATCCCGGTCGACGTCGTGGATGCAACCAACGTCAACGACTTCCGTGGCTTCGGCGACGCCGTTGCTGCCGAATAATCCCTGATTGCGGGCGCGGCCTAGCTGCCGCGCCCGCGCAACAGTGGGGCTTATCGAGCGCCCGGCGGGTGATGCTGCCGGGCGTCTTTAAAAAGCAAGGGGAGAATGGAACATGGATATACTCCAAATGTCAGGGATCACGAAGGCATTCTTTGGGGTGACCGTGCTGGACAAGGTGGATTTTTCGGTGCGCAAGGGCGAGGTGCATGCGCTTCTGGGCGAAAACGGCGCGGGCAAATCCACCCTGATGAACATCCTGGCCGGCGTATATACCCGCGATGCCGGCAAGATCGTCTTTGACGGCCAGGAAATGGATCACGTCACGGTTCAGTCCTCCGAGCAGGCGGGCATCGCCTTCGTTCATCAGGAGCTGAATCTTTTCAACGATCTCAAGGTCTACGAAAACATCTTTCTTCGCAAGGAGCTGCTGACCAGGGCCGGCACGCTGGACAAGAAGCGCATGATCGCCCAGACCCACGAGCTGTTCCGGGAGCTGGGCGTGGACATCGACCCCACCGCCATGGTAAGCGACTTGGAGACCAGCAAGAAGCAGCTGCTGGAGATCGCGAAGGCGCTGCACGCCAACGCCAAGCTGCTGATTCTGGACGAGCCCACCACGGCGCTGAACAACAAGGAAATCGAGCACCTGTTCGGCATTGTGCGCCATCTGCAGGAGAGCGGCAAGTCCTTCATCTTCATTTCGCACAAGATGACGGAGATCTTCACCATTGCGAACCGCTACACCGTGCTGCGCAACGGACAGATGATCCGCAGCGGCGAAATCGCCGAAATCACGCCCACGGAAGTCACGAAGCTGATGGTGGGCAACAGCTACTCCGATTCGGACATTTACACGCCCCGCGAGCTGGGCGATCCGATTCTTGAACTGGAAAATTACTCCGGCCACGGCTTTGAGAACATCAATCTCACCATCCGCCGCGGCGAGGTTGTGGGCTTTACCGGCCTGAAGGGCGCGGGTGTGAGCGAGCTGATGCAGACCATCTTCGGCGTGATGCCGGAGACCGGCGGAAGCTGCAAGGTCATGGGACAGGCGGTGACGGGCAACCGCATTCACAAGGCGATGCGAAATAAAATCGCCATGATTGCCGCCAACCGCAAGGAGAACTCCATCCTGCCGGATTTCACGCTGCTGGAGAACAACTATGTGTCCGAGCACACGCTCTCGGCGAGTAAGCCGCTGATCCGCAAGAAGATGGAGCGGCAGAAGTTCGAGCGCCTGCGGGGCATGCTGAACATCCGCTGCAACGGCGATGGGGATCTCATCACCAGCCTCAGCGGCGGCAACCAGCAGAAGGTGATCCTCGCCCGCTGGCTGAACACGGAGGCGGACATCCTGCTGATGGACAATCCCACCCAGGGCATTGACGTCGGCGCCAAATCCGAAATCTACAAGCTGATCTTGCAGCTGGCGCAGAATGGAAAGACCATTCTGGTCAACACGCTGGAGATTCCGGAGCTGCAGAAGGTGGCGGACCGCTGCGTGGTCTTCTACCACGGCAACATCCAGAGCGTGCTGCGCCACGAGGAGATCAGCGAGGAGCGGGTCATGCTCGCTGCCACAAATGCCATCAACGCTGGGGAAGGGGCGGTTGGACAATGAACACCACAAAGCGCAACAATCGATCGATCACCAAAATACTGGGCAATTACAGCTTTGTATTGATTTTCGCCTGCATCCTGATCGCCTATCTGATCATCAATGCCGGCGCGACCACCCTGAACGGCGTGATGAACATCCTGCGCCACTCCGCGGTCGTGGGCATCATGGCCTTCGGCATGGGCCTGGTCATCATCACCGGCGGCATCGACCTGTCCGTCGGCTCCATGCTCTCGCTGATCGGCGGCATCGGCGTGGTCGTATTCAACGCGAAGAACTCCATCATCCTCACGCTGCTGGCGGTGCTGGCGGTGGGCGCGCTGCTGGGCTTCTTCAACGGCATCCTCATCGGCAAGGTCAAGATGCCGCCCTTCATCGTCACCCTGGCCACCATGCTGATCTACCGCTCCGTGGCCCAGTACTACCTGCGCACCCTGCGCCTGTCCATCTACAACATGGAGGGCACGCTGAGCGCCTATGATCCCTTCTACAAATTCGGCCAGTACAAGGTCGCGGGCCTGATCCCCATGGCGGGCGTGATCCTGATCCTGGTCACGGTGCTCATGGTGTTCATGTCCACCAACACCAAGTTCGGCCGCAGCATCTATGCCATCGGCAGCAATGAGCGCGCCGCGCGCCTGGCCGGCATCAACGTGGAGTGGACGCAGGTGGCGGTGTACACCATCACCGGCCTGCTCTGCGGCGTCAGCACCTTCATGTGGCTGGCCATGAACGGCTCCGTTGACCCGGCAACCATCGGCAAGAGCAACGAGATGTACGCCATCGCCGCGGTGGTCATCGGCGGCATCAGCATGAGCGGCGGCAAGGGCAAGCTACTGGGCGTGCTCTTCGGCGCGATGAGCTACACCATCATCGACAAGATCATCTCCTCGCTGGGTCTGGACGCGCTGATCAACGACACCATCAAGGGCTCCATCCTGCTGCTGGCCGTGTTCATTCAGATCGCCATCCCGGCCATCCGCGCCAAGCTCTCCAAGAGCCACTGAGTTCCTTCAAACAAATCGACCGGAAGCCGCGCGCTGCGGCTTCCGGTGTGTACAGGCTGCATCCCCGGCATATTGCCGGGGATGCGTTTGCTTTATACGATGAAAACAGGCGGGAGCGACCACATGGCTGCTCCCGCAAAAATCAGTTCACGATCTTGAAGCCCTCCTCGGTGAGCCGCTGACGAATCTGGGCGATCTGCTCAAAGTCGCGGGTCTCCATGCCCACCGTGAGGAAGCAACTGGTGACGGCCATGTTGGCGTCGCTGCGCTCGTGGTGCACGGAAACCACGTTCGCGCCGCACTCGGACACGATTTGGCTCACGCCCAGCAGCTGGCCGGGCTTGTCCTCCAGGGCGATCTGGAGCATGGAGTTGCGTCCAGCGGTGACCAGGCCGCGGGTGATGACCCGGGAGAGGATGTTCACGTCGATGTTGCCGCCGGAGACGATGCAGACCACCTTCTTGCCCTCGATGGGCAGCTTGTGGAACATCGCCGCCGCCACGCTCACCGCGCCCGCGCCCTCGGCGATCAGCTTCTGCTTCTCGATCAGCGCAAGGATGGCCGCGGCGATTTCGTCCTCGCTGACCGTGACCACCGCATCCACGTACTTCTGCACCATCTCGAAGGTCACGTCGCCGGGGTGCTTGACCGCAATGCCGTCGGCGAAGGTCTGGACGGTCTCCAGGGTGATGGCCTCCCCCTTCTCCACGCTTTCAGCCATGCTGGGGGCATTCTCCGCCTGCACGCCGTAGACCTTTACACCGGGATTCAGCGTCTTGATGGCGTAGGCCACGCCGGAGATCAGTCCGCCGCCGCCGATGGGGCAGATCACCGCGTCCACGTCTGCCAGCTGATCCAGGATCTCCAGGCCGATGGTGCCCTGACCCGCGATGACCTCGTCGTCGTTGAAGGGGTGGATAAAGGTCATTCCGGTCTCCTGCTGGAGTCTGCACGCGTGGGCGTAGGCGTCGTCGTAGGCACCCTTCACCAGGCAGACCTCCGCGCCCAGCGCCTTGGTGGACTCCACCTTGGAGATGGGCGCGCCGTCGGGCATGCAGATGATGGATTTGATGCCCATGCGGGAGGCCGCCAGCGCCACGCCCTGGGCGTGGTTGCCGGCGGAGCAGGCGATGATGCCCGCCGCTCGCTGCTCCTCGGAGAGCTGGCTGATCTTGTAGTACGCCCCGCGCAGCTTGAAGCTGCCGGTGAGCTGCAAATTTTCGGTCTTGAGATAGAGCTCGCAGTCCTGGCTGAGCTTGGGCGCATGGATCATGTCGGTTTTGCGGGCCACCTGCTTGAGAACAAATGCGGCGTGATAGATTTTGTCGAGCGTAACCATGGGTGTGTTTCCTCACTTCTGTTTTACGGTTCCTGCGAGATAGTTGATGAATTGCTGGGCGGTGCGCCCGGAGACGCCTCCGTGGCGAATCTCCCACTTGTTGGCCTCCAGCAGCAGCTGCTCCTCCGTGAGGCCCAGGTCGCCGCAGCGGCTGGCGATGCCCTTCACGATGTCGTGGTACTGCTTGCGGTCGGGGTTGTTGTAGTTGATGGCGCAGCCGAAGCGCGCGGCCAGCGACAGCTTCTCTTCCATGGTGTCGGAGCGGTGCACGTCGCCGTTGAATTCCATGTCGTTGCGATCCTTCCAGGTCTCCTGAATCAGGTGGCGGCGGTTGGACGTGGCGCAGATCAGCACGTTGTCCGGCTTGGTCTCCACGCCGCCCTCGATCACGGCCTTGAGGAACTTGTACTCCACCTCGTGTTCCTCGAAGGAGAGGTCGTCGATGAAGATCATGAAGCGGTAGTTGCGGTTCTTCACCCGGGCGATGACCTCGGAGAGCAGGCCGAACTGGTGCTTGTAGATCTCGATCATCCGCAGACCCTGGTCGCAGTAAGCACCACGGAATCGATGTTGTTGATGGCGCAGAACTCCACGCCGCCGTTCTCCGCCGGGCGGATGCGGAAGGCGCGGTTCAGGCCGAACATGCCCACGCCGCAGTCGCGGTAGTGCGCCGTGACAAGGTCAAAGATTTCGTTTTCATCCTTCGCCTGCTCGATGGCGGCGGACAGCGCGCGCACTTTTTCGCTTACATTCCGGTAGTACATCTGGGCCTTCTTGGGAATGGCCTGATAGTTGGACAGCACGCTGAAGCAGTCGATGCCCAGATCCTGCTCGATGGGGCCGAAGTCGAAGTCGAACAGGTTTTTGAAGATGCGGAAGTCGGCCTTGGCAAAGTGGTTCACCGAGCCCTCGCTGGCCCCGACGCGCTCACAGGTCAGGCTGAAGGAATTTTCGTTGGTGATGAGCACGAAGGTCAGGTAGTTGTGCCAGAGGTTCGTGTCGAAGCCGTAGGTCGTGGCCAGGTCGAGGATGCGCTTGATCTCCACATAGATGCGGCGGATGAGCGCGCTCTTTTCGCATTTCTGCTGCTCCCAGTCGAAGAAAATTTCGGACAGGCGCAGCAGGATGCTGTCCTCGCCCAGATTGCTGTAAAGCAGGAGCTTGGAAGTTTCGCGGTACAATGCCATTCCTCCTTTGGCGGATGGTCGGGGCGTTCCTTGAAAGGGGCAATGCGATTCTTCGTCCCTTTCAAGGAACGCATGTGTGCGGGGCTGCCGCATCTGCGACAGCCCCGTATAAATTCCGTGATCAGATGCGCTTGAGGATTTCCTCAGTCATTTGGGTGCAGGAGAGGGGAGTTGCGCCGCTGTTGCCGACGATGTCGGCGGTGCGCAGGCCCGCGGCAAG
>SFNY01000070.1 GCA_004554085.1 Clostridiales bacterium | reverse complement strand
GAATCCGTGCTGGTGGGCATCCACGAGGTCGCGCCCCACTACATGCTCTACGCCGACCGCGTCAACTCCGCCGACACGCTGGAGATTCAGGTGGAGATGACCGAGGAGATGTTCTCCGACACCGTATCCGACGTCGAGGCCGTGCGCAAAAAGATCGTTGAGAGCGTCAAGTCCGTCGTCGGCATCGCCACGAAGGTCACGCTGGTGGCCCCCAAGTCCATTCCCCGGTTCGAGGGCAAGGCCAAGCACGTCGTTGACCGTAGAAAGCTGTGAGAAAGGAAGTCAGAAGACATGTTTATCAAACAGATTTCGGTATTCCTGGAGAATAAACCCGGCGCAATGCGCGAACTCACGGCGGTGCTGGGCTCCGGCGGCATCGACATCCGCGAAATTTCCATCGCGGACACTCAGGCCTTTGGCATCGTGCGCATCATTCTGCGCTCCGAGGTCATCGACCAGGCCATGGCGCTGCTCAAGGGCGCGGGCTACACCGCGCGCATCAACCACGTCATCTGCGCGGAGATCGTCGATAAGCCCAACGGACTGTGCGAGCTGCTGACCGTCATCGAGAAGGAGAACCTGTCGGTGGAGTACATCTACTCCTTCCGGCGCACTCCCGAGCGTGGCGCGACGATGATCCTGCGCCTGTCCGAACAGGATCGCGCCTGCAAGGTGCTGAAGGAGTACGGCGTGCGCGTGCTGACGCAGGAGGAGGCCGACGCGCTCTGAAGCAACGAGACAGATTCGTACCCGTAGGGCGGGATGCCCTCATCCCGCCGCGCATGAATTGTGCATCCATAGGGCGGGGTGCCTTCACCCCGCCGCGCAGGAATCTTTGCGACATCCCCATATCTGACAAATAAATGAAAATGCCGGCTGCATGCAAGCTGCGCGCGGTTTTGCGGCAGAATACATCGCACTGGCATTCAAGCTGCAATACAGGAAAGCGAGAAAGAAATGGAAAAGACCAGAAAAGAGATGGATCCGGCGTTCTGCTGGAACCTGAGCGATATTTTTGAGGACATCCCCGCGTGGGAGCAGGGGTTGAAGGAGGCCGGAGAGCTGGTCGCGGTGCTGCCGGAGGTCATGGGCACGCTGGGTGCGTCCGCCGAGGCGCTGAAGCAGGGCCTGGACCGCATCTTTGCCGCCGCGGAGAAGCTGGAGCTGGTGTACGTCTACACCATGCTTTACTCCTCCGAGGACAACGGCGACGCGCAGGCGCAGGAGATGGAGGCGCGCGCCACCCGGCTGTTCGTGGAGTTCTCCACCATCACCGCGTCCCTCAGCCCGGAGATCCTGGCCATCGACCCGGAGAAGCTGGATCAGTGGATGGACCAGCCGGAGATGCAGACCTATCGCCACATGATCGAGGACGTCTGCCGCGCCCGGGAGCACACCCTGAGCGAAAACGAGGAGCGCCTGCTGGCCATGCTGGGCGACGCGGCACAGACCCCGAAAAAGACCTTCGATCTCTTCGAGAGCGTGGACATGCAGTTCCCGAATCTGGACAGCGGCGAACCACTGACCCACGCGCTGTTCGGCAAGTACAGGGAGTCCCGGGATCCCGAGGTGCGCAGGGAGGCCTTCGAGAAGTACTTCGGCGAATATAAGAAGTACGTCAACACTCTGGCCTCGCTCTACTCCGGCAACGTGAAGCTGGACAGCTACTACGCCAAGGCGCGCAAACATCCCAGCGCCCTCGAGGCCGAGCTGTACGGCAACGACGTGCCCAAGGCGCTCTATGAGAACCTGATCGACTGCGTGCACGAGGCGATCCCGGCGCTGACCCGCTACCTGGAGATTCGCAAAAAGAAGCTGGGCCTGGACACGCTGCGGCTGTACGACCTGTACGTGCCGCTGGTGGACGAGGTGGATAGCGCCATGCCCTACGAGACGGCGAAGGAGCTGGTGCTCAAGGCCACCGAGCCGCTGGGCGAGACGTATCAGAAGCTTCTCAAGCGCGCCTTCAGTGAGCGCTGGATCGACGTGTACGAGAACAAGGGCAAGACCACCGGCGCGTACTCCTGCGGCGTGTACGGCGTGCATCCCTACGTGCTGCTGAACTACACCGACAAGTACGACGACGCCTTCACCCTGGCCCACGAGCTGGGCCACTCCATGCACTCCTGGTTCTCCTCTCAGGCCCAGGACTACGTCAACAACGAGTACGCCATCTTCGTGGCCGAGGTGGCCTCCACCGTCAACGAGGTGCTGCTGACCCGCTATCTGCTCTCCGTGGAGACGGATGCGAAGAAGCGCGCCTACATCCTCAACCACCTGCTGGAGGGCTTCCGCACCACGGTGTTCCGCCAGACGCTGTTTGCCGAGTTCGAGAAGAAGGCCCACGAGATGTACGAGGCTGGCGAACCGCTGACGGCCCAGGCGCTCAGTGCGCTCTACGGCGGCCTGAACAAGACCTACTATCCCATCGCCGAGGGCACGGATGTGACCGACGTGGAGTGGGCACGCATCCCGCACTTCTACCGGGCGTTCTACGTCTATCAGTACGCCACGGGATTCTGCAGCGCGGTGGCCATCGCCGACCGCATCCTGAATCACGGCGGCGCGGAGGATTACCTCAAATTCCTCTCCACCGGCGGCAGCATGTATCCCATCGATGAGCTGAAGATTGCCGGCGTGGATCTGACCAGTCCCGAACCCATCCGCAGCGCATTGAAGGTGTTTGCGGACACCATCGAGGAATTTGCGCAGCTGATGGAGGAATAATTCGTTTCAAACGGGAGCGATTCTGATGAATTATGCACTTTCCGAGCTTGTGCTGCTGCTCTTTGTCTACGGCTTTCTGGGCTGGTGCACGGAGGTCGCCTTCGCCGCGTTCAAGAGCGGAAGGTTTGTCAACCGCGGCTTTCTGAACGGCCCCATCTGCCCGATCTACGGCTTCGGCCTGATCGGCGTGGTGCTGCTGCTCGCGCCGCTGAAGGGAAATCTGTGGCTGCTGTTCATTGGCTCCTGCGTGATCACCACGCTGATCGAGCTGGTCACCGGCTTCCTGCTGGAGAAGATCTTTCACGCCAAGTGGTGGGACTACAGCGGCATGCCGCTGAACATCGGCGGCTACGTGTGCCTGCTGTTCTCGCTGATCTGGGGCGTGGCCTGCATGCTCATCGTGCTCTGGGTGCATCCGCCCATCTACGGCCTGGTGCACAGGCTTCCGAAGCTGCTGACCCGCATCCTGGACGGCCTGTTCCTTGCGATGCTGGCCGTCGATCTGGCCGCTACCGTGGCGACCATCCGCAAGCTGTCCCGCCGCCTGGCGCGAATTACGCTGCTGGCGGACGAGATTCACACGCTGTCGGATGAGCTGGGCGGAAACATCGCCGAAAAGGCGCTGGCCGCAAAGCAGAAGATCGAGACCGGGCAGGCGAAGCTGGAGCAGGGCGTGGAGCGCTTCGAGGAGAGGAAGGAGCAGAACCGCGTGCAGCGCGAACAGCGCCTCGCGGAGCTGCGCGCCAAGGTGGACGCGGCGCTGTCCGAGCGCGGCTTCGGTCACCGCCGTTTGCTGGAGGCCTTCCCGAACCTGAAGAGCCACCGCAACCCCGAATCCCTGCGCAAACTGCGCGAGGCGATCGACCGGCGCAGGCACCGGGAATCGCCGGATACATAATCACCAAAGCGACATGGACTGTCTCAAAACGAAAAAATAATTATCCCCTAGCTAAGTGAAGTTGTAAGGATAAAGGTAGACACGTGGGAAACCACCATGTAGTCTAACATCATAGTTGCAATGGTACGCGCATCAACCCGATCGGTCTTGGTTTTGCGAAGGCTCAGACTTTTACGGAACAGATTGGTGTGCAATGGATTGATGACATAGGTGGTCAGACCTTTGTCAAGCAGGAATCCAAGGAGATTGTAGCTGTAATGTCCGGTGGCCTCGAGTCCTACTTTTATTTGGGTCAGATCATGTGCTACAGACTTGATTCTTGTAAGCAGAGATTCAAAACCCTCGGCATGATTCCGGATGGTAAAGACATTGGCAAGCATTGCTCCATCTGAATTCATGATGCAACAGTCATGCTTGTCCTTCGCGACATCGATTCCAACATAGATCATTCGGATACCTCCACGATGATATTGATGCTGCTGGCCCCACAGGCGCACTTTGCGTTTGTAACCTCGTTCTACATAAACCGTCACGCGGTATCTAACTGATTAACAACTTGCAAAGGGGCTGTGGTTGGAGCCTTTCGGAAACCGTCTTTCGGTAGGAGTTATACTATTCTCAAATTAGATTATCATATTTTTGATACTATGCTAAAATACTCTTGGGTGATGGAAATGAGAGGTTATACAATAAGCACAGACGAGTATCAGAAATTGATAGAAGCAGAGAAACGATGCAAAGATAAACGAACATCGAAGAAATTAACGGTGTTGTTAAAGCGCTTTAGTGGAGCAAGTGTAGCTGAGACGGCGCAAAGAATGAACTGTTCAGAGAGAACGGTATCACGTTTGGTAGCGGAATACAAGAAGCAGGGACTGGAAGAGTTCGTGCGGTGCAAGTATGTCGGAGGGAATCATCGCAGTCTGAGCGAAGCGGAAGAAAATGAAATCCTTGCGCAATTTGAAAAGATGGCTGAGGAAGGACATATTGTTACTGTCCAGGACATCAAGAAGGTGTTTGACGAAAGGATCGGCAAGGATACCGGGCGAGGATACATATATATGCTTCTGAAAAGGCACGGGTGGCGCAAGGTGATGCCCAGAGCGAAGCATCCCCAGAAAGCAAATGAAGAGGCTATATTGACACAATGTATCCTCACCGATATTTATCCGGTATTCTCTGTCTTGCCACCGAAATAGATCTCAGGCTCCATTTCGTGGATGGGTTTGATTTAGTGCGATGGATGAGAGATTTCGTAGAACCCTACCACAAGAGTTAAGCCCTTATAGGGCTTGGTCAAACCACCCGTTCAACGGGTGGCTATGACTTGCGATATAGGTCTGAAACACAGCATTTTCAAGGGATTCTGCGCTTCACACCGTTTCCTTCGCGGATTTTTCCCATCCCCGGCGATGGAAGAGGCCCAGAACCGCCGTGAAGCCGGAGCAGGCGAACACGCTGAAGCGCTCCGGAACGCCGAAATACGCGCGGGGAAGAGCGGCGGTTCCCACGGCGCCGGCGATCATCATGCCCAGCGAGATCAGCGCCCATATCCCCAGTACCGGGCAGGCTCTTTGCCGCAGACAGCCCCAGGCGAGGAGCGCCAGGGATGCGATGGACAGTAGCACCACCGCTGCCGTGACCATCAGGTGCATCACATCCTGAAACTGCCCGGAAATGCCCGCATACGTCAGGGGGAACATGGCGTAGCCCACGGTGGAGATCCAGTTCATCAGGGCGAACAGATAGATGCCGGCGCGGACGATCCGATTGAAATGTCCCTTGATCGACACGCAGCACAGGGTCACGCAGACGATGCCGCAGGGCGCATACAGGGCGGCAAGCTGGCGCCACAGCATCCTCGACGGAGCGCCATCCGCCGACAGGTCGCTGACCGCCTGCGACAGCCAGTCATAGCCCGGGTATGCGAGGGGCGAAAACACCACGGCCGCGGCGTAGGACAGCAGGCTCACCAATCCCAGCCAGCCCAGCCTTCGCATCAGTTTTTCATTCATGCGCTGCACCTCCTGATTCTGCCGGTACCATTGAACCGGCGCCTTTTCCGCTGTGCCGACGAGGCAGCGTACCGCCTCCCTCCGGGGGCTCCAGGTGGAAGGTCTGATGGAACAGACGCACATGCTGTTCCAGCGCATCCATGATTTCCGCTTCTCTCTCCGGGTGCCGGTCGCACTCTCCAAGCAGAATCAGGATAGGACTGGCGTACATCATGGCGAGCAGGCCCGGATCCTCCTGCCGCATCACCCCCGCCGCGATCATGCGCTGAAACAGCTCTTTGTGGTAATCCAGAATCTGCGTCACATACCGCCGGGAGTACAGCGCCGACAGCTCCGGGGAGCGGAACTGCTCGATGGTCGCCATCCGCCGGAACTGGCTGACAAATTCGTCGTGGAGGGAGTAGGAAATCAGGGACTTGACCTTCTCCACCAGACCATCTGCCGTGATGCTGTGGAATACCTGCAAATCCTGCGCGGAATCGCCCATATGGACGGAAATGGAGTCCGTGAATGCCCCGTAGCGCTTCGCCGTCTCCTCGAAGATCGCGTCAAAGATGTCCTGCTTGCTCCGGTAGTGCTTGTACAGCGACGGGGCCTTGACGCCCACGGCGTCCGCAATCTGCTCGACGCTCACCGCGTCATAGCCCTTCCGGGAAAACAGGCGCAGGGCCTCCAGCAGAATCCGTTCTCTGGTGTGCACGGAAATGCGCTCCTCTCTGTGGCTAATTTTTATTAGCTAAAGTATAAGCTAATATTCGTTAGCTGTCAAGCCCCTTTTCATGTTTTTGTGGAAGCTCCATACTGAAAGCATTGATCGGACAGCTTGATTTTTGGCGATGGGGCGTATATAATTATAAAAGGGGGAACTTTACATATACTTATAAAATTCGTCATTTTGTGAAATGCAATTTCCATACTGCCCCGGCTTTTGCAGCAGAACGCGATTTTGTCGCAATGGCCTGAGAAAAAGAATGAAAGACAAGGAGGGAACGCAATGACGAGGAAATGGATCGGTTTACTGCTGTCTCTCATCATGGTACTGGCGCTGGTTACGGGCTGCGCAGCAAACAAAACCGCGAAGGAAGATGCAGACACGATCACGGTGTATCTGTGGACCGGTGCGATGTACGAAAGCTACGCGCCCTACATCCAGTCCCAGCTGCCGGATATGAACATCCAGTTTGTCGTGGGCAACAATGATCTGGACTTCTACAAATTCATGAATGAGAACGGCGCGCTGCCGGACATCATCACCTGCTGCCGCTTTTCGCTGCATGATGCCGCGCCGCTGAAGGACAGCCTGATGGATCTGTCCACGACCTCCGAGGCCGGCGCCTTCTATGATGCCTATCTCGCCAGCTTCACGAATGAGGATGGCAGCATCAACTGGCTGCCGCTGAGCGCCGATGTGCACGGCTTCGTCACCAACCGTGGCATGTTTGAGGAGTACAATATTCCCCTGCCCACGGATTACGAGAGCTTCGTCTCCGCGTGCCGGGCCTTTGAAAAAGTGGGCATCCGGGGGCATGTGGGCGATTTTGTATACGACTATACCTGCATGGAGGCCCTGCAGGGCCTGTCCATCCCGGAGCTCACCTCCCTGGAAGGGCTCAGGTGGCGCATGGCCTATTCCGATCCCGCAAGTACGGAGCGCGTCGGGCTGGATGAGGTTGTCTGGCCGGGCGTGTTTGAACGGATGGAGCAGTTTATTCGGGATGTGAACCTGACCCCCGATGTACTGGAGCTGGGCTATACCCCTGTGATCAACATGTTCGCAAGGGGCGAGGTTGCCATGATTACCGGCAGCTCGGCGCGGGTGCTGGAATTCCTGAACCAGGGGATAGACACGGTGCTTCTGCCCTATTTCGGACAGAATGGCGAGCAGTGGCTGATGACCACGCCCTACCTGCAGGTGGCGTTGAACCGCAATCTGGAACAGGACAAGAGCCGCCGGGAGAAGGCGATGCAGATTCTGGATGTGATGCTCTCCGAGGAGGGACAGACGGTGCTCGCCAGCGGCCAGGACGTTCTGAGCTACAGCCAGGATGTGGGCATTCATCTGACCGGGCATCTGGCGAACCTGAGGCCGCTGATCGAGCAGAACCACATGTACATCCGCATCGCCTCCAATGATTTCTTCGCCGTGTCCAGGGACGTGGTCTCGAAGATGATTGCGGGCGAATACGACGCGCAGCAGGCATACGCGGCCTTTGACGCCCAGCTCCGCCAGCCCGGGGATGCTTCCGCCGAAACCGTCCTGAGCTCCGGGAAGGGCTACTCCGCCATCTTCCACAGCAAGGGCGGCAGCGAAGCCCACTCGGTCATGGCAAACACCCTGCGCGGGATCTATGGCAGCGACGTGCTGCTGGCGACGGGCGACAGCTTCACGGGCTCCGTGCTTCAGGCGGATTACACGGAAAAGATGGCGGGCAGCATGATTATGCCCAACGGCCTGGTGTCCTTCCACCGGGAGATGAGCGGCGCGGAGCTGAAGGAGACGATCCGTGCCTACGTCGAAGGAATCAAAGGCGGCTTCATACCCTTCAACCGCGGCTCTCTGCCCATCGTCAGCGGCGTTGCCATCGAGGTGCAGGAGGACGAGGGGAGCTACACACTGACCAAGGTGCGGAAGGATGGCAGGGACATCGGGGATGACGACAGCTTCTCTGTGACCTGCTTGGCGACATATGCGCACTTTGCGCCCTTCCTTGCGGATGAAAGCCGCACGTTCACGGAGGGCGAGGATTCGGTGAAGGATGTGTGGCTGAACCATTTCAGGGCGGGCGGCGCTGCCCTTGCCCAGCCGGAGCAGTACATCACCCTGAAGTGACGGAGGTTGCCGGATGGATGCATCCCTCCCGGTGCGGAAGCGGGCTGCTTCATTTGTGCGCGCAATGCGGGATACATTGAACAATTTGTGTCAGATATACGTCAAATAAGCGTTGCGGGCGTGCGGATTTCGGATGCCGGGGGATGGATCATCCGGCTGGCCCATGAAGCGCAGCGCCCGAGACACACGAGCCGGATGAAGCCGCAGTGACGCGGCGCGCATTCCGCAAACCGAATCAAGGGGGGATATTCAATGACGTGCAAGCTGTACCGGTGCGCGGCGCTGCTGCTGACGCTCTGCGTGGCGCTGGGCGGCATGGCCCTGGCGGAGCGCCTGACATCGCTTCCGCAGATCGACAATTCCACCGCGCGCATTCCCATCACGGATGCAATCTATGCCCACTTCACCGGACAGGGGGTGGAAGGTCCCGCGCCCATGTGCTCCAAGACCCACGGTGCGTGGCTGAACCTTGCCGACGGCAAGGCGGACGTCATCTTCCTGATCGCGCCCACGGCGGACGAGATGCAGTACTTTGCCGACGCAGGCGTGGACATTGAGATGAAAATCTACGGCTACGACGGCCTGGTGTTCATGGGCAACGCCAGCAATCCGGCGCAGAACCTCACCAGCGCGGAGATCCGCTCCATCTACCGGGGTGACATTACGGACTGGTACGGCGTTCGGGATTGTCCCGTCGGCGGCGAGATCGTGGCCTACATACGCAATCCGGAGTCCGGCAGCCAGCGGATGTTTGAAAATCTGGTGTGGACGGGCTACGAGATGCCGGATTTCCAGTCGCTGGGCTTTCAGGAGGGAGAGGTCATCGGCGCGACGCCCTACAAGATGGAGGAGATCGATGACATGAGCGACGTCACGCTGAACGTGATGGAAAACCGCTACTCCATCGGCTACAACATCATGTCCTACGTGAGCAACGTGTTCCTCAGCCACGAGGTGGAAAAGCCGAGGGTCGTGACCACGGGCAGCGTCAACCTTCGGGATTATTCCGGCCTGGAATACGACGTTGTGGCCGTCGTGCCTGCGGGAACCGCGCTGGAATACGCGGGGCGCACGCGCTTTGACGAGCGGGATGTGGCGTGGTATCAGGTTTGCTATGAGGATCGGGATGTGTGGGTCTCCTCCCGCTATTCCAGGCTGGAGCAAGACAACGCTGCGCTGAAGCTGTTCAATGTGGACGGCTACGCACCCACCACCGAGAACTTCCGGAACGGAAACTATCCCTTCGTGACCACCTCCTATGTGGCGATCCGGGCGGATGAACCCGCGGACAGCCCCGCACGGCAGCTGTTCGATTGGATCGGCAGCGATGTGAGCCGGGAGCTGATTGCGGAAAACAGCACGCTGTCCGTAGGCTTTTCGGATTCGGTGGTGATCCACGCGCGCGGCGGAAATCCCGACAGCACGGAGGTTGGTGCGGTCATCGATGCGCTCGGAGAGAGACGGATCACGCGCGGGGAGCTGTGCGCCTTTACCGAGGACGAGCTGGTGCGCATCTGGCAGGGCTGCTATGCCCGGGCCGGGCTGCGGTTCCATCAGGAAGCCTGCTGCAGCGCGTTCGAGGGGCAGGCGTGGTATGTGCCGATGGTGGACAGCTATGGCGATGCCTTTGTCCGGATGAACGGTGTGCTCCGGGTAAACTGCGATCTGACCGCCCGGTACCTCTCCGAGCTGCGTCGCGCCACGGCGGCAACCGCGCCGCGCACCTTCTCCTACAACCGGCATGAAGCATGCATGGCGGGCGAGGATGTTGCGGAGATGCAGCAGGTGCTGCTGGAGCTGGGCTATCTCGGCGAGGATCAATGCACCGGCGAATACGACAGGGCGACCGCCGACGCTGTGAGCGCTTTCCAGACTGCCCAGGGCCTCGAGGCCACCGGCGTGTTCGATGCTGTAACCCGGATGATGCTGCTCTGATCGCAGGAAGCGGAACCATCCCTTCGCGCGGATGCGCCCGCGCTCAGCGGGTCCGTCTTGTCTCAGCCTCCACGAGCCTTCTCCGGCGGGGAGCCGCAGATCAAAAACGGGTCAGGTGCGACGCGCACACCCAGTTCCCGGCGCTGATTTCCCGGGAGCTCCATGGCAGGAAACAGACAGGCCTAGTTCAATGAAACGCAGCGATTGCAAAGGCATGCAATCGCTGCGTCAGCTTGTCAAAAAAGACTTTTTGACAAGCTGGTGGACGGGGGAGTATCTCCCCCGCCACTGCCACCCCCTCCAGATTTTGCTTGAATTGCAAGCAAT
>SFNY01000124.1 GCA_004554085.1 Clostridiales bacterium | reverse complement strand
GTTTATGGTATCATAGGGAAAACACGCACCAATGATTGATGAAAGGGAAGATTGATGATGCCGAAGAAAATCGCCTCGACAATCCTGGGCATTCTCCTGGTGTACGGCTCCGTCGCGTTTGCCATCAAGGCGGGCATCGGCGTGCTGCCGGTGGACGCGGCCATCACGTCCGTCGCCCTGCTGATCGGCATGAAGGTCGGCACGTTCTCCATGCTGTTTCACGGCAGCTTTTTCCTCGGGCAGATCGCCATTGAGAAGAAGAATTTCCGCAGGACCGAGCTTTTGCAGATCCTCTATATCACGCTCGGCGGCTCCGTGCTCAATTTCTTCCTCTATACCGTGCTCAGGAACGTGACCTTTTCCTTCTACCCGCTGCGCCTGATCGTCTGCGTTCTGGCGTTTGTGGTCAGCGCGTTCGGCTGCACGCTGGTGCTGGAAACGCACCTGATGCGCACGCCGATGGAGGGCTGCATCCAGCTGCTGGCCGAGCGCATGGGCACGACCATGGGCAAGCTGCGCCAGAAGATCGACATCGTGCTGGTGCTCGTCAGCGTGGCCATCACGCTGATCTTCGGCGTGGAGTGGACGCTGCGCGAGGGCACGATCATCGCCGCGCTGATCTTCGGCCCGATGATGGACTTCTGGAAGAAGACCGTCTTCTCCGGGAAATCGGCCTGATGAGCGCGCAGATGCGTGAAACGGCTTGACTTTTTTGCCGGCATTGGATACAATAGTCTGCGTATGAAAAGCGATGACGGGAAGCGTTGCGCAGGTCGTTTTCAAGAGAGCCGGCGGTCGGTGCGAGCAGGCAGACGGACGCGCAAATTCTCCTCCCTGAGCTTCGCGGGTGAAACCGGCGGCACGCGCCGCGCTGAGTAATCCGCGGCGGGCGGGCTCCGTGAAAGGCCCTGGCATAAGCCGCTGAGGGCTGCAATCGCAGCTGAATCAGGGTGGTACCGCGCTTGAATTTCGGGCGCCCCTGTGCATGAACCATTCATCCAGGGGCGCTTTTCTGTACCCCCGGGACGAGAGGAAGACGAGGAGGATTTTCCTGTGAACATCAAGCCCTACAATCCCGAAGAGATTGAACTGAAGTGGCAGAAGAACTGGGATGAGGCGCACTGCTTTGAGGCGAAGAGCGACAAGAGCAAGCCCAAGTTCTACGGCCTGATCGAGTTCCCGTATCCGTCCGGCGCGGGCCTGCACGTCGGCCATCCGCGCTCCAACACCGCGATGGACATCATCGCCCGCAAGCGCCGCATGGAGGGCTACAACGTCCTGTACCCGATCGGCTGGGACGCGTTCGGCCTGCCGACCGAGAACTACGCCATCAAGAACCACGTCCATCCCGCAGGCGTGACCCAGAAGAACATCGATCACTTCCGCGAGCAGCTCAGGCGCATCGGCTTCTCCTTTGACTGGAGCCGCGAGGTGAACACCACCGATCCCAACTACTTCAAGTGGACTCAGTGGATCTTCCTGCAGCTGTACAAGCACGGCCTGGCCTACAAGAGCGAGATGCCGGTCAACTGGTGCCCGAGCTGCAAGTGCGGCCTGGCGAACGAGGAGGTCGTCGCGGGCAAGTGCGAGCGCTGCGGCGCGGAGGTCATCCGCCGCGTGAAGAGCCAGTGGATGCTGAAAATCACCAAGTATGCCCAGAAGCTGCTGGACGGCCTCGACGATGTGGACTTCATCGAGAAGGTCAAGGTGCAGCAGCGCAACTGGATCGGCCGCAGCGAGGGCGCCGAGGTCGATTTCAGGATCGCCGATTCCGACATGAAGCTGCGCGTGTACACCACGCGCCCGGACACGCTCTTCGGCGCGACCTACATGGTCGTGGCGCCGGAGCACGCCGCGGTGGACGCGCTCAAGGACCGCATCACCAACTGGGACGACGTCATCGCCTACCGCGAGGCGGCCGCCAGAAAGAGCGAGTTTGAGCGCACCGAGCTGGCCAAGGACAAGACCGGCGTGGAGCTCAAGGGCATTCGCGCGATCAACCCGGTCAACGGCAAGGATATCCCGATCTTCATCTCCGACTACGTCCTGGTGACCTACGGCACCGGCGCGATCATGGCCGTTCCGGCGCACGACACGCGCGACTGGGACTTCGCCAAGAAGTTCAACCTGCCGATCATCGAGGTCGTCGCCGGCGGCGAGGATGTGCAGAAGGAAGCCTACACCGACGTGGCTGAGGGCGTGCTGTGCAACTCCGGCTTCCTCGACGGCCTGTCCGTCGCGGAGGCGAAGAAGCGCATCACCGAGTGGCTGACCGAGAACGGCGTGGGCGAGAAGAAGGTCAACTACAAGCTGCGCGACTGGGTCTTCTCCCGCCAGCGCTACTGGGGCGAGCCGATCCCGCTGGTCTACTGCGAGAAGTGCGGCTGGGTGCCGGTGCCGGAGGATCAGCTGCCGGTGCTGCTGCCGGAGGTGGACAACTACGAGCCGACCGATTCCGGCGAGTCCCCGCTCTCCAAGATCGATTCCTGGGTGAACACCACCTGCCCGTGCTGCGGCGGCCCCGCCAAGCGCGAGACCGACACCATGCCGCAGTGGGCCGGCTCCTCCTGGTACTTCCTGCGCTACGCCGATCCGCACTGCGACACGGCGCTCGCCCGCTGGGACGAGCTCAAGTACTGGATGCCGGTCGACTGGT
>SFNY01000123.1 GCA_004554085.1 Clostridiales bacterium | reverse complement strand
CAAGATCGACAAGATCTTCCCGGAGATGGCCAAGCCTGAGAACAAGGGCTGGCAGGTGATCGCGCTGCTCAGCGACGACACCGGCATCCCGAAGTGCGCTGCGGATCGCCTGCGCGTGTTCGACAAGATCATGGCGAAGGCGAAGGAGTACGGCATCAGCCCCGACCGCATCCACATCGATCCGCTGGTGGAGATGCTCTGCACCAGTGAGAACGGCATCGAAACCAACACCGAGGTCATCTCCACGGTGCGCGCGAAGTATCCCACGATCCACATCACCGCCGCCATCAGCAACATCTCCTTCAATCTGCCGGTGCGCAAGATGATCAATCTGGGATTTACGGTGCTGGCGATGAACGCGGGTTTGGACAGCGCCATCCTGGATCCCACCAACCGCGACATGATCGGCCTGATCTATGCCACGGAGGCCCTGCTGGGACTGGATGATTATTGCATGGAGTACATTGGAGCCTATCGTGAGGGCCTGTTTGGTCCGGTAAAATAAGTGAATCAGTTCGGATTTAGCCCAATCCGAACCAGAAATAAAGGGGGATAATACCTATGATTACGCTTCAGGATGTTGCAGATATCGTCATCGCCGGTCGTGCCAAGCAGACCGCAGCCAAGGTGCAGGAGGCACTGGATGCAGGCCTCGATCCCAACGCCATTCTGGGCGCCATGGTTGACGCCATGAGCGTCGTTGGTGAGAGTTTTACCAGAAATGAAATCTATGTTCCCGAAATGCTGGTCTCCGCCAAGGCGATGAAGCGCGGCGTCGAGGTGCTCAAGCCCCATCTGGGCGGCGGCGGCATCGGCGCCATGGGCAAGATGATCATGGGCACCGTCGCCGGCGACCTGCATGACATCGGCAAGAACCTGGTCATCATGATGATCGAATCCGCCGGCTTTGAGGTCATCGACCTCGGCGTAGATGTGCCCCACGAGCGCTTCGTGGAGGCTGTGCGCGAGAATCCCGATGTGAAGATCGTCGGCCTCTCCGCACTGCTCACCACCACCATGCCCTCCCTGCGCGATGCGGTTTCCCTGCTCAACCAGCAGGATTTCCGCAAGGACATCAAGATCATGGTCGGCGGCGCGCCCATCACCCAGGCCTTTGCCGATGAAATCGGCGCGGACGCCTACACCGAGGATGCTGCCTCTGCAGCCATCAAGGCGAAGGAGCTGGTCAGCTGATGCCAAATGGCGCAGCTGTCTCTCTGAAACGACATATTGCACAAAAGCACCCGCAAAGCACCGGAATAATGGTGTTTGCGGGCGCTTTATTGGTGCGACAACGCAGCGTCGAATCCTTCCGCTGCTGCTCCCGCGCCCATTTTGGGTTTTATGAAAACGTACCCTGCCGGATCGCCGCCGTCCATCGTCTTACCTATGTCTGGCGCAACTGCAATGCCCCGCGCATGGAGACGCGGCCGGATATTGACACCCCACAACGAATCCGATATAATACAGTAGATTTGTGGGCACGGGCGATCCGTGCCCCGAACATGATACCAATGCAAAGCAGGCTGAAACTGTCATGATATACGTTCTTTTTGCAATCCTTGCAGGCATCACGGTAACGCTTCAGAACAGCATCAACGGACTCATGGCTCTGGTTGTCGGCGCAATCGGCGCGTCCTTCCTCAGCTTTGCAACCCAGGCGACGCTCATCTTCGCCTATCTTACCCTGGTCCAGCACAGGCTTCCCTCGATCCGAAAGGCCCGCTTCCCCGAATCTCTGAGCGGCCCCCTCGCGATGGTGGTGGTCGGACTGATCGGTGTCTGCGTATCCCGGATGGGCAGCGCCGTGACAACCTGCTGCTCCGTCGCCGGACAGATCATCATGTCCGCCGTCATCGATCACTTCGGCCTGTTCAACGCGCAGACCATGCGCTTCAGGGCGCGGCGCATCCCCGGCTTCATCCTGATCCTGACCGGCGTGCTTTCCATCAATCTGGTCGGCGCTTCCGACAGTGCAAGAACGCCGCTGCTGATGCTGCTGCTGTCCGTTCTGCTGGGCTGCTGCGCGGTGATCGTGCGCACGCTGAACGTGAAGATCTCCGATTCCGTGGGCTCGATAATTGACGGAGCCTTTGTCAATTCCTTCGGCGGATCTCTCAGCGGCCTGATACTGTTTTTTGTAATCTCCGGCTTTCATCCCGATTTTTCCGCATACCTGACCGTCCCCGCCTACTACTTCACCGCCGGCGTGTTCGGCCTGGCCTGCCTCCTGCTGAACATCTTTGCCTACAAGAAGCTGGATACCTTCTACGCGACGATCTTCATGCTGATCGGTCAGATTGGAACGGGCATCCTCATCGATCTTTTCTTCTTCCATTCGCTGTCGTTCGCCAAGGGCGTCGGCATCCTGCTCATCATCCTCGGCATCGTTATCGACAAGGCAGTCACCCGCAGCAGAGCCGCCGCATGACTGCCGGGGCTGCTGCCCTGCGCCTGCGGGCTTGGTCGGGGCTGGCTCTGACGCTCCACAGGAGCGTCATTCACTCCCGGCCCTTCGACTCCCCATGCCCTCCACACAAAAAATACCACTCTGACGAGTGGTATTATGGTGGAGCATAGGGGAGTCGATTCGCGCCTGCGGGCTTGGTCGGGGCCGGCTCTGACGCTCCACAGGAGCGTCATTCACTCCCGGCCCTTCGACTCCC
>SFNY01000020.1 GCA_004554085.1 Clostridiales bacterium | reverse complement strand
AATGGCCCGGATGGAATACTGGATGCCCTTGCGCTGAAAGCCGAACAGCTTCGGCCCCATGCCGATGGAAAACTCCACGATGCCGATGCCGCAGATGCGCCCGACGAGGTAGTGGCCGAATTCATGGATGGTGACGATGAAGCCCAGCATGAAGACGGCGATGATGACGTACAGGATTTTGATCATGAATTCCTCCGAATGAATTCAAGTGCGCAGGCGCGCGCGTCCGCGTCGGTCTGATAGACGTCGGCGATGCTGCTTACGCTGCGCTGGGGCACGCGATCCAGCGCGTCCCGCAGGATCTCCGGGATGCGTCCGAAGGGGATCCTGCCGTCCAGGAAGGCGGCAACGGCCTCCTCGTTCGCGCCGTTGAGCACGATGGGCATGGCTCCGCCCGCCTTCAGCGCCTCGATGGCGTAGCCCAGGGCGGGGAAGCGCGTCAGATCCGGCGCGGCGAAGGAGAGGTTCGCGATCTCCGCAAAGCTCAGGCGCTTCGCCTCGTAGGGCAGGCGCTGGGGATAGGCCATGGCGTAGCCGATGGGGCCGCGCATGTCCGGGTTGCCCAGCTGGGCCAGCACCGCGCCGTCCTCAAACTCCACCATGGAGTGTATGATGCTCTGGGGGTGCACCACCACCTGAATCTGCTCTGCGGGCATGTGGAACAGGTGGTGGGCCTCGATGATCTCCAGACCCTTGTTGACCATGGACGCGCAGTCCACGGTGATCTTGCGGCCCATGCTCCAGGTGGGATGGCGCAGCACGTCTTCCACCCGCGCGGAGTCGATCTTTTCCTTCGGCCAGTCCCGCAGCGCGCCGCCGGAAGCGGTGAGCAAGAGGCTGCGCACCGGGTTTCCCTGCGCGGCCTGTAAACACTGGAAGATGGCGCTGTGCTCGCTGTCCACGGGCAGCAGGGGCTTGTTCAGCCGACGGGCCTTCTCCATGACCAGGTCGCCGCCGGTGACCAGCGCCTCCTTGTTGGCCAATAAAACCTGCGAACAGACGTCCAGCGCCGTCCAGACCGCGTCCAGACCGGCGATGCCGGTGATGGCGCAGAGCGCGGCGTCGGGCTTCACGGCCTTGAGCACCTCAACGGAGCAGTCCGGGCCGAAGAACCACTGGCAGAAGCGCAGATCCTCGGGGATGGCCTCGGGTTCGCACACCATGCCCGCAGCCTGTGGGCGGAATTCGCGCACCAGCGCAAACAGCTTCTCGCTGGAGCTGTTCGCAGTGAGACAGGCGGCAGAAAAGCGATCCGGATAGCGGCGCACCAGATCCAGCGCCTGTGTCCCGATCGATCCCGTCGCGCCCAGTATTGCAATTGTTTTCTGTTTCATCTCATTTTATCCCAATCCTGTAATGGTAAAGAAGAGGATGCAGGCCACGCCACAGAAAAGTATGCCGTCCATGCGATCCATGACGCCGCCGTGACCGGGCAGGATGTGGCCGAAGTCCTTCACACCGCAGTGGCGCTTGACCATCGAGGCCGCCAGATCGCCGACCTGCGAGAACGCTCCGGCAACCAGGCCGAGGATGGCGAAGGCCCACAGCGGGGGCAGCACGGCAAGCCCTGCCACGAAGTCGGGATTGCCGCTGAAGATCAGCCGCACCAGCGACGGAACGGCCATGGCAAAGAGCACGCTGGCCGCGAGGCCGCCGATGGAGCCCTCCACGGTCTTTTTCGGACTGAGGATGGGCGAGAGTTTGTGCTTGCCGAGACACATGCCGGTGAACAGTGCGAACACGTCGTTGATGGAGGCGCAGAAGAAGGCCAGCACCAGCGCGACGGTGACCACCGCGGGATTCTTCAGCCGCAGCAGATCCATCAGCGCCAGGTAAAAGATGCCCGGATAGAGCATGGGGAACACCGTGGCCATCAGGCTGTCCACGGCGACCTTGCCCCGCATCACCAGTCGGATCATCGCGGCCATCACGCTGATGAGCAGCGCATACATGGACAGGTGCATGTCTTTGGAAAGATAAAACGCGCCCGCCTGCGCCGCAATGGAGATGGCACAGAAGAAATAGCCCGCCCAGCGCACCGGTTCGATGCCGGTGGCGCGAATGGCCCGATACATTTCAAACACGCTGACGACCATCGCCAGGGAGATCAGGGCAAACATCACCCAGCCCTGCAGCAGCACGCCAGCGAGTACCAGCAGGGCAAAGGCCGCGCCGGTGAGCACTCTCTTGGTCAATTGGATCCCTCCGTAGTTTCTTTCGTGGGTTCTGTCTCCGCGGACTTGACGCCGCCGAAGCGGCGGTCGCGGGCGGCGTACTCCCGCAGGTTCTTGAGGTAGTGCGCGCGGTCATAGTCCGGCCAGAGCACCGGATCGAAGATCATCTCCGCATAGGCGGTCTGCCAGGGCAGGAAGTTGGAGGTGCGCACCTCGCCGCTGGTGCGGATCAGCAGATCCACCGGCGGAAGGCCTGCCGTGTACAGCTCAGCCTCGAAGGCTTCGTTCGTGATCTCCTCGGGCTTCATTTCTCCCGCCACGACCTTGACCGCAAGCGCCTGCGCGGCGCGGATCAGCTCCGCGTGGCCGCCGTAGTTCAGCGCGATGTTCAGCTTCAGGCCGGTGTTGTCCCTCGTGCGCTCCATGGCGCGGTTGACTGCGTCGCGCTGGGGCTCGGGCAGGCCGTCCACGTCGCCCAGGATGCGGATGCACACGTTCTTTTCGTCCAGCTCGTCGATCTCCGAATTGAAGTACTTCAACAGCAGGCCCATCAGTGCATTGACCTCGTCCTTCGAGCGCGCCCAGTTCTCCGTGGAGAAGGCGTACAGGCTCAGCGCCTGGACGCCCCAGTCGTCGCTGGCGCGGATGATGTCGCGCAGGGCCTCGGTTCCGGCGGCGTGACCGGCGGAGCGGGGCAGACCGCGCTGCTGGGCCCAGCGTCCGTTGCCGTCCATGATGATGGCCACGTGTGCGGGCAGGCGATCCGGCGGCAGCATCAGATCCGGCGCCGCAGAGGCGGGGGAGACGCTGGCGGTGATGTACTTCGGCTGGGTGCGAAGGAGCTTGGTCAGCAGTTTGGATAGCTTGTTTGTGAACATGGCGCACTCCTTTGGCATCGATTTGCGGGATAAAGGACGTGGGCAGCCCATTGCAGCTGCCCACACGGAATTCTATTGGGTTCCGGAAAGCTCCGGAGCGGAAAACGGGGGCCGGCGATTCGCCTGCAAATCAGACCTCCATGATCTCCTTTTCTTTCGCGGCGCCCACCTTGTCGATGGTCTCGATCTTGGAATCGGTGAGCTTCTGAAGCTCCTTCTCGGCGGCCTTCTGGTCGTCCTCGGTGATCTGGGAATCCTTCTTCATCTTCTTGATGGCCTCCATCGCGTCGCGGCGGATGGAGCGGATGGCGACCTTGCCCTCCTCGATGCGCTTCTTCACCTGCTTGCACAGATCCTTGCGGCGCTCGGCGGTCAGCTCCGGCACCATCAGGCGGATGACCTTGCCGTCGTTGGAGGGATTGATGCCGATGTCGGACTTCTGGATGGCCTTCTCGATGGGGGAGATCATGCTCGGCTCCCAGGGTGCGATCACCAGCATGCGCGGCTCCGGAGAGGAGATGTTGCCCACCTGATTGAGGGCGGTGGGGGTGCCATAGTAATCCACGGTAATCTTGTCCAGAATCTGCGGATTCGCACGACCGGCGCGCAGGGTGGCCAGATCCTTCTGAATGACGGCGATTGTCTTGTCCATCTTTTCGCCGGTGGCTTTGATCGTAGCTTTATACATGAGCGTACCTCCAAAATTCAATGCGCCCGTAGCGCTTATTTTTCTAACTACTATTGTACATGTTTTCGGGCAAAATGGCAAGAGAAAAATTTACAGAGCGCGTCCAAATGAAAAATCCCGGACGCGGCCGCGCCCGGGATCAATGGGATGAATTGCATTATGCGTGCACCACGGTGCCGATGTCCTCGCCCTGGGCGACGCGGATGATGTTCTCCAGATCGTCCATGTTGAACACGCGGATGCAGGGAATCCTCTGCTCCTTGCAGAGCTGGAAGGCCGATGCGTCCATCACCTTGAGGCCCCTGTCGATGGCCTCCTGATAGCTGATGTCCTTGATGAGCTTCGCGTTCGGGTTCTTGCGGGGGTCGCTGTCGAACACGCCGTCCACGGTGGTTCCCTTGAACACCGCGTCCGCGCCGATTTCGGCTGCGCGCAGGCTGGCGGCAGTGTCGGTGGTGAAGAAGGGGTTGCCACTGCCGCCGGCGAGGAGCACGATCTCGCCGTCCTCTAGGCACTTCACGGCGCGGTCGGCGCGGTAGTGCTCGGCGAAGCGAGTCATCTCCTGGGGGGTGAACACGGTGGCCTTGCGGCCCTGGCGCAGGATGGCGTCCTGCACGGCCAGCGCGTTGATGATGGTGGCCAGCATGCCCATCTGATCGGCCTGCACCGGGTTCATCGCGTCGGTGAAGCGTCCGCGCCAGATGTTGCCGCCGCCCATGACCACGCCTACCTGCACGCCCAGGTCGTGGAGCCTGACGATGGCTGCCGCGGCGCGATCCACGCGGGTCGCGTCGAAGGTCAGGGATGCGCCCTTGTCGGCGGGTATCTTCTCCGGGGCGAGGGTCTCGCCGCTGAGCTTCAGTACGATGCGCTTATACATGAGTTTCTCCTGCCTTTCTCATGAAAATCGTTGATATGTGCTCGGGATGGCCGAAAAAAAGGAACGCTTTGACACGTTCCTTTTCTATTTGCAAGCTTATGCCTTGCCGCCGATCTGCTCGGCAACCTCGGCCGCCAGGTCGCTGACCTTCTTCTCGAGGCGGCACGCGGTTCTCGATCATCTTGCCAACGCGGGTCTCGCCGTCCTTGACGAAGACCTGCTCCAGCAGGCAGACTTCCTCGTAGAACTTGTTGATGCGGCCCTGAACCATCTTTTCGATGATCTTCTCAGGCTTGCCCTCGTTGCGGGCCTGTGCGGCCAGGATCTCGGTCTCGTGATGCAGGTGCTCGGGATTGACCTGATCGCGGGTGACGTACTCGGGAGCGACGGGGGAAGCGGCTGCGATCTGCAGCGCGACGTCATGCAGCACCTCGGCCACGGTGTCGTTCTTCTCGCCCTGCGCCAGAACCAGAACGCCAACCTTGCCGCCCATGTGGATGTAGGAATCCACGATGCCGTCCTTGCCGTCGTAGCGCACGAAGCGGCGCACGGAGATCTTCTCGCCGATCTTGGCGGTCTTCTCGGTGATCAGATCGCCCACGGTCTGCTCGCCGTCGGCAACCTTGCAGGTCAGCAGGGCGTCGACGTCGGCGGGATTGGCGGAAGCGATGGTCTTGGCGATGGCCTGCACCATCTCCTTGAACTCGGGGGTGTTGGCGACGAAGTCGGTCTCACAGTTGACTTCGACCAGAGCGCCGGTGCCGCACTCAGCGCAGATGTATGCGCCGACCACGCCCTCAGCGGCGATGCGGCTCTGCTTCTTCGCGGCCTTGGCCAGGCCCTTCTCGCGGAGATAGTCGATGGCCTTCTCGATGTCGCCTTCGCAGGCGGCCAGGGCCTTCTTGCAATCCATCATGCCGCAACCGGTGCGGCCGCGCAGATCCATAACAACCTTTGCGGAAATTTCAGCCATTTTGTTTTCCTCCTGTCTGTCTCGGGAGCACAGTCCCTTACACGATGCATGCGGCATCCGGACGGGCCGTTTGTCGCATGCGGAAATATTCGATTGCTTATTCGGCAGCTGCCTCAACAGCGGGAGCAGCCTCGTCCTCGATCTGCTCGCCCTGCTTGCCTTCCAGAACGGCGTCGGCCAGCTTGCCGGCGATCAGCTTCACGGCGCGGATGGCGTCGTCGTTGCCGGGAATCACGTAGTCGATTTCGTCGGGATCGCAGTTGGTGTCAACGATGGCCACGATCGGGATGCCCAGGATGCGGGCTTCCTGCACGGCGATGCGCTCCTTGCGGGGATCGACGACGAACAGGGCGCCGGGGAGCTTCTTCATCTCGCGGATGCCGCCCAGGTTCTTCAGCAGCTTTTCGCGCTCGGCGCACAGCTTGATGACTTCCTTCTTGGGCAGAACGTCGAACTGGCCGTCCTTCTCCATCTTGTCGATCTCGTTGAGCTTCTTGATGCGGGTCTGGATGGTGCGGAAGTTGGTCAGGGTGCCGCCCAGCCAGCGATTGTTGACGAAATACATGCCGCAGCGCTTCGCCTCAGCCTCGATGGACTCCTGAGCCTGCTTCTTGGTGCCGACGAACAGGATGGACTTGCCTTCCAGCGCCAGGTTGCGCACGAACATGTAGGCCTCGTCGATCTTGCGAACGGTCTTCTGCAGGTCGATGATGTAGATGCCGTTGCGCTCGGTGAAGATGTACTGCGCCATCTTGGGGTTCCAGCGGCGGGTCTGGTGGCCGAAGTGCACGCCAGCCTCGAGCAGCTGCTTCATGGAAATAACTGCCATTTGGGTTTCCTCCTTTTGTTTGTAAACCTCCCCGGGCTTCATCTTCGAGCGGCACCCCTCGCAAAAGGGGCAACCGCCGCACGAATCGGCGCGGGTGCGTTCTGGATCCAAATTTCGATCCTGAAAGATTATAGCACAAGCATGCCCGAAAAACAAGGCGAATATGTTAATTTTGACCCGAAAATGCCGGTTTCAGCCCTGGTTTTGCGGCTTTCTGCCGTGGATGCCACCGCGCTGGTTCGTGCGCCCCAGGATGTAGTCGGTCGTGGTGTCGTAGTAGTCCGCAAGCGCGATCAGCACCTCGGTGGGGATGTCCACCACGCCGCGCTCGTAGTCGCTGTACGTCTGCTGGGAGCAGCTTAGCAGCTTCGCCAGATCCCGCTGGTACAGATCCGCATCCTCGCGAAGGTCGCGGATGCGCTGATATTTCTTCATGCAGTTCACCTCTACATGATCGTATGCCGCACCGATATTCTCGGTACTGAAATACCGAAAAATTCGGTATTGTTGCATCGCAAAGAGGGAATCTGGGGTTTATTTTCACGGAGAAATGCGCAGATAAATGAAGGAAATCCGTGAGAAACAGAGAAGACAATGAGAAGAAAGAGAGGAGGAAAAAGGATGGAAATGATGGAGGCGATGCGCGCGCGGCACAGCGTGCGCAGCTACGTGGACAGGCCGCTTGCGGCGGACGTGGTGGACGTTCTGGAGGCGGAGATCGCCGCCTGCAACCGGGAGGGGGATTTGCACATTCAGCTGGTGAAGGACGAGCCGGAGGCGTTCAGCGGCTTCATGGCGCGCTACGGAAGGTTCAGCGGCGTGAAAAACTACATTGCACTGGCGGGCAAAAAGGGGCCGGAGCTGGAGGAAAAATGCGGCTACTACGGCGAGCGGCTGGTGCTGCTGGCCCAGTCGCTGGGGCTGAACAGCTGCTGGGTGGCGATGAGCTACGATAAGAGCAAGGCTGCCTGTAAGCTGGATGCGGGGGAGAAGCTGTGCATCGTGATCGCTCTGGGCTACGGCGCGACGCAGGGCGTGCCGCACAAGTCCAAATCGGTGGAGCAGGTCATGGCAGCGAAGGGCGAGGTTCCCGACTGGTTCCGCGCGGGCGTGGAGGCCGCACTGCTGGCTCCCACGGCGATCAATCAGCAGAAGTTCAGGTTCGCGCTGGAGGATGGCGCGGTGGCCGCGAAGGCGGGCACGGGCTTCTACAGCAGGATCGATCTGGGCATTGTGAAGTACCACTTCGAGCTCGGCGCAGGCCGGGAGAACTTCCACTGGAAATAAAGACATATGAAAAGAACCGATCCCATTGCGGAACCGGTTCTTTTCATATCCTCACAGTAGCTCGATCCAGTGGAACACGTACTTGTTCAGCAGCAGCACGGTGCCCAGCAGGAAGGTGTAAGCGGCGAAAACGTTCATGCTGACCTTGCGGATCAGGGCGAGGAAGCCCTTGATGGCGATCAGGCCGAAGGCGGCGGCGGCAAACACGCCGACCACGGTGGGCAGCAGCTCGATGTTGCCGCCCGCGCCGTCGAAGAGCACGTCCTTGAGGTCCAGCACCGCGGAGCCGAGGATGGCCGGGATGGACATCAGGAAGGCGAAATCCGCCGCGCGCTTGCGGGACAGGCCGCTGGCCACGCCGCCGGAGATGGTGCTGCCGGAGCGGGACAGGCCGGGCAGGATTGCCACCGCCTGCATCACGCCCATGGAGACCGCGTCGTACCAGCGCACGTTCTTGTGCAGGCTATGGTTGCGGCGGCGGTGCTTGTTGATGGCGGTGCCCGCCACCAGCACCACGCTGGTCAGGTAGAAGGACCAGATGATGAACTTGCCCTCGAAGGCGTCGTCGAAGTCCACAACCAGTGCGGCGACGACAGCGGGGATGGTGGCCACGATCAGCCACTTCAACTCCGACTGGATGGGATGGCAGATCATGTTCCAGATGCGCCGCCAGTAGACCGCAAATACGGCCACCAGCGTGCCAAAGTGCAGCAGGATGTTCAGCGTCAGCAGACTGCCGCTGTCCGAAGAGATGCCCATCAGCTTTTCGATCACCAGCAGGTGGCCGGAGGAGCTGATCGGCAGAAATTCCGTAAGTCCCTGAACGGCGCCAAGGATGAAGGCTTGAAGTATGCTCATGATTCACCTCTTGCATCAGAAATGTGCATCCACAGCGCCCGTTCGGGGGCCGTGGATGCGATCGGTCGGGTTGATGGGGATCAGCAGACGATGTTCACCAGGCGGCCCGGCACAAAGACCAGCTTCCTGATGGCCTTGTCGCCGATCAGCTTCTTCACCTCGTCCTGGGCCAGGAAGTATTCCTGCGCGCCGTCGCGGGTCAGGTCGGCGGGCACATGCATGCGGCCGCGCACCTTGCCGTTGATCTGCAGGGCAACCTCCACGGTGGACTTGACCAGGGCTGCTTCATCATATGCGGGCCACGGGGCGTGCAGCAGTTCGCCGTCCACGCAGCCGCAGATTTCGTTGATTTCCTCGGTGATGTGGGGCGCGACGGGGTTCAGCAGGCGGATGAGGATGCCCATCTCGCCCTTGGTGATGCTGCCCTTGGAATAGAACTGATTCACCAGGGACATCATGGCGGCGATGCCGGTGTTGAACTTCATGCGCTCGAAGTCCTCGCCGACCTTCTTGATGGTGGAGTGCACGTCGAACTTCATGTCCTCGGAGACGCCCTCGTCCTCGGTCATGAACTCCATCATGCGCCACACGCGGTCCAGGAAGCGGCGGCAGCCGCGCGCGCCGTCGGTGCTCCACGGAATGGCCTGGTCGAACGCGCCCATGAACATCTCGTACATGCGGAAGGCGTCCGCGCCCAGCTCGTCCACGATTTCGTCGGGGTTGACCACGTTGCCGCGGGACTTGGACATCTTCTCGCCGTCGCCGCCCAGGATCATGCCGTGGCTGGTGCGCTTCTGATACGGTTCGGGCGTGGGCACGATGCCGTTGTCATAGAGGAAGCGGTGCCAGAAGCGGCTGTACAGCAGATGCAGGGTGGTGTGCTCCATGCCGCCGTTGTACCAGTCCACGGGCAGCCAGTACTTCATCTCCTCGGGATCGGCGAGACAATCGTCGTTCCAGGGATCGATGTAGCGCAGGAAGTACCAGCTGGAGCCGGCCCACTGGGGCATGGTGTCGGTCTCGCGCTTGGCGGGGCCGCCGCACTTCGGGCAGGTGGTGTTGACCCAGTCGGTCATCGCGGCCAGCGGGGATTCGCCGTTGTCGGTGGGCTCGTAGCTCTCCACCTCGGGCAGCTTCAACGGCAACTGATCCTCCGGCAGCGCCACCCAGCCGCAGCAGGGGCAGTTCACCAGCGGAATCGGCTCACCCCAGTAGCGCTGGCGGGAGAACACCCAGTCGCGCAGCTTGAAGTTGATCTTGCGGTGGCCGATGCCCTTCTCGGCCAGGTAGTCGATGATGGCGCGCTTGGCCTCGGCGACCTTCATGCCGTTGAGGAAGTCGGAATTGACCATCACGCCGTCCTGAATGTCGGTGTAGGCCTCCTCCTGCACGTTGCCGCCGGCCACGACCTCGATGATCGGCATGCCGAACTTCTTGGCAAACTCCCAGTCGCGGGTGTCGTGGGCGGGCACGGCCATGATCGCGCCGGTGCCGTAGCCCATCAGCACATAGTCGGACACCCAGACGGGGATCTCAGTGCCGGTGAGGGGGTTGATGGCGCGCACGCCGTCGAGCTGCACGCCGGTCTTGTCCTTGTTGAGCTCGGTACGCTCGAAGTCGCTCTTGCGGGCGGCAGCCTCGCGGTAGGCGACCACGTCGGCGTAGTTCGCGATCAGATCCTTGCGCTCCTCGATCAGCGGATGCTCGGGGGAAATGACCATGTAGGTCGCGCCGAACAGGGTGTCCGGGCGGGTGGTGTACACGGTCAGCTTGTCGCCGGAGGTCAGCGTAAAGTCCACCTCCGCGCCCTCGCTGCGGCCGATCCAGTTGCGCTGCTGCACCTTGACGCGCTCGATGAAGTCCACGTCGTCCAGGCCGTCGATCAGCTTCTGGGCGTACTCGGTGATGCGCAGCATCCACTGGGACTTCACCTTGCGCACGACCTCGCCGCCGCAGCGCTCGCACACGCCGTTGACGACTTCCTCGTTCGCCAGACCCACCTTGCAGCTGGTGCACCAGTTGATGGGCATCTCCTGCTTGTAGGCCAGGCCCTTTTCAAACAGCTTCAGGAAGATCCACTGGGTCCACTTGTAGTACTTGGGATCGGTGGTGGAGATCTCGCGGTCGTAGTCGAAGGAGAAGCCCAATCTCTTGAGCTGGCTGCGGAAGCGGGCGATGTTCTTCTCCGTAACGATGGCGGGATGGATGTGGTTCTTGATGGCGTAGTTCTCCGTCGGCAGACCGAAGGCGTCGTAGCCGATGGGGAAGAGCACGTTGTAGCCCTCCATGCGGCGCTTGCGGGCGATGATGTCCATGGCCGTGTTGGAGCGCGGATGGCCCACGTGCAGGCCCGCGCCGGAGGGATAGGGGAACTCGATCAGCGGATAGAACTTCGGCTTTTCGTGGGATTTTTCAGCGGCGAAGGAGTGGTTGTTCTCCCAGTGCAGCTGCCACTTGCCCTCGATCTGTGCGGGATTGTAGACGGGAATGTTCTTCATGCAGTCAGTCGCTCCTTTTGAAATGCTTCAGGCGGCCCGCAAAAAGAAAAAACCTCCGGCCTCGTAAAGAGACGGAAGGCAAGCCTTTCGCGGTACCACTCTTATTGATCCAATCAGATCCGCTTAATGCCGGTAACGGCGGCCGCCGCCCACCTTTTCAGGCGGGATGCTCCGGAACGAGTTCAGCGCGTTCGGCCATTGCCTCGCAGCGACCGGCAATTCTCTGAAAACCTGTGCGCACCTACTGCTTTCCTTCTCAGCCCTTCCATTATAAAAAAGCGCAGGGGGATTGTCAAGTTAAGAATCCTACTGCGCGCTGCAGGGGAAGCCACGTTGTGCGGCGGACATCAAGAAAAGAGAGGCGGCGCTTTCCGTCTCTCTTTCCTTGAAACCGGTTGAATCAACCGCGTCAGTTTGCGGCGGTATCGGCCTCAGCTTCGGTCTCACCTTCGGCAGCGGCTTCGGTCTCACCTTCGGCGACGGCATCAGTGACGTCGGCGACATCCGCTGCGGCTGCATTCTCAGCGTCAAGAATCTCCTGCACCGCAGCGTTGACGTCGGTGACGGCAGCGGAGCTGGATGCATTGTGGGCGACGACGATGGTGGTGACGATGGCCAGCACGATGAACACAACGGCAGCGATCTTGGTGATCTTCTGCAGCTTGCCATCCAGGCCGCGGGACTTATTCTTGCCGAAGAACGTCTCTGCACCGCCGGCAATGGCGCCCAGGCCCTGACGCTGGCCCTGCTGCATGAGCACTGCGGCAATCAGCACGAGAGAGATCAGAATCAGTACGATATCGAGAACAATGGACAAAGCGGTCATGGGACATCCTCCTTAAACATATCAACGCAACATACTTGAATATTATAGCATGCTTTCGCACAAAAGGCAACAAGGTTTTTTCAATTTTCACAGAATTTATCGGAAAAACCGTCGGTTGACAGTCCGGCAGCGCTGTGGTATCCTGAGGAAAATCCCGATTTCGACACAGAATGGGAGGCATTGACCGGATGCGCGTGCTGGGACTGGACGTTGGCGGTACGAAATGCGCGGTGCTGCTGGCGGATGCCGGTGAAAAGATTGAAATCATTCGAAAGCTGCGCTTTGAAACCCGCACGGAGCTGGGCTTTGAGTATGCGCGGCACATGCTGCTGGAGGCTGCGGAGGCGCTGATCCGCGAATCGGACGTGCCTGTGGAGGCCATCGGCGTGAGCTGCGGAGGTCCCCTGAACTCCCGCTCCGGCGTGGTGCAGTCGCCGCCGAACCTGCCGGGCTGGGACGAGGTGCCCATCGTGAAGATTCTGGAGGACGCATTCGGCATCCCGGCCTTTCTGCAGAACGACGCCAACGCCTGCGCGCTGGTGGAGTGGAAGCACGGCGCGGGCCGGGGCTGCGCGGACATGGTGTTCCTCACCATGGGCACCGGCATGGGCGCGGGCATCATCGCCGACGGCCGGCTGCTGCGCGGCGCGCGGGACATGGCCGGCGAGGTGGGACATCTGCGCCTGGAGAGGGACGGCCCGGTGGGCTACGGCAAGGCCGGCTCCTTCGAGGGCTTCACCAGCGGCGGCGGCATCGCGCGGCTGGCGGCGGGACTGCGCCGGGAGTGGACGAAGGAGGGCCGCAGCATCCGTTGGAAGGAAACGGACGCAGAGCTGAGTACCCGTGCGCTGGGCGACTACGCCAAGGCGGGAGATCCGGATGCGATCCGGGTGTTTGAAATCGCGGGCGCGTATCTGGGCGAGGGCATCGCGCTGATCGCGGACGTGCTCAACCCCGAGCGCATCGTGATCGGCGGCGTGTACATGCGGTGCAAAAAGCTGCTGGAGGCGAGCATGTGGCGCGCCATCCGCCGCGAGGCGCTGCCGATGTGCTGGGAGGATCTGAAGGTGCTGCCTGCCGAGACCGGCGAGCAGATCGGCGATTTCGCCGCCGCGATGGTGGCGGTGTATGGAATGGAGAACCGGAGGCAACAATAGATGCGGCTGCTGCGGTCGGATTGGGAGGCCGCTGGCCGGAGGTGAGGCATATGGAACTGGAATTTCGCACGGCGACGGTCGACGATCTGGACGCGCTGGTCGCTCTGTACGGCGCGGCGACGCAGGACATGCTCCGGCAGGGCATCGATCAGTGGGACGAATACTATCCCGACCGGGAGATTCTTTCCGAGGACGTGGAGTCGGGCGACATGACGCTGGGCCTGCTGGAAGGAGAGCTGGCCTGCGCCTATGTGGTCAACCGGGAGTATGACCCGGAATACGAATTGGGCGCGTGGGATTTTGCGCAGGGCGACTTCTGCGTGCTGCACCGCCTGTGCGTGAACCCAAGGATGCAGGGGCAGGGCCTTGCCCGGCAGGCGATGGCCCGCATGGAAGCAGAGGCGCGCACGAAGGGCTTCGACAGCGTGCGGCTGGACGTGTTCAGCCAGAACCTGCACGCCCAGCGCCTGTACGAAAAGCTGGGCTACAAGCGCACGGGCGAGGTGCGCTTCCGCAAGGGAATCTTCTATCTGATGGAGAAGAACCTGAAGGGAAAAGCGGGTTGATCCGGCAGCGCACATGGCCCTAAAACAATTGAACAACGCATAGAGCCATCCGATTTCGGGTGGCTCTCCGTGCATTTTCACCTATTCCTCCTCGAACATCTCCTGAATCCGCAGCTTGGCCCGGTAGACCTCGTTGCGGGGACAGCCCGCGTCGAGGGCAGCCTGAGCAGCCTCCGCGATGGAGCACTCGTCGTTCAGGATTGCCGCAAGCATCACCACCGTCGCATCCAGCGGCGGCTTTTTTTCCTCCAGAGGGGGCAGCGGCGAGAGGTCGCAGACGATGCAGTACTCGCCCTTCTCCACGCTGGGGTTGCCCTCAAGCATCTCCAGCACCTGACCTGCCTCGCCCCGGTAGATGCGCTCGAACTTCTTGGTCAGATCGGAGCACACGCAGAGCATGCAGCCCTTCCAGTCCTCCGCAATCTGCTTCACCAGCTCACAGACGCGGTGGGGGGATTCGTACAGCACGCACACGGGTACGCCCGCGCGGCGGATCGACTCCAGCTTCTCCCGGAGGAACTTCTTCTCCCGCGGCAGGAAGCCGTAGAAGGCGAACTCCCGCGCGTCAAAGCCCGAGGCCGACAGCGCCGTGACCACCGCCGACGGCCCGCTCACCGGCTCCACCGAAATTCCCGCCTCCCAGCACGCCCGCACCAGCAGGTGGCCGGGGTCGGAGATGCCCGGCGTGCCCGCGTCGCAGGTCAGCGCCACGGTCAGATCCTCCGCAAGCATGCGCTCCACGATCTGCGGGGCCTTGTCCTCCTCGTTGTGGCGGTGGCAGGAGATCAGCGGCTTCTTTACGTCCCAGTGGTTCAGCAGCTTCATCGTCACCCGGGTGTCCTCGGCGGCGATGAGGTCGGCGTTTTCAATGGCCTCCCGCATGCGCGGCGTGAGATCGTTCAGGTTTCCGATGGGCGTGGCGACGACGCAGAGCTTAGGCATTGTGAATTTCCTCCAATATATAGAACAGCTCGTTTTCCTCCGTGAAGCGCGCGGCGATGCGCCGGTTTCCGGGCAGGTGGCCCTCCATCCAGGCGGAGTAGTTCCCCTCCATGCCCACGTTGCGCCCACCCAGCGTGCGGGTGGGGAAGGAGATTGCCAGATATTTCGCGTTCACAGCATGCATCACATCCATGGCCGCACCGCTTTTCTGGCGCTCCAGCAGCGGCAGAATCTTGAACAGCAGCGCGAGGTCATGGCGCTCCTTCGGAACCGCGTTTTCGCACAGCAGGTCAGCACAGACGGCGCGGATTGGCAGGCCATAGTTCGATGCGCAGGCGTTGACGTCCTTTGCCGCCTCACCGGAGACATCTATACCCACGGTGGAAATCCCCCGCGCGCCCAGGTACAGCGGATTCAGCCCGCAGGCCAGGTCCAGCACCGAGGCGGGCGCGCCTGTGACTTCAAAAATATGTTCATACATCCCGTCCATGCGCGCAAGCGGCAGGCGCTCCCGGGTGGAGGCGTGGCGGGTCAGCGCGCGCTCCAGATCGGCGTCCTTGCGGCCATCTGTGGCCCAGATGTGCATATCCTTCATGCAGGCGGCGGATTCGTCCCTCGTCAGAAAAGCGCCGGTCAGGCCGTGCAGCTGTTCGCGGGCGGCCTTCTCCGCGTCCTTGGGCTTCTTGTACTTTTGCAGGCATTCGGCATAGATGCGGCGCACGGCGTCCGGGCACACGCACTGGTAGTTCTTCGAATGCAGCAGCTTTTCCAGCATCGGATCATTCATGGCGCAGCAGCTCCATCAGCCTTCCGTAGAAGCGCAGGTTGTGGGCGGTGGCCAGGCGCATGGCGCTGGGGTCGCCCATCTTGAACAGGTGGTGCAGGTAGGCCCGGGAGTGGTTGCGGCAGAGTTCGCAGTCGCAGCTTTCGTCCACGCTTCGTCCGTCCCGGGCGTGTTTATCGTCCAGAATATAGTGGAACTTGTAGAACTTGCCGTCGCTGCGGCGCACGCCGTCGGGGGTGGCGCAGCCGTCGGCGAACACGTAGAGCCGCTGATGGCGCGCCTCGCGGGTGGGAATCACGCAGTCGAAGAGGGAGTAGCCCATCTCCACGCACTGCACGATCTCCTCCGGGCGGCCCAGGCCCATGGCGTACTTGATCTTGTCATCTGGCATGGCGTCCGCGGCCATTCTCAGGATGTCCGGTCGGAACGAGCCGTTTGCGTCCAGCGGCCAGCCGCCGAAGCCGTAGCCGTCGAAGCCGATCTCCTCCAGCCGCCGCCCGCACTCCATGCGCAGCACGGGATCGCTGCCGCCCTGCACGATGCCCAGCAGCAGCGGCTTCCTTTCGGACTTCGACTGCTTCGCCAGCTTGTCGAACTCCTCCCGGCAGCGCGCGCCCCACTTGGCGGTCAGCTCCACGCTGCGCCGCTGCACCTCGATGGGATCGTCGGGGTGGGTGCACATGTCCAGCGCCATCATCACGTCCGAGCCGTACTGGAACTGCACCTGAATGCACTTCTCCGGGGTGAAGCTGAGCTTCTCCTTTCCACGGTCGGGGCGGAAGATGATCTCCTTGTCGCGAATCTCGCCGTAGTCGCTGTTTTCCCGGATCAGCGAATAGAGCTGGAAGCCGCCGGAGTCGGTGAGAATCGCGCCCTTGTAGCCGGTGAAGCCGTGCAGGCCGCCCAGCGACTTGATGAGCTTCGCACCGGGCTTGGTCATCAGGTGGTAGCTGTTCATCTCGCAGCCGTACAGGCCGGCGGCGTACACGTCGTCGAAGGTGCCCGCGCGAATTGCGCCGTAGGTGGCGTCCGGGAAGAAGGCCGGCAGCGGAATCCGACCGGAGGGGGTGTCAAGATGCTTCATAAGACCTCGCTTTGCAGTACAGAGGGGGAAATCACAGCTTTTCGGCGATGCGCAGGCTGGCGCTGCGGGAGCGGGGGTTCATCTCCAGCTCCTCGGGAGTCGCGGTGATGGGCTTGCGGGTGACCAACTTCACCACCGGCTTCTTGCCGCACACGCACACCGGCAGGCTCTTCGGGCAGGTGCAGGGATCGTTCAGGCTGCGGAAGGTATTTTTGACGATCCGATCCTCCAGAGAGTGGAAGGTGATGATACAGATGCGCCCGCCGGGATTGAGCAAATCCACCAAATCGCGGATGGCCGGTTCCAGCGGATCCAGCTCGTCGTTGACGGCGATGCGCAGCGCCTGAAAGGATCTGCGGGCCGGGTGAGAGCCGTCCTTGGCGCGGAACTTCTTCGGGATGGCCGCGTCGATGATGGACACCAGCTGGCTGGTGGTCTCGATGGAGGCCTGCCTGCGGCGGTCGCAGATTACCCTTGCGATCTGCCGTGCCCACTTCTCCTCGCCGTAGTCCCGCAGGATGCGGTTGATTTCGTCCTCGCTCCACGCGTTCACGATCTCCCGGGCGGACAGGCCCTGGCTCTGATCCATGCGCATGTCCAGCGGCGCGTCGTCGTGGTAGGAGAAGCCGCGCTCGCGCACGTCCAGCTGGTGGCTGGACACGCCCAGGTCGGCCAGCACGCCGTCCAGGCGGGTCACGCCCAGCTCTTGAAGCAGCGCCTTCGCGTCGTGGAAGTTGCCGCGCACGGCCTGAAACTGCGCTCTCGGGTTCAGGCTGGACATGCGCGCAGTGGCCGCTGCGATGGCGTCCGCGTCCCGGTCGATGCCGATCAGCCTGCCGCCGTCCAGCCGCTTGAAGATCTCACTGGAGTGGCCCGCGCCGCCCAGCGTGCAGTCCAGATACGTGCCGTCCGGGCGGATGTTCAGCCCCTCCAGGCACTCGCTCAACAGAACTGAGACGTGATGAAATTCCATAGCAACCTCCCGCCACCAGGGGCTCCACCCCTGGACCCCGCCAGAGAAACTTAGTTTCTCTGGACTCTTCAATATGGGAAATAAATATAGATAATTTCCGTTTGGACGCTGCGCCGCCATGGTGGCGGCTTGCGTCAGGAATGATAATAAAAAATGGAACGAAATATTCTTTACCATCCCGCTTTGTAAGCTTGCCACCATGGCAAGCTTGCAAAAGTTGTTTGTTATGATTTAATTTTTTTGTGATTTCTTTGGGGAGGGCGCGGGAGGGGGTTTTCTTTTTCCAAAGAAAACCCCCTCCCGCAAATCCAAAATCAAATCAAAGCTTGAACGGAGCGTAGCCGATCTTCCTGCGCACCTTGAACATGGTTCGCTGGGCGAGGGCGGTGGCGCGCTCGGCGCCGTCCATCAGCACGTCCTGTAGGTAGCCCTTGTCGGCGCTGATCTCGTCGTAGCGCTTCTGGATGGGCTCGAGGGTTGCGATGACGCAGTCGGCGACGGCGTCCTTGAACTTGCCGTAGCCCTTGCCGTCGTACTCGGCGGTGATTTCATCCATCGTCATGCCGGAGAGGGCGGAGAGGATGCTCATGAGGTTGGACACGCCGGGCTTGTTCTCGGGGTCGAAGCGCACGGAATTGTCGCAGTCGGTGACGGCGCGGCGCATCTTGCGGCGAATGACCTCGGGCTTGTCGAGGATGGCGATGTAGGTCTCCTCGGGATCGGACTTGCTCATCTTGCGGGTGGGCTCCTGCAGGGACATCACGCGCGCGCCGACCTTGGGGAAGTAGCCCTCGGGCACGGTGAACACGTCGCCGTACACGCCGTTGAAGCGCTCGGCGATGTCGCGGCTGAGCTCCAGGTGCTGCTTCTGGTCGGAGCCGATGGGCACCAGATCGGTCTGGTAGAGCAGAATGTCCGCGGCCATCAGCACCGGGTAGGTGAACAGGCCGGCGTTGATGTTGTCGGCATGCTTGGCGGACTTGTCCTTGAACTGGGTCATGCGCTGCAATTCGCCCATGTAGGTGAAGCAATTCAGCACCCAGGAAAGCTCCGCATGCTGGGGCACCTGGCTCTGGAAATAGATGATGTTCTTGTGGGGATCCAGACCGCTGGCCAGGAAGATGGACATGGTGCGCAGGCAGGCCTTGCGCAGCTCCGTCGGGTTCTGGCGCACGGTCATGGCGTGCATGTCCACGATGGAGTACAGGCAGTCGTACTCGTCCTGGAGCAGGCTGAAGTTGCGCAGCGCGCCAATGTAGTTGCCCAGGGTCAGGTTGCCCGTGGGCTGGATGCCGGAAAAGATTCGTTTCTTGGCTTGAATCTGCTGTTCCATATCTTTATACCTCCGATGCGCGTCCCTCCCCGATGGGGTAGGATGACTGCGATGCAAACATTTCCATACTGCCATTATAGCAGTTTGAATCCCCTGCGTCAACCGTGGAAGCCGCGCCTTTTTGGCGTTGCGGGGGATGAACGGGGCGGATTGGCTGCGGAATTGCTTCAATTATATATGTGCCCGCATCCGTTCCCGGATGCGGGCGCTGCGCCGTCATTCCTCAGTCTCCTCCCAGAACAGCTCGTCCAGGGTCTTGCCCAGCGCCCGGCAGATGGCGATGCACAGGCGTATGGTGGGGTTGTACTCGCCCTTCTCGATGGCGTTGATGGTCTGGCGGGACACGCCCACCGCGTCGGCCAGCTGCTGCTGGCTCCAGTCCATCGCTGCCCGGGCGGATTTCATGCGCAGGTTCTTCATTCGCACTCTCCCTGCACGCGGTCGTAGATCGCCCGGATGCACAGCGCGAGGGCGATTTGCAGCGACGCCGCGCCGGTGAACAGGTTCGCGCTGGTCAGGTTCAGGCAGCCGCCGGTGATGATGCCGTCTCCGCAGATGATCTCCATCAGCGCGATGCCCAGATTCATCAGCGCAGAGACCGCAAAGATGAGGATGAGCACCTTGCGCTTCGCCTGGAAGGAGACGTAGGCGTCCTTCGAGATGCAGTAGGTCACAAACACGCACAGCGACAGCCACAGGCACAGCACCGCGAAGGGGAACAGCTCGATCCACTTGACGCCTGTCCACACATCGAACAGCGCGCCGGCAACGACGGATATCAGCATCGTGAAGTAGGCGTACTTGTATCCACGGCCCTGAATCGCCTTCTGTCGCTCGTCGTATTCGCCGCAGAGCACGCCGTTCTTCTTCTTGAATACATAGCGCAGCAGCAAGGCCACGAGCGCAACCACCACAAATCCGCAAAGAAAACCAAGGATATAGGGAATAGAGTTCATTTCGTTTCAGCTCCTTTCAATGTGCTGTCAGTATACGCCTGATATGGCATTTTGTCAAGTATATTAGACATGAAATACAGGATATTTTACAAAATGTAGGAGTGGAGCGATGGTTCAGCGCTTAATTGTTAAGAATCCCGATATGGAGCACCTGGATTTGGTGAAAAGTATCATTGAAATAGCAAAAAAATTACAATTCCACAACCCAGTGTGCATAATGTGCCGCTATAATGGGCAATGAGGGAGCCAGAGCATGCTCCCGAAAGTTCCAAGGAGGGAAAAACCATGCAGAAGACTATTTGCAAGGTCGTTTACGATACCGATGCGGCGCAGCTGATCCACAAGTACACCAACGGCAGCTTCGGCGATCCGGCAGGCTATGAGGAGACGCTCTATCAGATGCCCGGCGGCCAGTATTTCGTTTACGGCAACGGTGGCGAGGCTTCTCCCTACGCTGAGGAGAAGATCACCCGCCTGGCCAAGACCAAGGTTCAGGCTTGGATCGACGAGCACTGATCCATACATGAGCTGCGGCGAACCGGACTCCGGTTCGGTTCGGAACGACAAAGATGCATGTGGTCGCCTGCGGAGGGCAGCCATGTGCGTTTTTTTCGCGCTCGGGTTTACAAGCGGGGCGGTTGGTGATATAATAGTAGGGCGTTGGCGTGAAGGGAGGCGGAAGCATGGCTGGCGACAGGAAGGGAATCAAGCTGGTTGCCCAGAACAAGCGCGCCAGACATGACTACTTCATCCTGGATACCTGGGAGGCGGGCATCGAGCTCAAGGGCACGGAGGTCAAGTCCATGCGCCTGGGCAAGTGCAATCTGAAGGACTGCTACGCGCAGGTGGTGAACGGTGAGATGCTGGTCTACGGCATGCACATCAGCCCCTACGAGAAGGGCAGCTATTTCAACACCGACCCGCTGCGCCCCAAGCGCCTGCTGATGCACAAGGCGGAGATCCGCAAGTGCCGCCAGCAGGTCATGGAGCAGGGTCTGGCACTGATCCCGCTTCAGGTTTATCTCAAGGAGGGACGCATGAAGCTGGAGCTTGCGCTTTGCAAGGGCAAGAAGCTCTACGACAAGCGCGACGACATGGCCAAGCGCGACGCCAAGCGCGACATCGAGCGTTCCATGAAGGAGCGCTACTGAATATGGGCCCGTACTCGGTTTCGACGGGGGTACGGAGGGTCAGAGAAGCGAGCGGCAGCCCTGGACTGCCTCATCAACGGGATTTAAAATGAACTGACAACTACGATAACGTAGCTTTCGCTGCTTAATCAGCGATCGTCGGCCCTGAGCCTCCTGCGGCGCGGGTCACCGGCGTCATAAAGGCAGGGAACCAGCCGCCTTAAGCTTTGCGGACGGTGGGATTTTATGAAGCTACTGAAGGGGGAATCCTGTCTGCGGGAGCCCTCCAGAGGGAATGTCAAAACACAGACTGCGCTCGGAGATGCTCTGGTCGTCTGATCTTCGGACAGGGGTTCGACTCCCCTCGGGTCCACCACCTCATCACCCATGTTTTGATACAAGGCATGGGTGATTCTTTTTGCGTTTGTGAAGGGATTGAGCGTCAGATTACCAGGATAATTTGCTATATTCTTCCTTCTGTATGCAAGAAATCAAATATACCGCGTCATTTGGCTGGATAGGAGCTTTCCCTGTCCAGCCTTTTTGCTTCCAAACCAGGGCACTTTTTCAGCAAAACGCCTGCCGTTTCCGCAAAAATGCACCCACTCTGGACGATTAGGGCAAAACGTCCCGGGTTAAGGGGAATCGTCCCGAGTTAGAAAGTAAGTAACAATATAAGAGTCATCAGTAGAGAATATGAGTATCTACGAGGAGCTGACGGCTGGGTAGGTAGATTGGGAGATTTCCACAGTAGAGGAAGAATATGAAATCCCTCCTGTACTGGTTTTTCCGCAAGCGCGGATGAGGCCAGAATCGGAGGGATTTGTATTTTATGTCAGTATTAGGCGCAACGCACTTTTTCGCAGCTATTTGCGCAGTGACATGCGCAGTAACATGCGGTGACATTTTTTCATGTTTACTTGTTTTTCCGGATTCCAGTTATTCAAGTGCGATGCTTACGTATCGCATAATTGGACAGCTTCGTCCGGGCGCGGCATTATTGGGCGGGTTCAAATATGACTGCACCTTACCCACTTACGGCTCAATGATGTTGAACGGGTTGGTTCCGTCGATGGGGAACTGATTCATATTCTCCATCATGAGCGTCAGTAGTCCGGCGTCGCCCTCCACCTGAACGGCCTGCGCGACCGCCTCCTGATTGTTGGTCAGGATCGCAAAGAGCGCGTTTTTCGGGCAGGTGATGGACACGTCCGCCGCGTCGGACTGCGCGTTTGTGTACACCAGCACCACGCCGTTCTTCACGCGAAGCATGTGCTGCTCGCTTACGTCGGGCAGCGTCACGTTCATGACGAAGTCAACATCCGCCAGCGCCTGCTTATCCATCACGATGGCCATGTAGTCAAACAGCATGGGCGCGGAGAGTGCCTTGATCATGGCCCCGGTGCTCTTGGTTGCAGCCGTGAAATTTGCGTTGCCATAGCGCAGCTCCTGTGCGGCGGTCAGGTATTCATTGCGCCAGGGGCCGGACTCCGCCTGATACCCCAGCTGCTCCAGCGCGTCGGCGCACAGCAATCGCGCGTCGATATTGGTCGGATCGGCAAACACAAGCGTGTTCGTGACCTCCGCCACCCACTGATACTCTCCCTTGTCGAAGTCCGCCTTGGCCATCTGCAGCACCCTGTCCGTATCGCCCAGATACTCCACCCACTTCTTTGCGCTGTCGCTGGGCGTGAGCGGATTGAGGTTCACGGGATTGCCGTCGTACCAGCCCATGAACTTTTGATAGACCGCCTTGGCGTTGTGCGCAACCGTGCCGTAATATTGGCGGGTATACCAAATTCTGTTGAGCTCCTCCGGCAGCTCGATCATGTTGGAGATCTCATCGCTGGTGTAGCCCTGATTGATATAGGTCAGCGTCTGATCGTTGATGTACTTGTACACCGCCGCGGTGTTGACCATGTAATCGTTCACCACTTCGTTGCCCCAGTGCGGCCAGTTGTGGGACTGGAAGGTGACCTCCACCTCCTTGCCGTAGCGGGTGATTGCCTCGGTGATGTAGCTGGCCCAAGCCGCGCCGTCGCGCACCTCGGCGCCGCGCAGGGTGTAGAGGTTGTGCAGCGTGCCGGTGCAGTTTTCCGCCACCCACAGCGCCTTGTGCTGCGGCAGCCAGGTGTTCATCTCCGCTGGGGCCTCCGTGCCGGGAGTAAGCTGGAATTCCAGCTCCACGCCGTCGATGGTCAGCGTTTCTCCAGTCTCTGTGATCTCATAGCTGGGCGTGAGGAAGGACACCGTGCCCGTGGACTGACCCATGCCGATGCCCTGGGCGAGCTTGCCGGTCACGCCGGGTGTGAGCAGCACACCGTACTGATAGTTGGAGCGTCTGCCCATGCCCTTGCCGGCATAGACATTTTCCTTGACAGCGTGCTCGGTAAAGCCAACAGGGGTGATGACGGGAATTTTGCCGCTGGAGAGCTGATCCTCAAAGGAAAGCGACTCGTCCGCCTTGTCCTCCTCGGCCATCACACCGAGGATGCCGCCGAAGTGGTCGGCGTGGGAGTGGGAGATGATCACGGCCTTGACGGGATACTTGCCCAGATTCTCTTCAATCAGTTGCATGGCCGCCTGGCTGCACTCCACGCTCATCAGCGGGTCAAAGACGATCCATCCCGTGTCGCCCTTGACAACGGTGAGGTTTGCCATATCATAGCCGCGCACCTGATAGATGCCGTCACAGACCTCAAACAGGCCGTAGGCATGGTTGTTTTTGGTATTCTCCCACAGGCTGGGGTTTACGCTGTCGGGAGCTTCTTCGTAGTCGTCCAGAAACGCAAAGGCGTCCTGACTCCAGAGGACAGTCCCGTTCTCGTCCTTCAGCTCCAGCGTCTCCGGCGCGGCGATCAGGCCGCGCGTCGCAAATTCATATTCCTGCTTGTCATTGAAATCGAGCTGGTCATAGACCGCGGCATTCGCTGCCGCCGTAATTTCCGTGGCGGGCTTGACCCCGGCGGTCAATCCGAGGCCTGTGCCCTCCGCCAGCGCGACAATGGAACAGCTCAACAGCATCGCTGCAAGAAGAATGGATGCAATTCGCTTCATAAAACACACTCCTTTCGATGGTTTATTGTTCACGAATGACGGGCGGCTGCCACGCATCCAGCGCAACCATGTCGGGCAGGTAGATGCGCATGAACAGGTGGAATTCTCCGTCGGATACGGGCAGCCAGTTGGAAGTCTCCTGCGGCGCGTCCTTCGAAAGCACGATGTCCAGCGTGCCGTCCGCGTTCAGCTTGAAATCCGAGCGGTCGTTGATGCAGTAGCGGTCGATGGGGTTGTCGATGAGGAAGTCGTCCTCGCCATACGCGGTTACGGACCAGAAGCCGCTGCCCAGCGTGGGCGGCAAGCTGTCAAAGTGCAGCACATAGATCTTTTCGCCGGTCAAAGCTGCGCCGCTTGCATCCACCGTTGTCTTGGGATAGATCGCCACGTCCACCGTATTTGCGCCCAGACCAACCAGCGCCACCATGGCGCGGTAGGTGTACGCCGTGCCGAAGTCTCCGATGGGCGCGCCGTAATAAATCCACTGGCCGAGCTGACGGGCATAGCCCGCGCCGTCCGCCGCCAGCGTTCCGCGCAGCTGCTGGAGCATCTGCGTCCAGCACTCTGCGGCGTTCTCACCGAGGATGGAGGCATCAAAGGTCATTCCCGGGCCCACGTTGATCGCAGAGAGCCTGCTCAACAGCTCCGCATCGGCTTCGGCGGGCGGGTTGGCCTGCATCAGCGCGTTCGCCGTATTGAAAAACTCCGCCGGAGCCATGGACAGCACCTTGCTTACGGGAACGAAGTCGTTCTCCTCCAAATAGCTTCCCGCGGGCGCGGCATATGCCCCGCCGCCTTCGTAGGCCGAGAGCGGCATAAGCCGCATCTGCTGCTGAATGGCATAGACGTTGGGAAGATCTTCACTTCCGGACAACACTGTTCGGATGATCGTCCACACCGTCGCGGTGGGAACGTCCACGCGCGTCACTCCGTCGGGCAGCTGACCCTCCCAGCCGGGAAGCGCCAGGGCATACGTGCCCGCCTCGTCGAGCACGGCTGCGGTGTTGGTCCAGGCGTCCAGCAGCTGCGCGTTGCAGAAGCGGTCCGTCTCCGGCAGCACAAGGATCATGGGCTCTGCGCTGAGGTCGAGCCACGCCTGCGAATAGACGGTATCGACGTTCGGCGTCACCACCGTTCGGAAGGAGGCGTCCGCCAGCTTCTGCGCATGGTTGAATTGATTCACGGGCGCACGGCCAGGCATCGTTCCGTCCGTATTGGTGGACAGCGTCCGGGTCGCATCGGTCAGCACCAGCGGAAATGCGTAGATATAGGCTTCGCTGACCAGCTTCCACGCGGCGTCTGCATCCTGCTCTGTTCCTTCGGCAGAACAGAGCGGCGTCAATCCGCAGGTGAGCAGTACAAGTAATGCCAACAGGATCGCAAAGGTTCTTTTCATTCTTTCCCTCCTCACATAACTGCATTTATACCGAGCATCTCAGGCAGAATAGCCCGGATAATCCTACATTTTTGCACAGCACCAACTAAATTATAAAGTATATTTATGCGAAAGTCAACGAATCTTTGAATCTCCTGTTGAATGGCCTGCCTACGGAGCGTGCAAACACAATCATTGACACCGTGAATGACCTGTGCTGGGAGCACGACCGGCAGGGATTCATCAACGGCTTCAGGATCGGTATGCGCCTAGAACAGGAAATTGCGCAATAACCTCTCCCGCATATACCTGCAAAGACAATGACAGACCATCGATTCTATCCGACTTGTTGGACACATTATCTCATGACTTCGTGCTCATTGGCAGGTGCGGATTATTGAGCGGTTACCTTCTTTCCCGGTTCTCCTCTTGATATTGTGGCATTAACTTAATGACATTGGGTTCAACAGGGGGTGAAGAAAAAGACTTAAAGAAAAAGGCCTCCAATGCTATACTGAAAGTGGTCTGGCAACCGCAAGGAGAAAGCAAAGGAGGCATCATCATGAAAGATGACGTAAGAAGTTTATCACATAGTACTCAGGAGTGCCGCTATGCGTAACCTGTGTTCCTGCTATCGTTCGTCCACAATGGTTCCTCCTGCGTTTGAGGCGTCAGTCCTCCGGCAGAATGCGCTTGTGGAAGTAATACTCGCGCAGCCATCTGCCACAGTTCTTGCGGACGGCCTCGGTGATGATCCGGCCGGTTTCGGCAGTTGCGCCGGTGGGATCGCCGCAAGCACCATACAGGGGCTGCTGAATGCCGAAGGTAGACCAGACGACCTTCTGACCACCGTAACAGGCATCGCCTGCGATGAAATCCGAATGGTATTTCAGTTTGTCGACATCGGTGAACTTCTCTGGCTTGACCAATTCGGGACTGATGTGCAGGATCAGAGAGGTCTCGTATTCACATGCATGGCTGCAGCCGCCGCGCTCGGAGGCTCTGATCTCATTGAATTCCCTGGCAAAGAATGGAACAGGTGTTGCACTGGAATAGTAGAAGCCAAATTCGTCGGCGATCAGCTTGGTCACAACGTTGAGCATCGGGCCGTGCTGACCGTGGCAATCGAGCATGAAGAGCTTGCTGAATCCCATCCGTGCAATGGATGCGCAGATGTCGTGCATCATCTCAATGAAGATCTGCGGGCGTACAGCCATGGCGCCGCCGAATGCCTGTACAACCTTGGGGGTGTAACCGGACCATACGGTGGGCATCACGAGCACGGGAATTTCATCCTGGATATCCTCGGCGATCTGGGCGGCGAGATATTCAGCGATTCTCGCATCGGTGTCCACGGGCAGATACAGCGAATGCTCCTCGACAGTTCCGACGGGCAGGATGATCAGTGCATTTTTCTCGGCATATTCCTTGAGCTCAGGCCAGGTTTTCTCCTGAAACAAATTAGACATAATCCTTCTCCTTTACATGTGAGCAAAGTATTGTGCCCGAAGCTGTTCATATTTCCGGTAACTATCCTCGTAAAGCCCTGCGCTGTGTGCATCTGGCGTGAAGCGTTCAGCCGGAGCCAGGGAGGCGGGAACCTCACATTCCAATGCCTGGAACGCCAGAATTGCTGCGCCTGCCAGGGCTGTCTCGGATGAGGAAAGCCGAACGACGGGAGTATCCGTCACGTCAGAAATGATCTGACACCACAAGGAGCTCCTGCTGCCGCCGCCATAGAGGCGGATCTCCTTTGCTCTGCCGCACACGGATGCCATTGCGTCCAGATTGGCCCGGATGCTGTAAGCGACGCCTTCCATGACTGCGCGCGCCGCATGCCCCAGTCCCGTATTGAGGGAGAATCCCGTGAAGCATCCGACGGCATCATCCCAGTGCGGGGAGGATGGGCCTGCAAGATACGGAAAGAACATTACATGGTTTGGCAGGATCACCTCGGCTGCGGCCTCGTTGAGCGCATCAAAGGACCTGTTTTCGGCAAACTCGTTTCTAAACCAGCTGTAGGCGGAACCGGCGGTATTGATTACGCCTTCCAGATCCCACATGCCTTCCTTCACATAGGAAAAGAAGGGAATTCGCATCTGCGGATCTGTGGGCGGAACGGATGCAAGCTGGGAGATACAGCTTCCGGTGCCCAGAGAGATGGCCGCAATATCGCAGGTGGCTCCCGCACCGAGTGCAGCGCATTTCTGATCCTGCGCACCGTTGGCGACGATCACATCCTCCGAAAGACCGATGCGGCGGGCAACCTCGGGCAGCAGCGTTCCGACTGGTTCTCCCGCCCATGCGATGACTGGCAGCTTGTCCTTCACAAGATCAAGATCCTTCAGGAGATCATCTGCCCAGGCCTGGGCAGAAACGTCGTAATACATGCTCCCGCCCGCCATTGTATGGTCACACACGCATTTTCCGGTCAGACGCAATTGAATGAAGTCCAATGGCAGAAGGATCTTCCATGCCCTGTCGTAGATTTCCCTGTGGTTTGCGCGGAACCAGATCAGCTTGGAAAGCGTATAAGCGGGAGCGAGGCGCTTGCCGGTGCGCTGGTACAGTTCGGATGCACCGTACCGCCTTTTCAGCATCTCCATTTCTGTGATGGCGCGGCTGTCCAGCCAGCTGATAGCATTGTACAGCACATTCCCATCCTGATCGACAGGCACGAAGGAAATTCCCTGCGAGCTGATGGAGATGGCGCGAATATCCTTTGCGTCCACAGGCGCTTGTGCCACAGCCTCACGCATCGTCTTCAGGGCACACTGCCACCACAGCTCTGCGTCCTGTTCGATCTCCTTTTCGGAGCGGACAATCAACGGGTATTCCTGTGTGGAAGCGCACAGCATTTGCAGATTCTCGCTATAAACCGCACTTCGGCACCCGCTGGTGCCGAAGTCGATTGCAAGTACGCAGGTCATGGCTCATTCACCCATCACCTGAACAATTACGGTGCGGGTTCTCGCGCGAACCTGATCCCAATCGGCGAAATACACCAGGCCGAATTCGCCCAGCTGGATTTCGCCGTCGATGATCGGAATGGTGACGGAGCGCCCCATGATGATCGAGCGGATATGCCCGTCCGTATTCAGGCACCACTCAGGGGCCTCGTTGCGCTCTTCAACGGCACCCTTGACGTGGGCGGCATTCGGATGAAGATACTGATTCTCGTTGGTGCAGGTGGGCGCTATCTTTGCGAGGCAATTGATCAGATCCTGCATAATCAGCTCGGTTCCCCAGAGCGTCTGACCATCGGAAAACTCCTGGATTTGTACAGAACAGGAGGTATGGCCCGTGTACACCAGAATGTTGCCGTTCTTCACCCCGGATCTGGCAACGATTTCGCGAACCTGCCTGGTTACGTCCAGTACGGTGACATGGCTGTGGCCGGTTTCGACCTGAAACTTCTCATTGAAAATTGTCATAGCGATTCTCCTTCCATATACTTATGTTCGGGCAACGCGCCGATGAATTGAGCGATGTTGCCTTGGGTCACTTGTTCTCACCGGAGAGCAGCTCGCCGACCTTTCCGCCGGAATGGATCAGCAGCAGATCGTCCTTGGTATAGCCGTTGTATTTCATGATGGTGAAGGCAATCGAATCCCAAACGGCGCAATAGGCGGTGCAGCTCGCGGAAGCGCACATGTTAAACTTGTCGGATTCCTGATCGATCTGAACTTTGAAGTAGATGTCGGAATTCAGCGCCAGGATGGAATTGTCGTTCTGCGAGACGCCGATAATCGTTGCACCCTTCGCCTTGCAGATCGGAATATAGTTGACGATCTCCTGTGTATTGCCGCCCTTCGAGAAGAGGATGACAACATCCCCCTTCTGGATTGCACCCGTGCCGCCGTGAATGGAATTCGCAGGGCTGCAGAAGAATGCGGGGACTTCACAAACGCTCAGAGAATGCGCTACGCGAACAGCGACGGAACCGGAGGTGCCGCAGCCCGCGGTGATGACCTTGTGTCCTTCGGGCTTTACGCGAAGCAGCAAATCAATGATTCTTTCCATCACACTCCGGTCGAGCGTTTTGGTAAGCTTTTGAATCTCCTGCCATTCGATGTTGAGAATCTCGGTAATTGATGGATCGTACCTGCTCATGGATTCCTCCTTATCTGCTCTTGCTGTGCCGGTCGTCCCACGCCTGTCGCAGGGCGGATAGCATTTCGTGAACCATTGCGCCCGGATCGGCCGCTTTTACGATCCCGCTGGACGAACCGGTTGCGTCAGCGCCGGCCATGATCGTATTGTAGACGTCGTTTCCGTTTGAAATGCCGCCTCCGACCAGGATTCCAATGTTCGGATCAATGGCAGTGATCGCTTCGACGGAGGCGGCAACATAGGAAGTATCCGCTGCGCAGCCGGTGCCGATCAGCTCGGTGGGCTCGGTGATCATCAGATCCGGATGCAGCTGCGCGATTGAACGGGTCTCGGCCATGGAATCCGCGCAGACGATGCTCATCAAATTGAGCTCGCGCGCACGGTTCAGCGTCCTGACCAGTGTGGAAGCCGCAAGCGGCCGCTCGGTGTGATTCAGCATCACACCAACTGCCCCCGCCGCCTTCAAGGATTCGCCGAGCACGCAGGCCAGGCCGCGGCCCACGGGAATATCATCCATGTGCGGAGCAAAGACCTTCAGGTTTTTCACAGATGCGGCGACCTTTTCGATATTCACATAGGGCGTCGTAAAGATCACGCGGACATCATATTTCGCGGCAGCTTCATCGGCAATGCGCGCCAGATCCAGGACCTGGTCGCCAATGAGATAATTCTTTGGGCCAATCTCGAAGAATGGAGGCTCCAGCTTCAATTGTCTGTTCATTCGATTTCCCCCTCTCACAACACTAAAAGAATTTAGAATATTTTATGCATGAATTGCATTGAATTCATGATATAATCTTAAAATGTAAATGTCAATAGATAATAAGTTAAAAACTGCCAACAAACGAAATTAAAAATTATGATTTTAGGCTTGACAAACGTAAATTACAGCTTTATAATTAAACTAAATCTTCCAGAATTCTTTTAGTTAATGACTAGATGGATGAAAGGGAGAAAAAAACAGTATTGGAGGAATCTAGGATGAAGAAATTGACCGCACTGTTGCTCGCTCTGGTGATGGTGCTCTGTATGAGCGCCTATGCCGAGGAAGCTGCCGATGCAAAGGAAATCGGCATTGCCATCTATTCCATGGCGGCCGACTCCTGCGTAGCGATTGTTGAGAATGCGCGAACCGCCGCCGAAGCCAGAGGATGGACCATCAATCTTCAGGATGCCAACGGCGATCCTTCCACCCAGGCCGACCAGATGAACACGCTCATCACTGCCGGTGTGGACGTCATCTTCCTGAATCCCACCGACGTTGCCTCCCTGAAGCCCTCCCTTGAAGCGGCCAGGGACGCCGGCATTCCGGTTATCGGCATCGGCATGCAGATGAACGACGAATGCATGGCGTTGCTGGATTCCTTCGCCGGTTTGGATGACTACACCATGGCGCTGGGCGTTGCGAACTACGTCGTTGAGAAGTACAACGGCCAGGGCGCAAAAATGGCGATCATCACCGGTCAGGCTGGCACGGATCCGACCTTCAAGACCGTCGAGGCCATCAATACGGCCCTTGCAGGTTCCGACATCACGGTTGTCGGCGAATACGAAGGCAAGTTCGATTCCGCTGAGGCGATGGCAATTACCGAGAACCTTCTGGTCTCCAATCCCGATGTCAAAATCATCTTCACGCAGGATCACGTGATGGCAGGCGGCGCAATCTCCGCAATCGCGGATGCCGGAATGACTGGTGAAGTCGCCGTTGTAGCGCCCTGCGGCATGCTGGATTATCTGGATTTCATTCGCGACGGTTCTGCCGAAATGTTTGGCCTGATCCTGTGGGAGCCCATGGGCTCGTTCCTGATCGATCTCGCCGCGGATATGTTTGCGGGCGAGGAGATTGCTCCGATCTACTTCCAGGAGCCGCTCGCTGTCACGTTGGACAACGTTGATTCCATCGACGTATCCCAGTTCCAGTTTGTTGCAGCCGAATAAATTCATGCTTGCTGATTTCATGAAATGAGATTGAAACGGGCGGCGGAGTTTTGCACCCGCCGCCCGTCGTTTACAGCCGAAGGAATCGCAGGCTGCAAATCATCCACGCAAAGAAACGGGGCAGAAGTATTATGGAGAAGAAAGTTGTTTTATCCCTGAGGGGTGTTACAAAGACATTTCCCGGGGTGAAAGCGCTCGATGGCATCAATCTGGATTTCTATGCGGGAGAGGTTCACTCGATCTGCGGAGAAAATGGTGCAGGAAAGTCCACGCTCATGAAGATTCTGAGCGGCGTTTATTCCCTGGACCAGGGTGAGATTTATCTCAACGGCGAAAAGACGACCATCAGGAATCCGCTGGACGCCCTGAACAAGGGACAGAGCATCATTTTTCAGGAGTTCAATCTGGTGGATGCATTGAGCATCGCAGAGAACATCTACCTCGGACGCATGTCCAACAAGAGGGGCACATGGATCAATTGGAAACAGATTAACGAACAGGCGCATCAGCTGATGCTTCGCGTCGGTTATGACATAGATCCAACCACGCTGATCAAGGATTTAAGCGTTGCAGAAAAGCAGATGGTTGAAATCGCCAAGGCGCTGTCCTATCATTCCCGGATTATTATCATGGACGAACCCTCCGCAACGCTGACGAGCAACGAAGTTGAAAAGCTGTTCAGAATCGTGGAGGATCTCCGCGCAGACGGCGTAACAGTGATCTATATTTCGCACAAGCTCGAGGAGGTTATGCAAATCTCCGACAGGGTATCCATCATGCGCGACGGAAGGATCATCAGTACCCATGACATCGCCGAGGTCAATACGGACATGATCGTCGAAGAGATGGTCGGCCGCACGGTCAGCCAGAGCTATCCACAGCGCGCCAGCAAGCCGGGCGAGGATGCTGAGGTCGTACTGGAGGCGAGAAATCTGAGCCGCGAAGGGGTATTTCGGAATATTTCGTTCCAGCTTCGCAAGGGCGAGATTCTTGGCTTTGCCGGACTGGTGGGTTCCGGGCGCACGGAGATCGTGCGTGCAATCTTCGGGGCTGACAAACTGGATAGCGGAGACGTGTTGATCGGCGGGCAAAAGGTGAAGATCACATCTCCCAGGGTTGCCATCAAAAACGGTCTGGCGCTGTTGACGGAGGACAGAAAGTCTCAGGGACTTCATCTGCATCTGCCGGTTTCCAAGAACATTTCCTGTGCAAACCTGAATGCGGTGTGCAAAAACACCTTCGTGAGCAGAAGGCAGGAAAAGCGCATATCCGAGGAATACGTCAGTGCGCTTGCGATCAAGACGCCCTCTACCGAGCAGAAGGTTGTGAATCTCTCCGGTGGCAACCAGCAGAAGGTCGTTCTCGCCAAGTGGCTGTTTGCAAATTCGGACATCATCGTACTTGACGAGCCTACCCGTGGAATTGACGTCGGCGCAAAAATGGAGATCTACAATCTGATGAACGGCCTCGTTGCCGAAGGAAAGTCGATCATTATGATCTCCTCGGAAATGCCGGAGCTGTTGGCCATGTCCGACAGGGTTGTGGTCGTCTACGAGGGCAATCAGAAGGGCACGCTTTCGGGAGCTGAAATCACTGCTGAAAACGTTATGCAGACGATTCTTCGCCGACAGGAGGTAGAGCAATGAGAACGAAAGGGAAGCATTGGACCAAAAGGGATGTTTTGCGCATCCTGCCCGAATATGCCTGCATCGGCGTACTGGTGCTGATGATGCTGCTCGGCCTGACGCGCTCGGAAATGTTCTATTCCCGCGTCAATCTGATGAACATCATGAAGCAGGGCGCCGTGCTGACGATTCTGGGCATCGGAATGGGTTTTGTTCTGATTTCCGGCTGTATAGATCTGACCGTCGGCATCAACATGGCGATCAGCGCCTTGATCTCCGTTTGCTTTGTCGAGGAGCTGGGCCAGCTCGGCGCGGTCGCCGCTGCAATTCTGGTATCCGTAGCGATCAGCTGCATCAACATGGCGATCGTCTACATATCAAGGGCGCGCGCCATGGAAATCATGATGCTGACCTTCAGCCTGAAGATGGTGTACAGAGGTCTGGCGCAGGCATTCTCCGGCAACAAGGCCTTTCGCACCACCGGCTGTGCGGACTGGTTCATTCGGCTGAGCAAGGGAACTGTCCTTGGCCTGCCGAACCTGATGTGGTTCATGCTCATCGTGGCGGTTGTTTTCGGCGTCGTGCTCTCGAAAATGCGGTTTGGCCGTCAGGTCACGCTCGTAGGCATCAACCCCGAGGCCTCGCGTCTGGCGGGCATCAGCGTGCAGAAAACGCGCTTTATCTGCTTCGTCATTTCCGGCGTCTGCGCTGCCATTGCCGGTATCCTGCTGGCGTCTCGCACCGGTACGATCAAGGCATTGTCGGGCGATAATTATGAAATGGATGCCGTCAGCGGTCTTGTCATCGGCGGCTACTCAATGGCGGGCGGCTTCGGCAGCACCTGGAGATGCGTCGTTGGCGTCTACGCTTACACGGTCATGAAGAACCTGATGGATCTGGTCGGCATGGATTCCTCCACGCAGACGCTGGTGCAGGGACTCGTGCTGATACTCGCGGTATGGCTGGATGTTTACCTGAGAGTAAAGCGTGCAGGGGGAAAATCAAAATGAAAAACAGAAAGCTCGTTCGTTTCCTGAAGAATTACAAGTCATTGGCGATACTTGTTCTTCTGGTGATTGCGGCAGCCATCGCTACCGGAGGCAGTACACTGACGGCGGCAAATCTGCAGAATCTGATGCTGCAGGTATCCATTCAGGGCATTGTCGGCTTCGGAATGACCTACACGCTGCTCTGCGCGGAATTTGATCTCTCCGTCGGCGCGACACTGACGCTGTGCGGCATTGTGTTTGCAAAGCTGTGCAACGCGCTCGGATTTCTCCCCGCATTCCTGATCGCGCTTCTCGTCGGCGTCGTGATCGGCATTATGAACGGCGTGATTGTTTCCAAGATGGGATTGAGTTCCTTCATTGGAACGCTGGGGAGCAGCTATATCATCAAGGGCGTCGGTCAGATTATCAGCAAGGGACAGCCGACCTCGGTCAGCGGAAATGAACTCGTTGTTGCGCTGAGCCGGATGAAGATTGCGGGCTTCCAGATCTTTCCGTACGTCTTTATCCTGGTTGGCCTGATCTGCACCTACCATCTCAGGGCGACCCGCTTCGGGCGCAATATCTATGCGACTGGCGGCAACTATGAGGTTGCAAAGAATTCGGGCATCAATGTTGACTTCTATAAGATCATGTCGTTTGTCATCGTCTGCATCTCCGCCGCATTTGCAGGAATCCTGACGACCATTCGGCTCCAGTCCGCCACGGCAATTGCCGGAGATAACCTGAACCTCGTCGTCATCTCCAGCATCATCATCGGCGGAACCAGTACCGTGGGTGGCGTGGGCAGCATTCCGTTGAGCTGCATTGGTTTGCTGATCGTCGGCGTTTTGATCAATGCGCTGAGTGTTATGGGCATCTCAGGTTACTATCAGCAGGTCGTACAGGGCTTACTGACAGTCATTGTCATCGGTTCGGCAAGCTATGCAAACTATCGAAAAGTAAGCTCTGTTTGATTCGTAAACACTATACAAGAACAGGAGGAAGAAACCCATGAGTAATTTCTGTGAGAGCTTCAAGTTCACCCCGCATCCCGACGTGCCCTTCCGCGATGTTGAAGTGCTGGATCGAGTCCGTCTGACCAGCGAGAAGGATTATCTTGCCCTTAACGAGACCCGCCCGAACTGGACGCTGGAAATAGTTGAGGACGAATTCATCTGGTATGCGTGGCTCACCGATATGTTCAAGCGCATCAAGGATTCCGATGAGAAGGACGAAAAGTGTGTCATGATCCTGCCCAATCCCGCCGGGATTTATAAGCGCGTGGCTTACATGTGCAACAAGATGAACGTCAGCTGCCGCAATCTCGTAATTTTCACGCAAGATGAATGGGCAAACGAGGACGGCGTCATCGCCCCTCCGGATTATCCCGCAGGCTTCACCAGTGCATTCTTCCGCTTTTTTTACAATGAGCTGCGGCCTGAGCTGCGCCCGAAGATGGAAAATATTCATTATCCCACCAACGCCAATATCGATTCCTATTCCAGAATGATTCAGGATGCTGGCGAAGCGGACATCATTTACTCTGCCTGCGGCTGGTCCGGCCACGCCTCCTTCATCGATGCAGTTCCGCAGTTTGGATGCAGGAATGGCGAGGTTCCAACGCTGGAGGAGTGGACGAAGATGGGTGCCCGTATATCCGATCTGCACCTGATGACGCTGGCGCAGAACTCCCTGCACGCCAGTTTCGGCATGTGCGGTGACGTTGCCTTTGTTCCGCCGCGCGCTGCAACAATCGGGCCGCGTGAGTTTGTCAATGCCAAGCATGTATTTGAATTCCACAACTTCCTGATCGGCAATACCGATATTACATGGGAAAAGCTCATATCCAGATTGGTATGCTTCGGGCCGGTCACGCCGCTGGTGCCGGACTCCGTTGTGCAGCTGTGCAATGCGGAAGTCTATATTTCCAAGCTGTTCGCGGCGCCGATCCAGTATGATTCCGATCGACAGTATCGCTAAGGAGGTGCGTTATGGCAGCAATTCGAGAATGGTACGGCGGATATTCCATCATTTACCGCTGGTTTGAGGACAATTTCGGCGAGGAAGGGCTGATGGAATACTGGCACTACATCGCAAAGGAAGTCTATGCGCCGCTGGCGGAAAAGTTCAGGCTGGGCGGTACGGCGGCAATTGCAGCGTATTTTCCGGAGATTATCGTGGAGGACGAGGGCAGGGTCTGCGTGACCGCCGACAAGGATTCTGTAACGGTCGAGATTCTGGATTGCCCGGATTACATCTGGCAGACCCATTACGACCAGGGCTACAGCATGCCTCGGGACAATTACTATAAATCCTACGAGGTCATTTACGGTGATGTGGCGGAAATGGCGGGCTATGATTTTGAAATGCTGAAATACGATACCCAGGGCCGTCTGAAGTTCCGCTTCACCAGAAAACAGGAGGCAGCCAAATGACGATAAGAGATTATATTGCGGCATACAATAAGACCTTCGGCTATGTCGAGGACAAGTACGGCGTCGAAAAGCTCCGCTCTCTCTTCTCCACGCTCTCCAGAGAGTATTGTACCCATTTGGACGAGTACCTTCGCGAGGAGGGGGTTCATGGCTGTCTGAGCTATTGGGGCGGCAGCTCCGGAACGCTTTCCCGCGAGAAGATCCAGTTCCGCGCGTATATGGAGGGCGACGTTTTCCACGGGGAAATCAGGAACTGCACCTCCTGCGCGGACATCCGCAGCCGCGGACAGGAACCGCATCACGGCAAGCTGACCTATTGCGACCACTGCGAAGCGCTCTATGGCGAGGTTGCGGCAAAGTATAGCATTGAGTTAAAGTTTGATCCGGAGTACAATGCAGACGGAAGCTGCAGGGGAAACTGCACCTGGTTTGCCCGGAAGGTGGAGGAATAAGCATGCTGGCCATTATCAATACCAAGATCATTCTGGAAGAAGGGCTGATCTGGGATGGCGTGGTGCTCTGCGAAGGGGACGCCATCGTTGCGTTTGGGCCCGCAAAGAGCGTAACGATTCCCGACGACTGTCAGGTGCTGGATGCCGGCGGCAAGTATACAGCGCCTGGTTTCATCGACGTCCACTGCCACGGAGGCAACAAGAAGTGGTTCCACCGTGAACCGGAAACGGCCGCTGCCATGCACTTTGCCCACGGCACGACAACGGTTCTTCCTGCGCTGTATCAATCGCAGAGCTATGAGGAGATGGTCGAGGGAATCGCGAACATCCGTCGGGCGAGGACGAGCGGCGCCGCCCGCATCATCGCCGGTCTGTATATGGAAGGCCCGTTTATGAATCCCAAGTATGGATCGGACATCAAGAATTGTAAGTGGGCGGGCCCCATTGACGAGGCGGTCATGAAATCGCTGGTGGACTATGTCGGCGACGACGTCATGGTCTGGTGCGTAGCGCCGGAGCGCAAGGACATAGAGCTCTTCTGCGCGTATGCCAAACAGGTCAAGCCGTCGGTGAGGTTTTCCATGGGACACACGGAGTGCAAGCCCTCGGATGCATACAGGCTGAAGAAGTATGGCCTGGTCAATCATACCCATCATTGCAATGCAACCGCCGTCGTCAATCCGATCGTGCCGTCCAATGTGGGCATTCGTGATGTGGGCCCCGACGAGGCCTGCCTGTATGATGACGATCTCTATGCGGAGCTGATCTGCGACTCCATGGGCATCCATGTCAAGCCCCACATGTTGAAGATGGTTGCAAAGATCAAGGGACTGGATAAGTTGATTCTCATTACAGATTACTACCCGGATGACTGCGAAAATCCGGAGGGGCCGATCTGGGGTGGTGAAAAGGCGCCGGATCTGGGCTATGACTCCGCAGGATGGGTCTGCGGCAGCATGATGACCATGGATGCGGCGTGCCGGAACATGATGATGCACACCGGCTACGGCCTGTGCCACGTCATCAGGTTCGCTACAATCAATCCGGCACGTATGCTGGGAATCGACGATCGGGTGGGCAGCATCGAAAGGGGGAAGAAGGCCAATTTGATCATCATTGATGACATGGTCAACGTGGAAAAGGTCATTTTTGAAGGCGAAATCCAATAGACAATCCGGCTGGATTCCATCGCGGCGTCCCGGTTCACATTAACGGAACCGGGACGCCGCTTGCGCTCAGAACACGTGCGCAGATAATCATCGCCCAGCCAAAGCTGGGCGATGATGGCAAGGCGGGAGAAAGCATCCCGTCATTCCGATGATCTGTCGATTGCGCGGGTGGTTTCACGAATTCGCAGCTCCGGTGTGGAGAGCATCTGCGAGGGGATCGGCTCGTTTTTCAGCATTGCCATGAGAATATTGATGGCGTTTTGCAGCATTTCTTCCCGATTGATATGAACCGTGCTCAGCGCGGGAGTGATCAGCTGTGCAACGTTGATGTCATCGATGCTGATGATCGAAATATCATCGGGAATCCGAAGGCCCATCGCATTCAGCTCCCGCATTACGCGCAGAGAATAATAGTCTACGCTGCAAAAGATTGCCGTGGGGATACATGGCCCTGAGAGTGCGCGCTCAAGACAGGTGCGAATGCCGTTTTCATCCTCAATGCTGAGCTGAAAGCGGTTGGGATACAAAGTAATGTTGCTTTCGGAGGTTGCCTT